>ONRS01000077.1 GCA_900320255.1 uncultured Prevotellaceae bacterium
CGGTACCTCTCACGGTGCTTACAAGTTCAAGCCCGAGCAGTGCACACGCGACCCGAAGACCGGCAAGCTCGTTCCGCCGCCACTCGCCTTCGACGTGCTGCACGAGATTGAGCAGAAGCTCCCCGGATTCCCCATCGTGCTGCACGGTTCGTCATCGGTTCCCCAGGACGAGGTGGACACCATCAACAAGTACGGCGGCAACCTGCCCGACGCAGTGGGCATTCCCGAAGAGCAGCTCCGCGAGGCTTCCAAGAGCGCTGTCTGCAAGATTAATATCGACTCTGACTCGCGTCTGGCCATGACGGCTGCCGTACGTAAGTACCTGGCTGAGCATCCTGACCACTTCGATCCGCGTCAGTACCTGAAGCCCGCCCGCGAGAACATGAAGAAGATGTACATCCACAAGATTGTTGATGTGCTCGGTTCTGACGGTAAGCTTGCTGAATAATCAGACATAAAGCCTGTTATTACAGGCTTTATTACAATTAGGCTAATGAGTCGCTGTGGCCCACGGAAGGGGGCCACAGCTTTTTTTGTAAAAATCGAGAAGTTCCGTCCGCAGATAGAGGGCACCACAATGCACAATTAAAGAGAGCCCCAGCCCCCTCCAACCTCCCCCTTGGGAGAGGCTTTTGGCGCAGTGTCTTCCCCCCAGGGGGGATAAGAGGGGGCTATGGGACGCCGCAATGGTATTGGGGAGGGCGCCGCAGTGGTATTGCGGGGGGTGCCGCAATGGTATGGGGGAGGGTGCCGCAATGGTATGGGGGAGAAGCCGTAATGGCATGGGGGAGGAGCCGTAGTATAAGGGTGCAAGAATCCTAATGGTATGGCGCTATTACCCCAATTAGGTTACGCTGCAGTGCTCCACCAACAAACTTTTTGGCAGAAAATGGCGATAAGGCTTTGACTATCGGGGGAAGGGCTTATGTCTAAATGCATGGGATGGCATGTCTAAATGCATGGGATGGCATGTCTAAATGCACGGGGTGGTGTGTTAAAGTGCTTGTGGCGGTGTGAAAAAGTGCATGAGATAATCATACGAAGTGGCCGCTTTTTAGGTAAAAAGTCGTGCATTTTAACACACAAAACCATGCATTTTAACACACGGATAGCAATAGAATACAAGTCAAAATAAAAAGAGAATGTGCCAATTTTGACACATCCTCTCTCCTTCTTGTGTATTATAACCGTATTACTTCACCTGTTCCGACTCCAAGAGCTCTACGCCTCCGTTGACGGGGTTAAGGCGGAGATGGGTGGTGTAACGCTTGTTGAAGAGCTCGTCGCTGAGCAGTTCTACGTTACCAAACTGTCCGGCATTGAACTCGTCGCGGAAGAGCTCCTGGTTGTGGTGGTTGACGGTCACGCGGATGCGCCCGGGAATGTTGACGTAGATGCCTTCCTCTTCCATCTTCTTCTTTTTCTTCTTATCGGCCACTGGGGCAGGCACGGTCTTCAGGTCTTCAACGTTCAGGTAGAACGGTTCGCCCGACAGGTCGGTGGCACTGACCAGTCCGAGGTGCTGTGACAGGCGGAAGAGCACCATGTTCTTGACGGCCGTCATGGGGCAGGTCTGGATGATGTACTCCACGGTGTCGCGCTCGGTGACGCCGGCAAAGAGCTGGGTCAGCGCCTGATTCTGCTCGTCGAGCTGGTTGAGCATGATGCGCAGCTGCTCTCCGTCCTTGGGCATATAGTCGGCCTCACCGCGGGTGAGCTGGTTCTTGCTGTCGCGCACGTTGTAGATTTCCTGTGCTATGAGCTCTGCACGCTTCACGGAGCTGCCTGCGGCGAGTATCTCTTCGTTGAGGAACTGGCGGGGGTTGACGGTCCTGGGCTTGGGGGCCGGTGTGAAGTGGCGTGGACGCTCCTGACGGATGCCCTGGCTGTTGATGGCCAGCAGCACGCCGTCGTCAGCCAGTTCGAGGTTCGACGCTGTTGACTTGGCGTTGTACTTCACGGCGAAGCATTTGGCGGTGTCAGCCTGTCCCACGGCCTGCATCATGACGTTGGTGACGCGGTAGCTGACCGACTTCTCGGGGTTCACATTGTGGAGTGCGAGGAAACGCTCGGCGTAGGGGGCATACTCGCCGGGGGTGTAGGTGGTCTTCTCCACCTGCACAATGAAGTGCATGGCCGTCTTGGGCAGATAGTAGATGGCGCCGTCGGTGGTTACTCCGGGCTGATACTTTGACAGTTGGGTCTGCGCCCCTGCGGGGATGAATGACAGCAGACTGATAATAATGGATAATCCTAAAAGAATACGCTTCATCGTTATTGTAACTTTTTAACTTTTTAACCTTTTAACTTTTTAACCTTTCAAACGCTGCCGACAGGTACTGTATGATGTCGCTGGCAATGAGGCTCTCCTGGCCTAAGTGCTTGGCGGCTATGTCGCCTGCCAGTCCGTGGAGGTACATGCCCACCAGACAGGCTTCGCACTGTTGATAGCCGCGGGCCAGTAGGGCGGTAATGATGCCCGTGAGCACGTCGCCGCTGCCCGCCGTGGCCATGCCGGCATTGCCCGTGCTGTTGAACGTGACGTGTCCGTCAGGACAGCAGAGTGCGGAGTGGTGCCCCTTCAGAATGACGTAGCCCTGCAGGCGCTCGGCCATTTCGCGGGCTTTGGTGAGCCGCTCGTAGCTGTCGGCAGAGTGGCCTTCTAAGCGGTCGAACTCCTTGGGGTGGGGGGTGAAGATGATGCCCTTGGGCAGCTGCATCATCCAGGCGCGGTGGTTGGCCAGCATGTTGAGTGCGTCGGCATCAGCCACGATGGGGCACTGTGTGCGCCGCAGCTGTGAGATGAGGGCGATGGCCGTGGTCTCGCTCTGGCCTAAGCCCGGGCCTATGCCCAAGGCGGTGTAGTCTTCGGTGTCAACGGCTTCCGAGAAGATGGTCTCCTCGGAGTCTAACTGGACGATGGCCTCGGGCACGGAAATCTGCAGTATGGCATTGTTGCGGCGGGGTGAGTGGACGGTGACCTTGCCGGCACCAGCGCGCAGACAGGCCTTGGCGGCCAGCACGGCAGCCCCTGCCATGCCGTAGCTGCCTGCTATGAGCAGGGCGCTGCCCATGTTGCCCTTATGGGCAAAGGGTTCGCGATGCAGCAGGAGCGGATGGACGTCGGTCTCCTCAATGATGTTGTACTGGGAGTCAATTTTCTGTATGCCTTCGTCGCTGAGCCGTATGTCGAGGGTGCGCAGCTTGCCTATGTACGCTTGGTTCTCGGGGAACAGGAAGGCGAGCTTGGGCTGCTGCAGGGTGAGCGTGAGGTCGGCCCTGATGATGTTGGTACGGATGTTGTAGGTGTTGTCGTCGCTCATTAGGCCCGAGGGCAGGTCGATGCTGACCACGCGGGCCGACGAGGCGTTGATGTACTTCACTAACGAGGCGAAGCCGCCTGCCAGTGGCTTGTTGAGCCCAGAGCCGAAGAGTCCATCGACGACGAGCGTGTCTGCCGATAGCTGTGGGGGTTCAAACTCTTGTGTCACCTCGATGAAGGACTTGATGCGCTTGCACTCCCTGAGGCGCTGGCGGTTGACGGAGCTGTCGCCCGACAGGTGTCCTGAGATGTTGAAGAGGAAGGTGGATACGCTGTAGCCGGTTTCGGCCAGCATGCGTGCTACGGCGAGTGCATCGCCACCGTTATTGCCGGGGCCTGCAAACACCACAATGGGTGTACTCGTGCCCCACTGTTCGCTGATGGCACGGGTGATAGCCTTGGCGGCGCGCTCCATCAAATCAATGGACTGGATGGGCTCGTGTTCTATTGTGTATTGGTCAAGCTCATGTATCTGAGCTCCGTTAAATATTTTCATATACTGGCTGCAAAAGTACAAAATCCGTCAGGTAAATGCAAGAGTTTTCCAAAATATTTCTTGCAAGTCGAATTTTTTTTGTAATTTTGTACCTGAAATAAACTAAAAATAACAAATGAGCAGAGTTACTATTAAAGACAAGACGTTCGAAACGTCTATTTCAGCAGCCGAAATTCAGGAGCATGTGAAGGCCTTGGCTGAGCGTATCAATCATGATTTCGAAGGCAAGAACCCGCTCTTCCTTGCGGTGCTTAACGGCTCGTTTATCTTTGCTGCCGACCTGATGCGCGAGCTGACCATTCCGTGCGAGATATCGTTTGTGAAGCTGGCCAGTTACCAGGGCATCACCTCTACGGGGAAGGTGCACGAGGTGCTGGGCATCAACGAAGACTTGACGAACAGGCATGTCGTCATTGTGGAGGACATTGTCGATACGGGCAGGACGATGAAGCAGATGGTGGAGTCGCTCGGCACGCGCAACCCTGCCTCGGTGAGCATCTGCACGCTCTTCGTGAAACCCGAAAAGCTGCAGGAGCATCTTGACATTAAGTATGCTGCCTTCTCGATCCCCAATGACTTCATTGTGGGCTACGGACTGGATTACGACCAGCAGGGGCGTAACCTGAAGGAGATTTACTCTTTGGTTTGAGATTTTAGCGTATGAGAGAAGTAAAGCTGCCACACCTGCCCAGTGACTTGGACGAGGGCAAGGGAAAGAAAGACCTGATGACCGACTTGTGGTACAAGTGGAAAGGCAAGGAAGCGCAAGTAAAACATGACGAACAAAAACAAAGAATTGTTATGAAGAATATAGTTATTTTCGGTGCTCCGGGTTCCGGCAAGGGAACACAGAGCGACCTGCTGATTGAGCACTACGGACTGGGGCATATCTCTACGGGTGATGTGCTGCGCAACGAGATCAAGCAGGGGACAGAATTAGGCAAGACGGCTCAGGGGTTCATTGACAAGGGTAATCTGATTCCCGACGACCTGATGATTTCAATCCTGGCCAAGGTCTATGACGACTATGGACGCGGCCACAAAGGGGTTATCTTCGACGGGTTCCCCCGCACCATTCCGCAGGCCGAGGCCCTGAAGAAGATGCTCGACGAGCGGGGTGACAAGGTGGCTGCCATGATTGAGCTGGACGTGCCTGAGGACGAGTTGATGAAGCGCCTCCTGTTACGTGGACAGCAGAGCGGGCGTGCTGACGACAACGAGGAAACCATCAAGAAGCGCCTCCAGGTGTATCACTCGCAGACGCAGCCGCTCATTGAGTGGTACAAGCAGGAAGGGCTGCACCACCACATTAACGGCAGCGGCACGCTGGAGCGCATCTTCAAGGATATTCAGGAAGTGATAGACAGTCTATAGAAACTATAGAGACTATAGCAACTATAGAAACTATAGCAATAACCACGATATGGAGAGTAATTTCGTTGACTACGTAAAGATATATTGTCGCTCGGGCAAGGGCGGCCGCGGCTCCATGCACCTGCGCCACGTGAAGTATAACCCCAACGGCGGACCTGACGGCGGCGACGGCGGCAAGGGCGGCAGCATCATTCTGCGCGGCAACCACAACTACTGGACGCTGCTGCACCTGAAGTTCATGCGACACATCAAGGCGGAGCACGGCGGTAACGGCGGACGCGACAAGTGTCACGGCACCGACGGAAAGGATGTGTATATCGACGTGCCCTGCGGAACGGTAGTCTATAATGCCGAAACGGGAAAGTATGTCTGTGACGTCACCTATGACGGACAGGAGGTGCTGCTGCTGAAGGGCGGACGTGGCGGACTGGGTAACTACCAGTTCCGTTCGGCTACGAACCAGGCTCCGCGCTATGCACAGCCCGGTGAGCCGATGCAGGAGATGACCGTCATCATGGAGCTGAAACTGCTGGCCG
The DNA here is from genome assembly GCA_900320255.1 of uncultured Prevotellaceae bacterium. Taxonomy (GTDB): domain Bacteria; phylum Bacteroidota; class Bacteroidia; order Bacteroidales; family Bacteroidaceae; genus Prevotella. The sequence continues at coordinate 5,729 of ONRS01000077.1, forward strand.
ACGTAGGACTGGTGGGCTTCCCCAATGCCGGCAAATCGACCCTGGTGTCGGCACTGTCGAATGCACGGCCGAAGATTGCCAACTATCCCTTTACCACGATGGAGCCTTCGTTAGGCATTGTGGGCTACCGCGACAACAAGTCGTTCGTCATGGCCGACATTCCCGGTATCATTGAGGGGGCCAGCGAGGGCAAGGGACTGGGACTGCGCTTTCTGCGCCACATAGAGCGCAACTCGCTGTTGCTGTTCATGGTGCCTGGCGACACGGAGAACATCTACAAGGAGTACAATATTCTGCTCAACGAACTGCGGCAGTTCAACCCGGAGCTGTTAGACAAGCACCGTGTGCTGGCCGTGACGAAGAGCGACCTGCTGGATGAGGAGCTCATCGACATGCTGCGGTCGGAACTGGAAGAGCAGCTCAAGGCTGACGGCGAGGATGTCCCCGTGGTGTTTATCTCGGCGGTGGCGCAACAGCATCTTGACGAACTGAAGGACGTGCTGTGGCGGGAACTGAATGCCGAGAGCAACAAACTGGCGGCCGTCACCACGTCGGAGTCTATTGTGCACCGTGACAAGGACATGAGCACCTTTGCCGTGGAGATGGCTGACGAGGGAGAGGACGACATTGAGTTTGTCGATGACGACGAGATAGAGGACTACGAGGAGTTGGACGACTTTGAGTACGAAGAGGAGGATGAGTAACGTGCCTGTCCTTCTGACTTACGACCTTGGCGAACGCATCACGGCGTTCAGCACCACGCGTCATGGCGGGGTGAGCCAGGGCAGCTACGGCGAGTTTAATATTAATGAATACTGCGGCGATGCTCCTGAGGCTATTCGGGAGAATCGCCGTCTGCTTTGTGACCGTTTGGGCATTGAGCCGTCGAGGCTGGTGCTGCCGCACCAGGTTCACGGCAGGGTGGTGCGGAAAATTGATGAAGACTTCCTGCTGTTGACTGAAGAAGAACGTCAGCAGGCGTTAGAGGGTGTCGATGCCGTGATGACCGATGTGAAGAAGGTATGCGTTGGCGTTTCCACGGCCGACTGCATACCTATTATTATATATGACGCAGAACATCAGGCCGCCTGTGCCGTTCATGCGGGGTGGAGGGGTACGGTGCAACGCATTGCCCAATGTGGCGTGGAGGCGCTGGCTGACACTTACGGCTCACGTCCGGGAGTGCTTCGTGCCGTGATAGGCCCGGGCATCTCTTTGGATGCTTTCGAAGTGGGCGACGAGGTGTATCAAGCCTTTGCCGATGCCGGCTTTTGCATGGAGCACATCGCCCGTCACCCATCATCTACTACCCAACACCCCAAGTGGCACATAGACCTTTGGGAGTGCAACCGCCAGCAACTGCTGGACTGCGGCATTCCTGCTGGGCTGGTGCAAGTGGCAGGCATCTGCACTTATCAGCAATGTGACGACTTCTTCTCTGCCCGCCGGCTCAGCATCAACTCAGGCCGCATCTTCACAGGCTTTGTGTTGGGCTAAAAGTAGCACTTAGTGATATTCTTGCTTTCCTTCAGGCGCACTTTCATGTGGCGCTTGGCTTTTAGCGTATGCGTCTCATAGCCGATGAAGGAGAACTGAAGTCTGGCTCCCTTGGGCACAGTTAGTTTGAATTTGCCGTTAATATCAGAAACAGCACCCCTGTTCTTATACCCTTTGACGATGATAGTGGCTCCGATCACAGGCAAAGATTCTTCATCCAGTACAATGCCTTCCACCTCTATGGTCTCTGCTGAAGCCATTGCCTCGCGCCCTGCTGCACAACTGGTAAGTAGGAAGAGGGCTGTCAGGAACAGGGCAACTGTTATTTGTAATGGCCTGTTGTTCATTCTCTTTTTCCCCACTCCTATTATTTAATAACAATCTTTCGTCCATGATGCAGATAGATACCGGGAGCCGTGGGCTTTCGGGCATACCTCTGCCCCTGCATGTCATACCACTCCTCCCTGTTCTCAAGCGGACTGATGACAGGGTTCTCTATTCCTGTTTCATCACTTCCTGCCGGTTCAATGCGGAACTTCACCGAGACGGGGAAGTGGTCGCCTAACGGTGATGTCGGGTCGTCACTACGCATGTAGGCCACGCTGTCAACGTGATAACTGAGGGGTGTCAGTTTGCTGCCACCGGTGGGGTTGATGAATATAATCTTGTCGAGCATCTCGCCTTGGCATATCCAGCCATGCCCCCCTTCATCGTGGGTGGCAGCACCTTCCTCCAAGGGAGGAAACTGTCCGCCGCACTCCATCTCTATCCGAGCATCGGAAACCCGGGCCTTACCCGTAGCCTCGATGTAGTCAATAAAGAAGTGTTTCACGTTGTCAGTGCAGTAGTAGCTGTTCGTGTCGCCCAGCACGATGACGGGTCTGTCGTCGAGACGGTCCATGATGGCATCGCGCAGCTGAATCCACTGGCTCATGCGGGCCTCACGGTCGGGAGTGTCCCTGCCATTCTCTTCGTCATCATCGACGCTGGCATCCCAATGTCCGTTATACACCACTACCTGTGAGCCCCCCGCGAGGGTGAGTTCATAACGACGGTAGCCCTTTTTGGTCAGGGCATCGTTGGCATGGTCGAAAATACCGTATGCCTCCGTCCAAGCCTCGCCACCGGTATGTGAGCCAAGGATATTATTTCGCCAAAGGAGGCTGATGCCGTCAAATGGGAAGGGAAACGACAATGTCGATAGTGACATCTTCCCCTTACAGTCATCGTGCTGGTAATCAGCTTCCATCTTAGGGAAAAGGAGGTCGTAGTAGTTGAAGTTCTCCTGCAGGCCTATAATGTCATAGCCTTTCTGTAGCAGGTAGTCGGCAATCTCTGGTGTGTATCTCTCACCAGGACCATCGCTGTTGATGGGAATACCTATCACATCGGTGGGAAGTCCGTCAACGTTAAGCGTTGCTACGGTGAACTCTTCTGATAGTCTCTGTGACTGTACGGGAAGCAGGCCTACAAACAAGACGGCAGTAAGCAAACCAATCTTCGTCTTCATGACATCAACGTTATAAGCTAAATTAATAAAAAAGCCGTGCTTGCATTGAGTGGACAAGCACGGCTATTATGTTTTTTTGTAATCATTTCTTAGTTATACTTCAGCACCTGTCCAGGAGTCAGACGGAAGTTCTTGCCGATGTGGTTCAGCTTGCAGAGCTTATCAACGGTAGTGCCGCGCTTGCGGGCAATGCTGTAGAGCGTCTCACCCTTGCTGACCTTGTGGAAACGGGCGTCAGAATTAGCACTGGCGCTGTTGTGGCGGGGAGCCGGCGTAGCGGCTGCCACCTCGTTGTGCTGTCTGGGCTCGGCAGGAGCGGTAGCGGTGCCACCGACACCACGCAGACGAGTAGCCTGTGCTGACTCACGCTCGTAGGTAGCCTTGCGATATACATAGTAGTCGTCAACAACGTCCTGGTTCTTGAAGTCGAACATCAGGGCGGGGTTCAGGGCTACACCACAGAGGCGGGTCTCGAAGTGCAGGTGTGAACCGGTGCTGCGGCCTGTGTTACCACCAAGACCGATGGGCTGTCCGGCGCGTACTTCCTGGTTCTCGCGAACGAGCTGCTTTGACATGTGGCCATAGACAGTCTCCAGACCATTGTCGTGACGAATGACGACGTAGTTACCATAGCCGCGCGGCTCATAGCGTACGATACGTACCTTGCCACTGAAGGCAGCGCAGATGGTGTCGCCAATATACACCTTAATGTCCAATCCCTTGTGCTGGCGTCCCCAGCGGGCACCGAAGTTCGAGGTTACCACGCGACTTGGGGTCGGCATGTGGAAACCACGCAGGTCAATACGAAATTCATCGGGGAGGATGCCGTTAACACGGCTTACATATCTGTTGTCCCAGTCCTGATAGAGGTCAGCACCGGGGAGCTCGGTTGCTTCGTTGCGAAGAAGTTGATTGAATGCTACTGAATCTACGGCCTTCATTTTGCGGTCGATAGGTGCCTGGTTAGCCAAGAGGTCCTGTCCCATCATCGGGAGGGCACTCAGCGTTGCCAATGCAACAAATGTAATTTTCTTAAGCTTCTTTAAAGTCATATTAATTGGTTTGGGTTACGAGGCAAAAAAGGTACCTCACGAATAATAAACGGTGCAAAGGTAATAATTATTTTGCAAACTCGAGCCGTGTTAACACTCTTTGTGTGTATTTTAACAATTTATTTAAGAGATGGCAGCCCAGTTAATATTGGTCTTTCGCAGTTCGCGAAGCCGGTTCCACAGCGTCAGATACTTAGGGTTCGTACAGGTGGGGTCGTCGTCAATAATGCGCTGTGCCTCGTCGCGGGCCATCTGTACCAGCTGGCCGTCGCGGGCTATGTCGGCTATCTTCAGGTCGAAGGCCATGCCGCTCTGCTGCGTGCCTTCCAGGTCGCCCGGTCCGCGCAGCTTCAGGTCGGCCTCGGCAATGCGGAAGCCGTCGTTCGTCTCACACATAATGTCTATGCGTTTACGGGTGTCCTCGCTCAACTTGTAGCTGGTAACAAGGATGCAGTATGACTGGTCGGCACCCCGTCCCACCCGGCCGCGCAGCTGGTGCAGCTGACTCAGGCCGAAGCGCTGGGCTTCGAGAATGACCATGACCGAGGCGTTGGGCACGTTGACACCCACCTCGATGACCGTTGTAGCCACCAGTATCTGGGTCTCACCATTGACGAAGCGCTGCATCTCCTCCTCTTTTTCCTTGGGCTTCATCTTTCCGTGCACCTTGCTGAGCCGGAACTCGGGGAATACCTGAAGGAGCTGTTCGAAACCGTCCTCCAGGTTCTTCAGGTCCATGCTCTCGCTCTCTTCAATAAGTGGAAAGACAATATAGACCTGCCGCCCTTGCAGTATCTGGCGGCGAATACCGTCGTAGAGCGAGCCCAGCCGACTGTCGAACACATGGGTGGTGTGTATGGGCTTGCGTCCTGGCGGCAACTCGTCGATGACGCTCACGTCAAGGTCGCCGTACAGGGTCATGGCCAGCGTACGGGGAATGGGCGTCGCCGTCATCACGAGCACGTGGGGCGGGTTGGCACTCTTTCCCCAGAGCTTGGCCCTTTGTGCTACGCCGAAGCGGTGTTGCTCGTCAACCACCACCATGCCGAGCCGTTGGAACTGGACGGTGTCCTCAATGACGGCGTGCGTGCCGACCAGTATCTTCACCTCGCCGGTTAGCAGTCCGTCGAGCACCTCCTTGCGCTTCTTGCCTTTGACGATGCCTGTCAGCAGCTCCACACGGACGGGCATCGTGCCCAGAAAGTCGCGAATGGTCTGCAGGTGCTGCTCGGCCAGTATCTCCGTGGGTGCCATGATGCAGGCCTGGAAGCCGTTGTCCAGCGCTATGAGCATGGTCATCAGCGCTACCAGCGTCTTGCCCGAGCCCACGTCGCCCTGCAGCAGACGATTCATCTGCCGTCCGGACCCCATGTCCTTGCGTATCTCGCGGATGACGCGCTTCTGGGCTCCCGTCAGTTCGAAGGGCAGATGGTGGTAATAGAAGGAGTTGAACAGCTCGCCCACTCGTGAGAAGACGTAGCCTCGGTACTTACGTCGGTGGTCGCTCGCGTACCTTAATATATTAAGCTGCACATAGAACAGCTCCTCAAACTTCAGCCTGACACGGGCACGTTCCAGTTGCTTGGCGTTGTCGGGATAGTGAATGTTACGGAGGGCTTCGTCACGCGACACCAGGTGCAGCCGTTCCACCATGTCGGGCATGAGCGTCTCGGGCAGCGTCTCCTTGATGGTGCCTACCATCGTCTTGGTCAGCTTCTCAATGGTGCGCGAGTTCATGCCCGCCTTCTTCATCTTCTCCGTCGTGTGGTAATAGGGCAGCATCTTCATGGTCGAGAGCTCCAGCGTGTCGGCAGGCTCAATATCGGGGTGGGCCACCTGTATGCGGCCGTTGAAGACTGCCGGCTTGCCGAATACCACGTACTCCGTGCCCACCTTGTACTTGTTGATGGCCGTCTTGCCGTATGAGAACCACACCAAGTCCATCACCCTGCCGCTGCCGTCGGTGAAGTGGGCCACCACACGTTCCTTGTGGGCGTTCATCTTGAACGTCTCGAAGCTCAGTATGTAGCCTTTCACCTGTACGTAGGGCATGTCGCCCGTCAGTTCGCCAATGCTGTACAGCCTGCTCCTATCGACATGACGATAGGGGTAGTACTGCAGCAGGTCGCCGACGGTCGTGATGTTCAGTTCCTGACTGAGCATCTTCTTCCGGTTAGGCCCTACGCCCGGCAGGAATTGTATGTCTTGGTTGAGCAGTTCATAGTTCATAATTCATAGTTCACGGTTGTTCATGAACTAACACCGAGGCCATTTTCAGGTCGAAGGGGGTGGTAATCTTGATGTTCTCGCGGTTGCCGTCAACCATAGTGACTGCATGGCCGAAAGCCTCTACGACGGAGGCATCGTCGGTGAAGGTCTCACGGTAGGGCTGGCGGTTGGCTGCCTTCAGCAGCTGTATGTCGAACGTCTGCGGGGTCTGCACCAGGCAGTAGTCGGCACGATACACGTTGCCGCGCTCCTTGTGGCGCAGGGTCTCAACAACGGGCGTAACGGGGATGACGGCCTTCTGTGTGCGGGCTGTCTCGTAGCAGCGGCGGATGACGTCAACAGCAGGGAAGGGGCGCACACCATCGTGCACACCAACCACTCCCTCAGCATCGTCGGGGATGAGGGCCAGTCCGTGCTGCACGCTGTGGAAGCGCGTCTCGCCTCCGTCGGTCAGCTGGTAAGACCCACCCCCGTCCTCTCCCTGTTGTGGGAGGGGAAACTGGTACTGCAGACATAGCTCCTTCCAGTATTCCTGCTGTGCCTTGGGCAGCACGAGTATGATTTGCAGGTCGCCGGAGTATTCGCAGAACCGTTCAATGGTGCGCATGAGTACGGGCTTCCCGCCAATAGGCAGGAACTGTTTCGGAATGTCCGACCCCATGCGCAGACCCTTTCCGCCTGCCACGATGATGACGTAGTCTTTTTTTTGCAACGGACTATAGGACTTAAAGGACATTATTATTTCTTTTTGCAACGGACCTCAAGACTTAGAGGACAGAGTTAATCTTTTAAGTAAACTCGTTTGTAATCTCTTCCTTCTCCAAAGTTTAGGAGTAAACCAACTTTGCATTGGGTCAAGGTGAGATAATTGATGAGTTGAGCACTATGGGCAGGAACTAATTTTGATACAGCTTTTAATTCCAAAATTATTTTATCGTCAACGACAATGTCTGCAATGAAATCTCCAATATTCCTTCCTTTATAGACTAAGCACAAGTGTTTTTGTCTAACGTAAGGGATATTTAGCTCGTCAAATTCTATGCAGAGTGCGTTCTCATAGACAGACTCCAAAAAACCGGTTCCTAAGTTTTTTAATACTTCGAAATAGGCTTTTAGGATCTTCGACGATAATTCTTGGTATAGCATGCCGCTTGTCCTTTTAGTCCTGTAGTTCGTTGCTATTACTCATTAAATGCTTGAACCGCATGCCTTCGGCTATCTGGTCGGACGTGGCCTTGTCAACGAGCTGTGCCAGCAGTTCGTAGGCGTAGGGGAAGGCGGCAGCGGGACCTTCGGCTGTGGTGATGTTGCCGTCAACCGTCACCAGGTCGCCCGTGTAGGTGGCCTCGGTCAGCATCTGCTCAAAACCGGGATAGCACGTGGCACGGCGGCCGTTCAGAATGCCTAACTGGGCCAGCACCACGGCAGGTGCGGCACAAATGGCGCTGATCATCTTGCCTTTCTCGTTCTGCTTCAGCAGCGCCTCGCACAGCTCCTGGTGCGCATAGAGGTTCGATGCGCCGGGCATGCCGCCGGGCAGCATGAGCAGGTCGGCCTCGTTGGGCTTGATTTCCATGAACATCAAGTCTGCCTCGATGTTCACGCCGTGGGCTGAAGTGACGACATAGCCGTCGCCCACACTTACTGTCTTCACGTCAACGCCGCCGCGACGCAGCACGTCTAACGGGATGAGGGCCTCGACGTCCTCGAAGCCTTCAGCTAAGAACATATAAACCTTTTTCATAGGACTATTTTACTGTTTTACTATATTTACAATTATGCTATTGCAATGCTTTTAAGTACTGTCGGATGGTTTCGCGCAGCCCCATGTACAGCGCGTCGCTGATGATGGCGTGGCCGATGCTCACTTCATCTACCCAGGGAATCTGCTCGTGGAAGTAATGCAGGTTCACTAACGACAGGTCATGACCGGCATTCAGCCCCAGCCCGCAGTCGCGTGCTGCCTTTGCTGCCTCGATGAACGGGGCGATGGCTGCCTCGCGGTCGGCCAGGAAGTTGGCTGCGTACGGCTCCGTGTAAAGCTCCACACGGTCGGCGCCGCACAGCTTGGCACCCTCCACCATGTGCGCGTCGGGGTTAACGAAGATGCTCGTGCGGATGCCGGCATCCTTAAACACCTTACAAATGTCAGTCAGGAACGGGCGGTTCTCCAACGTGTCCCAGCCGTGGTTCGACGTCAGCTGGTCGTGACCGTCGGGCACCAGCGTCACCTGCTTGGGCCTTACCTCCAAGACCAGTTCGGTGAACGACGGAATAGGGTTGCCCTCAATGTTGAACTCTGTCTTGATGAGTGGCTTCAGTTGGCGCACGTCCTCATACTTAATGTGCCGCTCGTCGGGGCGGGGGTGTACGGTAATGCCCTGGGCTCCAAAGAATTCGCAGTCCTGGGCTACCCGCTCTACGTCGGGGTTGTTGCCGCCTCGTGCGTTGCGCAGGGTGGCCACTTTGTTGATATTTACGCTTAATTTTGTCATTTATATTTGCATTTTCGGTTACTTCTTTGTACCTTTGACGGCAAAATTACAAAATGTTTGGCAAATAACCGCATTTTTAACCCTGTTTTTTTATGCACAGACGTAAACTCATCATTGCCCTGTTCGGCAACTGCTACCAAGCCAAGAAGTCGGCTTCCATACAAGAAGTGCTTTCGTGCCTGAAGAAGTACGAGGCTGAAGTACACATTGACCGCGACTATTTCGACTTCCTGCAGCACACCGCAGGCGTACAGCCGGCCTTCGCCCACGTCTTCGACCGCTTTGAGGAACCCTACGACTACGCCATCTCCATGGGCGGCGACGGCACGTTGCTGCGCACGGCCAGCATCGTGGGCAACTCGGGTACTCCCATCATTGGCGTCAACATGGGGCGCCTGGGTTTCCTGGCTGACATTCATCCTGATGAGTTTGAGCAATGTATTAAAGACATTCTTAACGAGCATGTGTGGATTGACCAGCGCTCCCTGCTACAGGTTGACACCGACGGTCAGCCGCTCAGGGGCTATAACTGTGCGCTGAACGACGTGGCCATCCTGAAGCGTGACACCGCCTCCATGATCAGCATACGTGCCAAAGTGAACGGAGAGTATCTCACCACCTATCAGGCTGACGGACTGGTGGTGAGCACGCCAACGGGCTCAACGGCCTACTCGCTGTCGAATGGCGGACCCATCATCATACCTCAGACGCGCGTCTTCCTGATGACGGCTGTGGCTCCTCACTCACTCAACACCCGGCCGCTCGTCATTCCCGAAACGGCCACGCTCGACATTGACGTGGAGAGCCGCACCCACAACTATCTGGTAGCCATCGACGGACGCAGCGAGAGTCTGCCCGAGACCACTCGCCTGTCGCTGCATCTCGCCCCCTACAAGGCGCAGATTGTGAAGCGTCCCCGCCAGAGCCACTTCCAGACGCTCCGCGAAAAAATGATGTGGGGTGCCGACGTGCGCGACTGATTTCCCCGTTTCCCCTGTTCTTTTCACCCTTGTCCTCAATGCTGATGCGGTACATCTCCGTGTCGGAGTCGCCGCATGTCCTTGTCTTAGGCCGTACCTCTCTATACTGTTGACTATAGTCGGAAGAGTGTCCGACTATAGTCAGCAGACCATCCGACTATAGTCAGCTGTTCTTCCGACTATAGTCAACAGCATAGTTATGTGGTACCTAAGACAAGGACATGTGGCGGCTCCGACACGGAGATGTACCGCCTCAGCGTTGGTGATACAGCCCGTACGGGAAGAGGAGAAAACGTTAAAATACGCAAAAAATGGGAGAAAAGTTTGGAAGATACGGCGGAATGTCTTACTTTTGCAGTGTACTATTAAAGTAGTACACATAAATAACTGTAAGTTTTACAAACCAAAGACAAAATAAACCGTATGATTGAAGTAAAAAACATTCAGTTCAAGTACAAGGGCCAGCACGCCCTTGTGTTTGACCAGTTCAGCCTCGAGCTGAAGGAAAACCGCATCTATGGCCTGCTGGGGAAGAACGGAACAGGCAAATCTACTCTCTTGTATCTGCTCTCCGGTCTGCTCCGGCCCCAGCAGGGTTCGGTTTGTTGCGACGGGGTAGCGACGTGCGAGCGACAACCCGTAACGCTCAGCGAAATCTATCTTTTGCCAGAGGAGTTTCAGCTGCCTGCCCTTACGCTGGCGCAGTATGTCAGGCTCTACAGCCCGTTCTATCCCCGTTTCTCTCATGAAGTGCTGCAGGCGTGCCTTGCTGACTTCGAACTGAGTCCCGACGTGCACCTCGGCCGGCTCTCCATGGGGCAGAAGAAGAAGGCGTACGTGGCCTTCGCCTTGGCCACGCAGACCAAGTATCTCTTCATGGACGAACCGACCAACGGACTGGACATCCCGTCGAAGAGCCAGTTCCGCAAGGTCATTGCCCGCCACATGAATGACGACCGCCTCATCATCATCTCTACCCATCAGGTGCACGACGTGGAGCAACTGCTCGACCACGTGCTCATTCTCTCGCAGCGGGCGTTGCTGCTCAATGCGTCGGTGCAGCAGCTGACCGGGCAGTATGCCTTCTCGTTCCGCTCCGTGAACGATGACTCGCCCGTCGTTTATTCCGAGCCTGCGCCTCAGGGCAACGCCGTTATCACCCGAAGGCAGCCCGGCGATGCTGAGACGCAGCTGAACCTCGAACTTTTGTTTAACTATATCACCTCCAGAAAATAAGTATGAAACAGTTTGATTTCCATAGATTCGTGCTGGCACTAAAGTGCCACTTCGTCACCACCCGCAGCATCTGGCTGCGTGTGTTCAGCCTACAGTTCATTGCCTTGTTCCTGTGGCAGTTGTTCTTTTTGTGGTCGAGTTTTTACAGCCGTAATTACACGGACGAGAGTGCAGAAGTAGTACATAGCATTTATTATAATGCCATTGACCAAATAGCAGGTTTTAGCATTGTCTTTATTGGCATTGCCATGCTCTTTGGCGCTGTCTGCATGTTCACGGGCCTGAAGAGTACGGGGGCCCGGGCAGCTTACCTGACGTTGCCTTTGGCGAACGCAGAGAAATATGTGGTCAACTTTCTTTTTGCCACGCTGTTCTGTGCCTTAGGCTCCTTTGTGGCTTACCTATGTGCCGACGCCTTGCGCGTGCTGATTGATCTGCTGGCCGGGCACATGGTCGTTTGGAGTGTTCCTTATTTCTTTGACACATGGACATTACTGACCATAGACAATTATCTGACGGTGCCGCTGATAGGTTTTTTCCTGCTGGTACATGCGTTCTACATGCTGGGCGGCACGCTGTTGCGCCGTCAGCCGATCTTACTGACCGCTATGGCTCATGTCATTCTTGTCTATGTGCTGATATTCGTCTGGCGGTTTGGCCTGGGTTTTCCAAGCATGCTGTCGCAAACGGACACGGGTGAGGTGGTGCCAACTGGCTGGTATTACGCTGTGACCATTGGCTTTTACCTCCTGTCGGTACTCTTCTATTGGCTTTCTTATCGCATTTTCTGCCGCATGCAGGTGAATAATCATAAATGGTTGAACGTATGAGTTTCACGAACGACAAACCCATCTACCTGCAGATGGCCGACCGTCTGTGCGACGAGATTCTGGCAGGGACGTATAAGGACGACGACCGCATCCCCTCGGTGCGCGAGTATGCCGTCATGCTCGAGGTGAACACCAACACCGCCGTCAAAGCCTACGACGAGCTTGCGCGCGCGAACATTATATATAATAAGCGCGGCCTGGGCTACTTCGTCACCCCCGGTGCCCGCCAGCAGATTATGCAGGAGCGCCGCCGCCTCTTCATGGAGCAGCAGTTGCCCGCCCTCTTCCGCCAAATGCACCTGTTGGGTATTGACATACAGGAAGTCGTTGAAGCATGGCGGTGAGACCCTCTGACTCTTGACCCCCTCTAACTCCCCCTGTAGGGGGAGGACGGTATGAGGGCAAGATGCATGGTGGTGACCCCCTCTAACTCCCCCTGTAGGGGGAGGACAGAATGTGTGCATGCCCTTGTGTGGTAATCGTCCCCCTCCTACAGGAGGGGTTAGGGGAGGTCACCAATTCCCTGACCCCCTCTAACTCCCCCTGTAGGGGGAGGACAGAATGTGGGCATGCCCTTGTGTGGTAATCGTCCCCCTCCTACAGGAGGGGTTCTTGCTCTGGCAAGCGTCCCTGCGGACCGAGCGAGGGGATAGCACTTGCTGCGAAGTAACGGCGCTTCGGTGTGCTAAAAGTCTTACATTCATTTAAATAATATTAGAAAATTTGTGGGATGTGCAACTTTACTGTATCTTTGTACGTCAAATTAGTAAATCGTAAATCAAACAAGGTGATACATCTCAAGGACATCAACAAGACCTATAAGGGTGCTCAGCCGCTGCACGTGCTGAAAGGCATCACGCTCGACATAGAGAAGGGCGAGTTCGTTAGCATCATGGGCGCTTCAGGCTCAGGAAAATCAACGCTACTCAACATACTGGGCATTCTTGACAACTACGACTCGGGCGAATACCTGCTCAACGGCGTGCGCATCTGGAACCTCTCGGAGCGAAAGGCTGCCGAGTACCGTAACCACATGATAGGATTTATCTTCCAGTCGTTTAACCTCATATCGTTTAAGACGGCTGTGGAGAACGTGGAGTTGCCGCTCTTTTATCAAGGGGTGTCGCGCAAGAAGCGGCACACCCTTGCCTTAGAGTATCTGGAACGGTTGGGACTGCTGGACTGGGCCACGCACTATCCCAATGAGCTCTCTGGAGGACAGCGGCAGCGCGTGGCCATTGCCCGTGCACTCATTACGCAGCCGCAGATTATCCTGGCCGACGAGCCGACTGGTGCGCTGGACTCGAAGACCAGCATAGAGGTGATGCAGCTGCTGAAACAGTTGAATGCAGAGGACGGTATCACGCAGATTATTGTGACCCACGACCCCAGCGTGGCCGAGAAGACGAACCGCGTAATCAGAATAAAGGATGGAGTTATTGAATGAGATATGGCAGACGGCCAGACGTAACAAGCTGCGCACGGGGCTGACAGGCTTCGCGGTGGCATGGGGCATCTTCATGCTCATTGTGCTGCTGGGGGCAGGCAACGGACTCATCCATGCGCAGCTGCAGCAGTCGGAGCGATTCCTGACTAACTCCATGATTGTGTGGGGCGGCTACACGTCGAAGCCCTATCAGGGACTGAAGGAGAACCGCAACATTCAGCTGAACCGCAACGACATCGCCATTACCGGCACCAGCTTCCCCGAGAACATCGATGCCGTGGGAGCCATGTACGAGACGTCGGTCACGGTGAGCCTCGGCGAGCAGTACCTGAATACCACGCTGGCCGGCGTCTATCCTAACCATACGCAGATAGACAAGGTGGAGATGCTGAAGGGACGCTTCATCAACGATATTGACCAGCGGGAGCGCCGCAAGGTAATCGTCATCAGTAATAAGCAGGCCAAGGAGCTGGGCACCCTCGTAGGCCAGCATGTCAACGTGGGAGCCTTTGCCTTCCAGGTGGTGGGCATCTACAAGGAACAGGAGAACGGACGGGCCAGCGCCTTCACGGCCTACTCCACGATGAAGGGCATCTTCGGAGCCAATACCGCCGATGCCGGACGCATAGAGTTTAACTTCCACGGGCTGACCACCGAACAGGCCAATACCGACTTCGAACGAGAGTACCGTCAGCACATCAATGCCGCCCACCAGGCAGCACCCGACGATGAGGAAAGCATCTGGCTCTGGAACCGCTATACCAATAACCTGCAGATGCAGACGGGCATCGGCATCATTCGTACTGCCCTCTGGATAGTAGGCCTCTTCACGCTGCTCTCGGGCATCGTGGGCGTGAGCAACATCATGCTCATCACCGTCAAGGAGCGCACCCATGAGTTCGGCATCCGCAAGGCCATCGGCGCCAAGCCGTGGGCCATACTGAAGCTCATCATCATAGAGAGTGTGATTATTACCACCTTCTTCGGCTACATAGGCATGGTGCTGGGCGTGGCAGCCAACGAATACATGGATGCCACCATAGGCCATGACACCATAGACACAGGACTCTTCAAGGCCACGATGTTTGTCAACCCCACCGTGGGGCTCGACGTCTGCATTGAAGCCACGTTGGTCATGGTCATTGCCGGCACCCTGGCCGGACTGGTGCCAGCCCTGAAGGCCAGCCGCATACGGCCCATAGAGGCGCTTCGTGCGGAATAACCTAATAAGCCCCATAAGAATATGAGAATAGACATTGACACCTACCGCGAAATCATTGACACGCTGACGCGCAACAAGAGCCGCTCGTTCCTGACGGGGTTCGGCGTCTTTTGGGGCGTGTTCATGCTCATCGCCCTGATTGGCGGAGGACAAGGACTGAAAGAACTGCTCAACCAGAACTTCGAGGGCTTTGCCACCAACTCGGCGCTGGTATGGGCTCAGCCTACCACCAAACCCTACAAGGGATTCCGCAAGGGCCGTCAGTGGACGATGGTCTATAAGGACGTGCAGCGCATGAAGGAACAGGTGCCGGAACTGGACGTTGTCACGCCGATGGTGTCACGATGGGGCAATAATGCGGTCTTTGGTGACCATAAAAGTTCGTGTAACATGAGTGGCGTGTCACCTGACTATGCCAAGGTGATGGAGCCGAAGATATACTACGGACGATACCTGAACGACATGGACCTGCAGCAGCGCCGAAAGGTCTGCGTACTGGGTAAGAAGGTGTATAAGGAACTCTTCCCGGGTGGTGGCGACCCCTGTGGCAAGCTGGTCCGCTTAGACTCCGTTTACTACCGCGTGGTGGGTGTTGACTACAAGACGGGCGGCATCAATCTGAACGGTAGCAGCGAGGAGGCGGTCACCATTCCCATCACGCTCATGCAGCAGACGTACAACATGGGCGACCAGATTCACATACTCTGCGTGACGGCCAAACCTGGTGTTACCATGAGTACCATCACCGACAAGATGCGTGGCGTCATAGCCCGCGCCCACACCGTTGACCCGACGGACGAGCAGGGTGTCATGGTGTTCAACACCGAGGTGCTCTTCCAACTTCTGGACTCCCTCTTCCGCGGCGTTAACTTCCTTATATGGCTGGTCGGTCTGGGCACGCTCTTAGCGGGTGCCATCGGCGTGTCGAACATCATGATGGTGACGGTGCGCGAACGGACTACTGAGATAGGCATCCGCCGGGCCATTGGTGCTACGCCGCGAATGATTCTCTCGCAGATTATCAGCGAGAGTCTGGTGCTGACGCTGGTGGCGGGCATGTCGGGTATTCTCTTTGCCGTCATGATACTGCAGATGCTGGAGATGGCGAACACGGAGGACGGCATTGTCTCTGCCCACTTCCAGGTGCAGTTCTGGACGGCTATCTTCGCAGCCCTCGCGGTCAGCCTGATGGGAGTGCTGGCAGGCTTGGCTCCCGCCGCCCGCGCCATGAGCATCAAACCCGTTGATGCCATGAGGGACGAGTAAATAATGATAAAAATGTAAAAACAATATATTTATGAAGAAGTACTCAAAACTGATTATTGCGGCTATCGTGGCCTTGATTTTCATCGGAACCTTCGTGTTCCTCTGGCAGAAGAGCCAGCCTAAGGAAGTGCTCTACAGCGAGTTTACGCCCAAGCTCGACACGCTGCAGCGCACAACTATCATTACCGGTAAGATAGAACCGCGCAACGAGGTGAACGTGAAGCCACAGATTAGTGGCATCATTACCGAGATTCTGAAAGAAGCCGGACAGTACGTTCAGCAGGGCGAGGTCATCGCCAAGGTGAAGGTCATACCCGACATGGGACAGCTCTCGTCTGCCGAGAGCCGTGTGCGACTGGCCGACATCAACCTGAAACAGGCTGAGGTGAACTTCGAACGTGAGAAGAATCTCTACGAGCAGAAACTCGTCTCGGCCGACGAGTACGACAAGGTTCGGCAGCAGCTGAACCAGGCCAAGGAGGAGCTGAAGGCTGCCATCGATGCACTTGAGGTGGTGCGCGACGGCGTGTCACGCTCCAATGCCAGTGCCTCCTCGACGCTCATACGCTCCACCATCAGCGGTGTCATACTCGACATTCCCGTCAAGGTGGGTAACTCGGTTATTCTCTCTAACACGTTCAACGACGGTACGACCATTGCCTCGGTTGCCAACATGAACGACCTCATCTTCCGCGGTAACATTGACGAGACCGAGGTGGGGAAGCTGGTTGACGGCATGCCCATGAAGATTACCGTGGGTGCGCTGCAGGACGTGTCGTTCGATGCGTCGTTAGAGTACATCTCGCCAAAGGCCGTCGAGAGCAACGGTGCCAACCAGTTTGAGATAAAGGCTGCCGTCACCTCGCTGCCCGCCTCGGGCGGCATCCGTTCAGGCTATTCGGCCAATGCCGAGATTGTGCTGGCGCGGGCTGAGAATGTGCTCACCATTCCAGAGAGTGCCATCGAGTTCAGCGGCGACTCCACGTTTGTCTATGTGATTACTGGTGGGACTGACAAACCGCAGTATGAGCGCAAGCCCGTCACCACGGGCCTTTCTGACGGCGTGAACATTGAAATCAAGAAGGGCATCACGGTTAACGACCGTGTGCGTGGCCCCGAAATAATAGCAGAGACCAAGGAGGACTAAATCATGAAAAGATTACTTATCTGTCTTCTGAGCCTTGTGAGCCTTATGGCTTCGGCTCAGCCGAAGCAGTGGACACTCCGCGAATGCACGGAATACGCCGTCAGCCATAACCTGCAGATCAAGCAGCACTACCACCAGCAGGTGAAACAGGAACTGCAGCTCTCGACAGCCCGCAATGCGCGGCTGCCAGACCTGGGTGCCGACATCAATGAGAACATCTCCTTCGGCCGTGGATTAACGTCGGATAATACCTATACGAATACGAACACCAGCTCTACGTCGTTCTCGCTGAACACCAGTATTCCCCTGTTTACGGGTTTCCAGATTTCCAACACCATACAGCTGAGCAAACTGAACCTCGAAGCAGCGACGCAGGACTTGGAAAAAGCCAAGAACGACATTCGCACGCAGGTGGCACAGGCCTATGTACAGATTCTTTACGACAAAGAGATTATGGAGGTGGCCAACAGGCAGATTGCCATCGACTCGCAGCAGGTGCACCGCCTGCAGGTGATGCTCGACAACGGGAAGGCCAGTCCGGCCGAACTCTCCCAGCAGCAGGCCACACTCGCACAGAGCCGCCTTACCGCCACGCAGGCCAACAACGACTTGCAACTGGCATACCTCGCGCTGACCCAACTCCTCGAACTGCCTTCGCCGGAAGGCTTCACCATTGTCTGCCCTGACCTTGACGGCCTGGTTAACCGCAGCATTGCCGTCAGCCCCGATGTCATCTACACCGAAGCCCTCGTCTCTCGTCCCGAGGTAGCAGCAGAACAGCTGCGCCTGCAAGGTACAGAGAAGAGCATCAAGATAGCGCAGGCAGGCTTGTACCCCTTGCTGTCCTTCTCGGCTGGTTTGGGAACCAATTACTATAGCTCGTCCGATTTTGCTTCAGAAGCCTTCGGCACACAGCTGAAGAACAACTTCTCGCAGTATATTGGACTGAACCTGCAGATTCCCATCTTCAACCGTTTCTCAACGCGTAACAAGATTCGTTCGGCACGTGTTGACCAGGAAATACAGATGTTGCAGCTGGAAAACGTGAAGAAGACGCTCTACAAAGAGATTCAGCAGGTGTACTACAATGCCATAGCGGCTCAGGAGAAATGGCGCAAGAGCGAACAGGCCGTGAAGGCTGCTCAGGATGCCTTCACCCTGATGGAGGCGAAGTACGAGAACGGCAAGGCGAACATCACGGAGTTCGACGATGCCAAGAACAAGCTGATGAAGGCGGAGAGTGACCTGGTGCAGGCACGTTACGAATACCTTTACCAGACGGCGCTGCTCGACTTCTACCGGGGACGGGAGTTTATGTTCTAACAAAAAAGGCGGGATGTCCCGCCTTTTCTGTTATTTGATAATGACTTTCCGTCCGTTATTGATGTAGATGCCGCGTTGCTGGGGCTTGCCGTTGAGCAGTCGCCCGTCGATGGTGTACCAGTTCCCGTTGACGTTCCCGTTGACGTTAACGTTCTCAATCCCCGTCGTTCCGGCAAAGTTGTGCAGCTCGTAGAGAGCCTTCATGGCTTTGCCCGTCTCGTTGTCGAAGAGGCTGGCATTGTACCAGCCGCTGGGCGTAACAGCGTTTGTATAGGGCACGCCGTATTCGTTAGCCTCGGGGAACCACCAGTACAGTCCATCTACACTGTCGTGCTGGTTGAGCGTGGCAATGAGGTCTTTCGTAAACTGTAACTGTCCGTCGTCAGTGGCAGGCCACGTCGGGAAGGTGCTCACGGGGTAGGTGGCGCCGTCTGGATACCACTTGTGGTAGTAGCCCGTCTCCACAATCTGAATCTTTTTGCCGGGGTAGGCGGTTTCCAGCTTATTGATGACGCTGTTCAGTGTTTCCAGTGTGCCGTGATAATAGGGGTAGTAGCTAATGCCGATAACGTCGTAGTCGTTGGTGTAATTCTTCAGCGTGTTGTAGAAGTTAGTGACGTTTGTCGATCTGCTCATCTCCGTCTGGATGACAATCTTGGCCTGAGGACAGATGGCGCGGATGGCTTCGATGCCTGCCTTCAGGTACTTGGCAAAGTTAGCGAATGTGCCGCCGTTATAGTCGCCGCCGTTAGGATAGCAGTGGCCGGTGGGCCAGAGCATGCCGTAGGTAATCTCGTTGCCCGGCTGCACGAAGTCGGGCTCTGCACCGGCAGCCTTCAGCTCGTTCAGACAGTTGACGGTGTACTCTTTCAGAGTCTGCGCCAGTACGTCCGGGTCAGTGCTGGTCCATGCGCTTGGTGTCGAGTGCTTGCCGGGGTCGGTCCATGTGTCGCTGTAGTGGAAGTCAAGCATAAAGGCCAGTCCAGCCTCTTTGATGCGTCGGCCTAAGGCCTTGACATAGTCCAGGTCCTGGCGCACGCCCTCATTCTGATGCTGCGTGCTGGCTTTTGACGGGTCAACGAAGAGGCGCACACGCATGGCGTTCCAGCCCTGTTGCTTGAAGTATTGAATCATGTCGCCGGAAATGTTGCTTCCGTTTTGGTCTTTGTACTTGGCGTTTGCGTTCTCATAGTCAGGTAGTAATGAGATGTCGCCGCCCACGTACTTTTGAGCATACATAGTACCTGCACAAAGCAGCAGGCATGATGCGAAAAGGAGTTTTAATTGTTTCATAAGCAATACTTTGTCTTTATTTTAATGTTTAATATTTAGTGCTTCCTCCTCGCCCGCTGCTCACGGTATTTGGCCTTCTGCCGTGCAGAGCCGCTGCCGTGGGCACCGGTGATGTATTTCTTCTTCTTGGCCTTCGTCTTCACCTTGTCATCCTCCTTGCGGGGTCCGCCGCCACGGCCGAAGTTAATGCCGTTCTCGAGAATGCTGTCGAAATCCGTACTCTTATCCATAGTTGAAATTGGGTGTTGGGTGAGTGGTGTTGGGTGATGGGACCCCCTCCTTTAGGGAGGGGGTAGGGGTGGGCTCTTTAATGGTGGAACAGTCTTACTCCGGTGAATGCCATTGCGATGCCGTACTTGTCGCAGGTCATGATGACATGGTCGTCGCGTACCGAGCCGCCGGCCTGGGCGATGTACTGCACACCACTCTTGTGGGCACGCTCAATGTTGTCGCCGAAGGGGAAGAACGCGTCAGAGCCTAAGGCCACATTCGTGTTCTGGGCTATCCATGCCTTCTTCTCTTCCAGTGTCAGCACGGCGGGCTGCTCAGTGAAGAACTGCTGCCAGGCACCGTCGCGCAGCACGTCGTCGTGCTCGTCCTCAGAGATATATACGTCGATGGTATTGTCGCGGTCAGCACGGCGGATGCTCTCCTTAAAGGGCAGGGCCATCACCTTCGGGTGCTGGCGCAGCCACCAGATGTCGGCCTTGTTGCCTGCCAGACGGGTGCAGTGGATGCGGCTCTGCTGTCCGGCACCGATGCCGATGGCCTGTCCGTCCTTCACGTAGCAGACGGAGTTCGACTGCGTATATTTCAGCGTGATGAGGGCAATAATCAGGTCGCGTTTGGCCTCCTCGGGGAAGTTCTTGTTCTCAGTGGGAATATTCTCAAACAATGCGGGGTCGTCCAACTTGATTTCGTTACGTCCCTGTTCGAACGTTACGCCGAACACCTGCTTGCGCTCCACGGGCTCCGGCTTGTATGCCGGGTCAATCTTGATGACGTTGTATGTTCCCTTGCGCTTGTCCTTCAGAATCTCGATGGCTTCTGCAGTATAGTCGGGAGCAATGACGCCGTCGCTCACCTCACGCTTCAGCAGCAGAGCCGTCGTAGCGTCGCAAGTGTCGCTCAGCGCCACGAAGTCACCATAGCTCGACATGCGGTCAGCACCACGGGCCCGGGCATAGGCACAGGCAACGGGACTGTCGTCAAGTCCCTTAATGTCGTCAACGAAGTAGATTTTCTTCAGCGTCTCGCTCAGGGGCAGGCCGACAGCAGCACCAGCTGGTGAGACGTGCTTGAACGATGCTGCGGCGGCCAGTCCTGTCGCCTCTTTCAGCTCCTTCACCAACTGCCACGCGTTCAGGGCGTCAAGGAAATTGATGTAGCCCGGCCGACCGTTAATCACTTCTATGGGTAACTCGCCTTCCTGCATGAAAATGCGCGAAGGTTTCTGATTCGGATTGCATCCGTACTTCAGTGCTAATTCTTTCATTATTGTGTAGGAATATTTTTTTGCGCTGGCAAAGGTACAAAATAATTATGAACCAAAAGCTGTCAGCTCCGTTAAAAATGAATAATGGTGAACAATTAAGTATGATGAATAAAAAATTATTTCGTACTTTTGCAAAGATTTTTCGAACACGTGACGATGGAAAAGAAACAACATGCACTCAGGAAACTGTTAGAGGCTGTGGAGCACGAACTGCTGAAGCGCCCTAACCGCAAGACGCTTGACCGCCTGTCACTGCTGGCTGGCTTTCAGGATTGGGAAACCTTTCAGGAGGCACTGCACGGTGAGGCTGACGGCTCTACCAACTTCAAGACGGAGAAGGAAGAACACGATAATCAGTAGGCTTCGCGGTACTTGCCTTCCTCCTTGTCGTTAAGCATGGAGAGGTAGCTCTGGTAGCGGCTCTCGGCGATGTAATGTTCGTCGAGCGCTTTTCTGACGGCACAGCCCGGTTCATGCGTATGAGTGCAGTTTGAGAAACGGCAGTCCTTCGAGAAATGGAATATCTCCTTGAAATACCCGCTCAGCTCCTCCGGTTCCATGTCGAACGTTCCAAAACCCTTAATGCCCGGGGTGTCGATAAGATAAGTCTCCCCCAACCCCCTCCCAAGGAGGGGGCTCTCAGAAGCACTTGAAGCCCCCTCCTTGGGAGGGGGTTGGGGGAGGCTCCTCTCTTTCTGAGGGGGTTGGGGGAGGCTGATCATCTCAGAGAAGGTTGTGGTATGCATACCCGTGTTGTGGGCATCGCTGATTTCTGCTGTACGCAGGTTCACACCAGGAACGAGGCGGTTAATGAGCGTTGACTTGCCCACGCCGCTGTTGCCGCTCAGCACGGTAATCTTGCCTTCCAGTAACGGGCGCAGCTGCTCTACACCGTCGCCTGTACTGGCCGAAATGGCGAAGCATTGGTAA
Organism: uncultured Prevotellaceae bacterium; assembly: GCA_900320255.1. Classification (GTDB taxonomy): domain Bacteria; phylum Bacteroidota; class Bacteroidia; order Bacteroidales; family Bacteroidaceae; genus Prevotella. The sequence continues at coordinate 27,681 of ONRS01000077.1, forward strand.
CCTATGTTCTCGTATAGCGTAATCATCATCTGCTGAAGCCGCTGCTCGTCGTCGTTGAGCAGGTCGGTCTTGTTGAAGATGAGTATGACGGGGACTCGGTAGGCTTCGGCCGAAGCCAGGAAGCGGTCGATGAATGTGGTGGAAGTCTGCGGGTAGTTAACGGTCACTATGAGCATGGCCTGGTCAACATTGGCAGCAATGATGTGGCTCTGTTTCGAAAGATTGATGCTCTTGCGGATGATGTAGTTGCGGCGGTCCTCAATCTCGGTGATGAAAGCCCCGGCCCCTTCCTGTGAAGAGGGGGGGGTAATGCTCACCCTGTCGCCCACGGCCACGGGGTTCGTCGAGCGAATGCCACGCAGTCGGAAGTTTCCCTTTATCTTGCAATCTACAAGCTGCCCCTCATCCGTCAGCACGGTGTAGCAGCTTCCTGTATTTTTTATTACTAAACCTTTCATTGAATATTGATGATGCCACAAAGGTAAGAAATAATTTTGTTACTGGCAAACTTCTTGCTGATTCTTTTCTGACTTTTTGTTTAAATTAGACAGCACCGTGTGAAAACCTGGCAGCATCTTTGATGTTACAATTATTCTCTCAAAAAAGATTGAAAAATGACATCACACTACACTAAACCTTAAAAATATGTTGCAACATGTTGATATTCAGCATGTAATTTTAGTGTAGTGTTGCTTGCATCACTGCACTAACACTACACTAAACGAAGATGCCACCCTCCACTTATAGGTGTACCCTCATTTGGCCTTCCCGCCACTCTTGTTAGCGCCAGTTTCCACTTTGATTAAGCCCGCTTCTCATCCTTGTTTGGACTTCCCTCCAGTCTTCTTTGGGCCAAACAAGGGTGAAGTGAAGCCTTCGTTACACTGTAGTTTGGTGCAAACAAGGCTGTAGTTTGGTGCAAACTCCAGACCCATAGTAAAGAAGTGCCGTTTCTCTCTGAGAGAAGTGCCGTTTCTCTGTGAGAGTGACATCCACTTCAAGTTAGTGTAGTGTTAGTGCAGTGATGCAAGCATCGGCAGAGAGGTAAAAGCCTCGGCCGAAGTCCTTGTTGGGGCGCGATTTGGTGAGGTCGATGTGGTCAATGTCAACTGTTGAGCCATGATAAAGTGTCAGCATAGATAGCCTCCTTTCCTCTGGCAATATGTGCTTATGCTCTTTACCATGTCATCCATAGGCTGGGTGTGCATTACGTCGTAAAAGTCGTGGGCCACCTTGATAGCTCCGTAGCGATTTAGGTAGCGGTAAGCTTCGGCATCTGTCATCGAATAATGCTTGGCAAAGGCGGCGATGAGCAGCACGATATACTCAGATATGTCTTTAATGCTAAACATAATTATGCTTTTGTGATAAAGAGAGGCCCAACCCTAAAACAATTGAGCACCGCCCGCCCCCAAACAACGGGACGGGCGGTCTTGTTCCTTTAGAACTTCTTACACGGTCATTATTTCCTTGTTCTTGGCCTCAATGAGCTCGTCGAGCTTCTTGATGTACTTGTCGTGCAGCTTCTGCAGCTCGAGTTCAGCGTCTTTCTCGTTGTCCTCGGAGAGACCGTCCTTGATGGCTTTCTTCAACTTGTCCTTGATGTCGCCACGCACGTTGCGTACCTCCACCTTGGCTTTCTCGGCAATCTTGTTGCACTGCTTCACCAAGTCACGGCGGCGCTCCTCGGTGGGCTGGGGGATGCCTAAGCGGATAATCTCGCCGTTGTTCTCGGGCGTGATACCTACATCGCTGTCCATGATAGCCTTCTCAATGTCCTTGATTTGCTTGCGGTCCCAAGGCTTGATGGCAATGGTACGGGCATCGGGCGTTGACACGTTGGCCACCTGGTTCAGGGGTACCTTCTGTCCGTATGACTCTACTCTTACACCACTCAAAATGGCCACGTTGGCGCGGCCTGCACGGATGCGGTTCAGTTCCTCTTCCAGAAACATAGCAGCCATCTCCATGCGCTCCTCTGCTGAGGCTAATGTTGCTTTTACGTCAATCATATTATTATGTTTTAAGTTTCTTTCGGGGTTCAAATGTAGTCAAATAAATTCAATTCTGCAAGCGTTTAGCCAAAAAAGTTGCAAAAAGATTGTGATTTGGTTGTTTTTATGCTTATTGAGAGAATGTTGGTTTTATACAATTTTGATACTAAAAAGTAGGTATTTATTAATGATTTGTAATAAAAAACGTTAAAGAATGAGCAACTTGTCATATTATTTTGTATCTTTGTGATGTAAAATCAAGCCTAAAGGGAGGACTAACTATGAAATCAACAAAACTCATGTACGACCAGGAATCGTACGAACTGGACAACATCTACAATGAAGTAGAAGACAGAGGCGCACGTTCAATGCCCTCTATTTGGTACACGTAATTAGTGAAATTTCGTCTTATTGACTCCCCGCTCTTTTAATGGAGTGGGGAGTTTTTGTTGTTGTGTTATTCAAAAATGCGGAATTCATACCCCTGATCTTTCAGCCAACGAATGGACTCTGGTAGTGCACGCTGTAGCTTTTCAATGCTCTTCAGGGAGTCGTGGAAGGTGATGATGCTACCGTTGCGTGCATAGCTTTTCACGTTATTGATGACGTCGTCTGCCGTAATCCACTTGGAGTAGTCGCGTGTCACCAGGTCCCACATCACAATTTTGAAGTGTTTCCTGAGCCAGTAGTACTCACTCCAGCGCATCACTCCGTGAGGGGGACGGAAGAGGTGGGCGTGTATAAGCTCGTTGGCCTTGAAGGTGTTGATGATGTAGGTTACCGTCCAGTGCTTGAAGGCTCCCAGGTGGTTATAGGTGTGGTTGCCTACCTGGTGACCTTCGGCCTTGATGCGCTCATAGAGCTCAGGGTATTTATTGACATTATCGCCCACCATGAAGAAAGTGGCTTTAATGTCAAACTGCCTGAGGGTGTCGAGAATAAACGGTGTGGCCTCGGGAATGGGACCGTCGTCGAAGGTCAGATAGACGGCCTTCACCGACGGATCCATTCTCCACACTGCTTTCGGAAAAATCCAGCGCAGCCACTTTGACGGTTGTTCTATTAACACCTTTTTCTATTTACGATTTGCTTTTCGGTCTCAACTCTCAACTCTCCACATTAATCCAGGCTTCCACCTAATTCCTTATAGCGGGTCATGAGCTCGATGAGTTCGTTCATGTACTTGTCTGATTGTGCTGGAGCAGCTTGTTCAATAACCATGTTGAGCTGTTGGAGCACATAGAAGTGCATGAAGTTCTCGTCGTCGGCAGATACGACGCGTCCGCTGTTCATGTTATTTTTCAGCAGACTGACGGAACGATTCCATATAGGCTGTACAAACTCCACCATCTTGAGGCTCTTGATGAGCGAAGGATCAGACTTCGATGCTATCTCGGCACAGTTCTGGAGCACGTAGAAGTTGAGCATCAGCTCGCGATGAGACGACAGGAACCAAACGTCTGGCTGGTTGTAGTAGTAAGTGATGTACTGCGAAGAGCGTTTCCAGAGGTTCCTCAAATGCTCACCAACCATTTTCTTGTCACCAACGGCGGCATAGCCCTTGGTGATTTCGAGCGTGCCAGAGTCATAACAGTCGGGAACATTAAAGTTTGGAATCATCTTCTCGCTGTAGGCCAGTGCCTTCTTTGCTTCTTCGAGTCGTCCTTTCTCAACCAACTTGGTAATGAGCTGTGCAAAGATGCGACGGTGGGTGTAGCACATGCGCATGACGGTTTCGTCAAGATAGAGGCCCGGTTTGTCGAGTCCGCCAAACTTGAACTTGTTCATCACTACGTCGTAAGTCTTGTCAATGTCGAAGTTCTCGGTGCCCTCCACGTTAGTGGCAAAGGGCGTAATGCGGTTAACAAGACCTTCCTGCACGAAGTTGTCGCCCAGGTTCATGTAGTTTTCTGCACCTACTGTCATGGCCACATAGATAGGACGCTCCCAGTTGCATTGTGCAATCATTTCGAGCATCATCAGGTCGTTCTTGTAGAGCGTGTTGCGGCCACTTAGTGAAATAGCCATACGCTCAGGAATGGAGTCGCCCTGCAACAGCATGCCGCTCTTGCGCACGGCTTGCTTGTCGATGGTCATGTAAATGGTGTCGGTGGGGATGACGTGTATGGGATTGCCCTCGCCCATGACAAACTCCATGATTTCGCGCTGATGATCATTGATGTCGTTGCGCACCCAGAACTTCAGGATGTTCTTCAGCTCGAACGGGTCATCGCCGAACACTTCGCGAGCCTCGTTAGGATATTCCTTGTAGAGTGCCCTGAGGCTCTCCTTTACTTCGGGTACTACCTGTACATAGTCGTTGGCACGGCCTGCATACTGAATACGCGGCCAGGTGATGGGCACGCTCGGAGAATCGTAAGCCGGACGCACCATCTGGTCGATATACCAGTCGGTCTGCAGGTAGCTCAGGTTACAAACACGGGCATCCGTGCGCACTCCCTCCACATCCTGGTTGTACCAAAGTGGGAAGGTGTCGTTATCACCATTCGTGAAGACAATGGGGTTGCCTTCTTCCTGCAAGGACATGAGGTAGTTCTGACCGAAGTCGCTACAGGTGTAACGGCCTGAGCGGTCGTGGTCGTCCCATGTCTGGCTAACCATCTGGATGGGAACAGCTATCGCTGCTACAGAAACTATCGCTGCGATGGCGACGGGGTTGACTTTCTTCAGGTAGCGACGGGCTAATTCGTAGAGTGCTGCCACACCCATGCCACACCAGATGGCGTAGGCATAGAACGAGCCGGCGTAGGCATAGTCACGTTCACGGGGCTGGTTGGGTGTCTGGTTCAGGTAGATGACGATGGCCAGGCCGGTCATGAAGAACAGGAAGAAGACCACCCAGAACTGACGGATGCCCTTCTGCTGTTTCATGAGCGACTGCCAGAAGAGTCCCAGCAGTCCGAGAATGAGCGGCAGGCAGTAGAAGACGTTATGTCCCTTATTGTTCTTCAGGTCGTCAGGCAGGTTGTCTTGGTTACCCAGACGCATGTCGTCGAATGCCGAGATACCAGTAATCCAGTTGCCGTGTTCCGGTTCGCCGTTTCCTTGAATGTCGTTCTGGCGGCCGGCGAAGTTCCACATGAAGTAGCGCCAATACATGAAGTTGCACTGGTAGGTAATGAAGAACCAGATGTTGTCAATTTGTGACGGCATCTTCACCGTCATCTGTTCTCCGCAGCGGTCGTAGGGAACCTCGCTGCCGTCAACACCGTTCATCCACTGCTCGTAGGACTGAGCATGACCTGCATCCCACATACGTGGGAACAGCATGTTCTGTGCATATTGGTAACGGTCCTTCGTGCTAACAACGAAGTATTCGTCTTTCTCGTCAGCAGAAGCTTTCTCCTTACGCTGATAGACAGGGTCACCCCCCTTCACAACGGGTTTGCAATAGTTGCCTTCAGTACGGAGTTCAACCTGTGAGGTGTAGGCCTGACCGTAGAATAAGGGGTACTGACCATACTGTTCACGACCCATGTATTCACCCAGAGTGAAAAAGTCCTCGGGAGAGTTCTGGTCCATGGGCGGGTTGGCAGACGAACGAATGACGATGACAGCATACGATGAATAACCAATCATCAGCATCAGCAGGCACAGCAGTGACGTGTTCTTGATGCGGGCAGAAACAAACGGCTTGCCGGATTTCTTCCACTGCAGGCCAAAGAACAGTGCTGCCAGCACAACAAAGCCAAACAATACCGAGAGCAGGCTCCAGCCAGTAAACGGAATACCCAGCAGTCCGACAGACAGTGTAAAGGCCAGGTTCTGACGCAGGGAACTGCGGTCGGTATAGGTTTCATAGATAGCCCAGATGGTAACGCCGATAAGCACCAGCATATAGATAATCTCACCTGTGTCGAACGGACAGCCAAGGGTGTTGACGAAGAAAAGTTCGAACCATCCGCCTACACGTACGATTCCGGGAACGACACCATAGAGCACGGCGGCGAGAATAAGAACCGAAACACCAAGGGCAATGAGTGAGCCGCGCAGGTCCTTTGATGCATCCTGGTGCTGATAGCGACGGTAGTACCACACAAGCACAATGGCTGGCAGACAAAGCAGGTTCAGCAGGTGGACACCGATGGAGAGACCGGTCATGTAGAAAATGAGTATGAGCCAACGGTCGGCATGCGGCTCGTCAGCATGGTCTTCCCACTTCAGAATGAGCCAGAACACGACAGCGGTGAACGCTGACGAATAGGCGTAAACCTCACCTTCAACCGCCGAGAACCAGAATGTGTCACTGAAGGCATAGATGAGTGCACCCACCATGCCTGAAGCCTCAATGGCAATGGTCTTGGCTGTTGTCAGCTCGTCCCAGTTATCGATGAGCAACCGTCGCACAAGGTGAGTGATGGTCCAGAAAAGGAACAAAATGGTAACAGCCGAAAGCAATGCGCTCATGGTATTGACCATACGTGCTACCTGACTGGGATCACTGACCAACTGCGAGAACAGGTTGGCAGTAAGCATGAAGAAGGGTGCTCCGGGTGGGTGTCCGACTTCGAGTTTATAACCAGTAGAAATAAATTCCGGGCAGTCCCAGAAAGAAGCTGAGGGTTCGATAGTGGAGATGTAGCAGAAGGCGGCTATCAGAAATGCCAGCCAGCCCAGTGCGTTATCCACCAGTCTAAATTGTTTCATTCGTTTTTCTATTATTTATAAATAATGAGTGCAAAGTTAAGAAATAATTATGAATTATGAATGATGAATTATGAATTATTTACATAAAAAGGCTGGTACCATAGATGACGAGGACGTAACGAACCAGCTTTCCGACCAAGATGGCCGTGAAAGTCAGGGGGATGTTTGAACGCATCAGTCCCAAAGCCACCGTGATGGCTGAGCCGAGCAGCGGAATCCAAGCCAGCAGACCCATCCATGCTCCCCAGCGGGCAACCCACCGGCGTGCGCGGTCGAGCTTTTCACGTTTCACCTTCAGGTAACGCTCAATCCACTCCATCTTGCCCATGCGTCCGATGAAGTAGTTGATGATGCTGCCGATGAAATTGCCTAACGTGCCCCAGAAAATGAGTGCCCAGGGATCCAGACCTGCCACATAGAGCGCAGCCATGACCGTCTCGCTGTTAAACGGGAGCACGCTTCCGGCTAAGATGGCCCCGACGAAGAGTCCGGCATAGCCCCAGTCGGTCAAAGTTGCGATAAACTCATCCATAGGTTGATGGCGGTTACGGTGAATGTTACAGCAAGAATGACGTAGAAGGCAATGTTGGTCCAGCGCGTGTGGGTAAGGGCAATGAAATGCGCCACGAGGGGACTGACGCTAATGGTCATGATAGGTAACAGCAATTCGACGTGTTGCGGCTGGACGGCCAACCAGACGGCCGATGTCCAGAGGAACACATTGAAACAGTCGAAAAGCATACGTGTACGAATCTTGTCCTGATAACGCTGTCGGGTATAATGCACCATGCCAATAAATCCCAGTACGATGAACAAAACATAGCAGAGCCAGTGGCTGACAGTCCATGACTCGAAGTCGAAAGGTGTCTCAAACTGTGCCAGTTGTTCGAAGTGGGTGTAGAAACGATCCATGCTATTGGTCCAGAAAACGTAGGGAAGCAACAGCCAGTAAGGTGTCAAAACACCCAAAAACGAGCCACACAAAGTGCGCCATGAAAGCATTTGCAGGCGGGAACCCATAAGAATCCAGCAAATGGGCAGGAAGTAGAGCACGTGCCGAAAAATCAGTGAGGCGAGTCCGAACAGACAAAATGCATAGAACGTACTGCCGGGTGACTGCTTGTCCTGATAGTTGCGGAACAGCAGTAACAGGAATGCAGCAAAGAATAATGTTCCGACACAGGCCTGCCACGAGGGGAACAGAAAAACAGTTGTACACGTCAGTACCAGGAAGGAGCAGGATACCATTCGCGAGTAAATGCGAATGAGTGCATTCTGGTTGTTTAGCTCAACCATGAGATATGCCGCTGCAGTGATGCACAGGAACTGTACCCACCACATTTGCGTGACGAGTCCCGCTGCCAGCCAGATGAGTACGCCGTAAGTGGCTATGACAGGCAGGGCGATGCGGCTTTCTGCTACCTTGTTCTGTGTCCGTTTTAGCATTTACAGGTCTGCTCCGATGTCTCTTCTGAAGTACTTGTCCTTAAACTGAATCTTCTGGGCTTCGGTGAACGACTTTGCCAATGCTTCAGCTTTGTCCTTGCCGTATGAGGAAACAGCAATGACACGTCCGCCGTTGGTGACGACTTGAGATTTAGAGAGCGCTGTTCCGGCATGGAAGACGATGCTGCCCTCTACTTGGTCAATACCCGTAATTTCGTAGCCTTTCTTATAAGCTTCGGGGTAGCCGCCTGAAACCAGCATGACACAAACAGCTGCACGATTGTCGAACTCCACTTCTTTCTCGTTCAAATTGCCGTTGGCCACGCCTTCGAACAAGTCAACGATGTCTGATTTCAGCCGCAGCATAACGGTTTCTGTCTCGGGGTCGCCCATGCGGCAGTTGTATTCAATGACCATGGGGTCGCCCGTCACATTGATAAGACCAAAGAATATAAAGCCCTTGTAATCAATGCCTTCTGCGGCCAGTCCCTCGACTGTGGGGCGTATAATGCGGTCTTCCACTTTCTGCATCCATTCTTTTGTAGCGAAAGGAACAGGGCTCACGCTACCCATACCACCAGTGTTCAGACCCGTGTCACCCTCTCCAATACGCTTATAGTCTTTGGCCTCCGGCAAAATCTGGTAGTGCTTACCGTCGGTTAGTACAAAGACCGAGCACTCAATACCGCTGAGGAACTCCTCAATGACCACACGGCTGGATGCGTTGCCAAACATACCGCCCAGCATTTCCTTCAGCTCCTTCTTGGCATCTTCCAGAGTAGGGAGAATCAGTACGCCCTTGCCGGCACACAGACCGTCAGCCTTCAGCACATAGGGAGGCTGCAGGGTTTCCAGGAAAGCGAGTCCTTCCTGAAGGTGTTCCCCGTCAAAGGTCTCGTAACGGGCTGTCGGAATATGGTGGCGCTGCATGAAGCCTTTGGCGAAGTCCTTTGAGCCTTCGAGCACGGCACCAGCCTTCGACGGACCAATAACGGGAATAAGCTTTGTGCGCGCATCGGCCTTCAGGTCGTCGTAAATACCTTTTACCAAGGGGTCTTCCGGGCCTACTACGACCATGCTAATCTGCTTCTCGACGCAGAACTGCTTGATGGCTTCAAAGTCATCAGCTTTTATCGGCACATTCTCGCCCACATTGCCAGTGCCTCCGTTGCCTGGCGCAATATAGAGTTTCTCACACTTGCTGCTCTGAGCAATCTTCCACGCAAGCGCATGCTCGCGACCGCCGCTTCCTAACAGTAATATCTTCATTGTCTTTTTGTTATGTTGGTGTATCGTTTTGTCAGTTTATAATTTTCCCTGCTCTCCGAGATAAGAGTCCTTGAAGCCAAGGAAATAGAGCACACCGTCAAGCCCAATGGTGTTGATGCTCTGCTCAGCATTTGCTACCACACGGGGCTTGGCGTGGAAGGCAATGCCTAAGCCTGCGGCACTAATCATTGGCAGGTCGTTGGCACCGTCGCCCACGGCAATGGTCTGCGCCAGGTTGACTTTCTCTACCTGTGCGATGAGCTTCAGCAGTTCCGCTTTACGATGACCGTCAACCACTTCGCCCACATAGCGACCCGTCAGTTTTCCGTCTTCACCTATCTCCAACTCGTTGGCATAGACATAGTCGATGCCGTAGCGGCGTTGCAGGTATTCCCCGAAGTAGGTGAATCCACCGGAGAGGATGGCAATCTTATAGCCACAAGTCTTCAAAATCGACATCAGGCGGTCAACGCCCTCGGTGATAGGCAGATGTTCCGCAATGTCCTGCATGACGCTTACGTCGAGCCCCTTGAGCAGGGCAACACGGCGTGTAAAACTCTCCTTGAAGTCTATTTCGCCACGCATCGCACTCTCGGTGATGGCGCGAACCTCTGCGCCGACGCCATTGCGCTCGGCCAGTTCGTCAATGCACTCTGTCTGTATGAGTGTGGAGTCCATATCGAAGCAGATGAGTCGGCGCATACGGCGGAACATGTCATCACGCTGGAAAGAGAAGTCGATCTCCATCTTTTGTGAGAGCTTCATCAGTTCCGACTGCATGAGGTGGCGGTCTGTAGGTTCACCACGCAGTGAGAACTCAATGCAGGCTCGGACATGTTTGGTCGGATTTTTAATGCTCTTGCGTCCTGTCAGTCGGAGGATGGAGTCAATGTTCAGTCCCTGATTGGCAATGATGCGTGTGGCAGCCTCAATCTGACGGGCTTCCAGCTGGCGTCCCATGACCATGAGAATGTATCGGTTCTTGCCCTGATGGCCTACCCAGTCTTCATACTCGTCGTCTCCGATGGGTGAGAACCCGATGTTCACCCCCAGTTCTGTGGCCTTGAAGAGCAGCTCCTTCATGGCCAGTCCGCTCTTCATTTCGTCCATGCGAATGAGAATACCCAGCGACAGGGTGGAGTGGATGTCGGCCTGTCCGATGTCAAGTATCTGTGCATCGTAATGGGCCAGAATACTCATGACACTGGCGGTCAGTCCGGGGCGGTCTTGTCCGGTAATACGTACAAGGATTTGTTCTTTCTTCATTTCAGATAGTCTTCAAAATACTGGGTAATACGTTCATGCAGGTGCACGCTCTGATGGCCACGCATGTTGTGGGGCTCACCAGGATAGACGAAGAAGTCAGGCTGTGTGCCAGCCTCGATGCAGGCGGCAAGGAATGAGAGACAATGCTGAGGCACCACGGTGTCGTCGTTATAGCCTGTAATGATTTGCAGCTTGCCCTTCAGGTTCTTGGCCTGTTTCAGGAGTGATGTCTTCTTGTAACCCTCGGGGTTCGTCTGCGGGGTGTCCATGTAACGCTCGCCGTACATCACCTCGTACCACTGCCAGTCAATGACAGGGCCTCCTGCCACGCCAACCTTGAATACGTCAGGGTAGTTGACCATAAGGCTGATGGTCATGAAACCGCCAAACGACCAGCCGTGGACGCCAATACGGTCAGCATCGACGAAGGGCAGCGACTTGAGGTACTTAATGCCCTCCATCTGGTCCTGCATCTCCACTTGCCCGAGTTGTCGGAAGGTAACCTGCTCGAAAGCTTTTCCCCGATACTGTGAGCCGCGGTTGTCAAGGATAAAGAGCACATAGCCCTTCTGCGCCATATAGGTCTCCCACGAACGGCTTCCCCAGCGGTAGCTTGCCTCCACATTGTTTGCATGGGGGCCTCCATAGACATAGACAACGGTGGGGTATTTCTTCGTTGCGTCGAAGTCAGCAGGTTTCACCATGCGCCAATAGAGGTCAGTCACTCCGTCGGCTGCCTTCAGCGTTCCGCTTTCGTACGTGGGAAGCTGGTAACCCTGTTCCTTACACGGGTCGTTGGCATTCAGGATGGTTGAGTGTTGAGCGTGGAGGGTGGAGCGTTGCATGTCAATGAGGTCAATGCGGCGTGGCACGTCAGGTGCCGAGTATTTGTCGGCCAGCATCGTGCCGCTCGTTGAAAGCATGGCGTTGTGTACACCCTTGCCGTTGTCCAGACGTGTCATCTTGCCATTCTTTGTGCTGACGGCATAGTGGTTGTGGCAAAGCGGATGGTCTGCGTTGGCTTTGATGATGACCGCCTTTTCCTTCGTGTTAAAGCCCAGCACGTCCATGACGACAAACGCCCCGCTGGTCAGCTGGCGAATCATTTTTCCCTCCTTATTATATATATAAAGATGGTTATATCCGTCGCGCTGGCTTTGCAAGATAAACTTGTCGTCATCCCATGGCAGGAACATGATAGGATGCATGGGCTCCACATAACAGTCGTCCGTCTCACGGTAGAGCTCGCTCAGCCGTTCGCCTGTGGCAGCATAGCTGACCAGGCGGCAGTCGTTCTGGTCGCGGTTCAGTTCAAACATGTAGATGGTCTTAGAGTCGGGGCTCCACGCAATATTGGTGAAGTAGCGGTCCGTCGGGTCGCCAGCCTGCAGGTAAGTGGTCTTGCCCGTCTCCAGGTCATAAACCCCAACAGTTACTTTGTGGCTGGTCTCGCCGGCCATCGGGTATTTGTCGGGCACATATTCTGCCGTGCGGTGGAAGATGTCAACCTGTGGGTAGTCAGTCACCATGCTCTGGTCCATGCGATAGAATGCCAGTTTCTTGCCGTTGGGGCTCCAGAAGGTGCCCTTCTCTATGCCGAACTCATTACGGTGCACGCTTTGTCCATAGACTATTTCCCTGCTGCCGTCTGTAGTCAGCTGGTGCTCAGCATCGTCAGCAGTGCGAACAAAAAGCTGGTTGTCCTTGACGTAGGCCACGGCGCGCGACTGGGCATTCCAGTCGCTATTGTTCTCGCCAGCAGTGGTCTGGCGCCACTCCACGCTTTTCTTTCCGAAGTCGTATAGCACGCGCTGCCGGCTGTTGCTCAGCAGCACCAGTGTCTGGTCGGGGTAGGGGTACTGTGCAGAGTAGGCACTATGCCAGTCGTCACCAATGTCGCTGAGCTGAAAAACCGCCTCGTGAGTACCGTCGGCATGCAGCTTTCCGCCTTCCTCGGCATCCAGATACATCAGCTCGTCACCCCACCAGGTAAACCATAGGTTCTTGGGCTGTAGGTTATAGAAGTTGTTACCTCCCCAATTCAGGTCTTCGAGGGTGAAAAGCTTGTTCTGGGCTGTCATTGGTATGCTAATAAAAAGAATGGCTGTCAGGAACAACCATTTCTTCAGGTCAGTTCTCGTCATCTTTAAATCTCCTGTTCTTTTTGCCAAAGTCGCGTCCAGTGTTTCGGCCGCGTGCTGGCTTGTCGTAATTTTTCCGCTTGTCGTTGCGACCTTGTCTTTCCTCGCCCCGCCTGCTGCGCTTCTCTGTCCGTTCTTCCTGCTTCCGCTCTAATGAGTGGAACTTAAAGTTGCGAATGTCAGCTTCTTCGTTTTCCTCCTGTTCGCTGATGCGTTTCTTGAACTCGCGTTCTTTCTTGAACCGGTGCTTTTCGGCCATCTGGCGTTTCTCGTCCTCGCTTTTCACCATGCCGCCTTCAAAGCGGAAGTCGCGGAGCTTTCCGTCGAACATCTGGTATTTGCGGAACTCACACTCCAAGGAGCCGTTGTAGAGAGGAATCTTTATGCTGGGTTTCAGACCAATCTGGTCAAAACATTCCTCGCGGTAGCTGAGCACCCATGCATCGTTGCCTTGGAACTGGTGCTTCAGCCGTTCTCCTATCATCTTGTAGGTTCCCAGCAGGTCAGGCGTGGAAATACGCTCGCCGTATGGCGGGTTGGTCACCATAATGGCTTTGTTCTTAGGCTGCTGGAAGTCTTTGAAATCAGCCTCTTCCACGGTGATGTCCTTGGTCAGACCAGCTGCCTTCACGTTGAGGCGGGCAGTGTTAACGGCCTTGACATCTACGTCGTATCCGTAGATGTGGTGGGTGAACTCCCGTTCTTCCGAGTCGTCGTTGTAGATGTCGTCGAAGAGTTCAGCGTCGAAGTCAGGCCATTTTTCGAAAGCAAATTCTTTTCTGAAGAGCCCGGGAGCCATGTTGCGGGCAATGAGTGCCGCCTCGATGAGCAGCGTACCACTACCGCACATGGGGTCGTAGAAGTCAGTGTCTCCCTTCCAGCCAGTCATCAGAATCATGCCGGCAGCGAGCACCTCGTTGAGCGGTGCCTCCACTGATTCCTGACGGTATCCCCTACGGTGCAGGCTCTCTCCGCTGGAATCCAGTGAGAGTGTGCATTTGTCCTCTGCAATGTGCATGTTCAGCCGTATGTCAGGGTTTGCCACCGAGATGTTCGGGCGTTTTCCGGTACGTTCCCGGAACTGATCGACGATAGCGTCCTTCACTTTATAACTGACGAATTTGGAATGTCGGAATTCATCGCTGAAGACAACGCTGTCAACGGCGAACGTCTTGTCTTCCCCGATATAGTTGCTCCAGTCAATCTTTTTTACCTCTTCATAGACGTCATCAGCACTGCGAGCCTTAAAGTGCTTGATAGGTTTTAAGATACGTATGGCAGTGTGAAGCTGTAGATTTGCACGGTACATCATTGCCTTGTCGCCGGTGAACGACACCATGCGCCGGCCAATCTGTACGTCGTTAGCCCCCAGTTGGGTCAATTCTTTTGCCAAGACCGGTTCAAGACCCATAAAGGTTTTGGCAATTAGTTCGAAAGTCTGTTCCATTATTGTAAAAATATGCTGCAAAGGTACAAATAACTGAGTTAAAATGCAAATTTTCTTTCATTTTTCCGTTCAAAAGTGGTAGTATTCAAATTTTTGTTGTAATTTTGCGGCAGAATATGTGCCTATAAGCCTATGCAGATTTCATTTTATCTATTGCTGTTTTTTGTGCGGACTGACATTTTGCTTTGGATAGTTGGAGCATTGTCGGTAGTCCTTGCTGCAGCTTTTCTGTTTTGGCAACGCCGAGAACAGAAGAAACTGAAGCGTGAGCTGAAAATGCTGGAAGGACTGAACAAACGGAATGTTGAGTTTGAACTGGTGCTCAAGGCGATGAAACTGGCTACCTGGAAAGTTGATGTGCCTTCGTTTACCGTGGCTTTTGACAGTGATTTCCGTGAGTTCGACAATTACTCTGCAGCCCCCGATACCAAAGTTTCAGACGTGTTTAACCATCTGCTGCCCGAGGATGCAGAGCGCGGCAAGCAGGCTTTCCGTGATCTTATTGAGGGAAAGGTGGAAGATGTCCATATTGAATACCGCATGAGAGCCCTGTATTCTGACCAGCTCTACTGGGGGGAAAGCTATTGCATGGTGGGACGGCGTGCTCCTGACGGCACCCCGCTGGAACTGATAGGCACCTCACGCCGCATTGACGAGCAGAAGCTCATTCAGCAGCAACTGACCGATGCCCGTAACAAGGCCGAGGAGAGCGACCGTCTGAAGTCGGCTTTCCTGGCGAACATGAGCCATGAGATACGTACGCCGCTCAATGCCATAGTGGGCTTCAGTGACGTGCTCCCCATGGTAGAGGACAAGGAGGAGCGTGCACACCTTGTCGCCCTTATTCAGGAAAACAACCAGAAGCTGCTCCGCATGATTAATGACATTGTCAATATCTCGAAGATGGAGGCCGGTGCGCAACCTTCTCATAATGAAGATTTTGATGTGAATATGCTCATCGATGACAAGATAGGGCATTTCCGGCAGCAGAACACTAATCCCAACTTGCAGTTCATTAATAACAACGAGGGTGGTCGAATGATTATACATTCTGACCGTGGGCGTGTTTCCGAGATTCTGGAGCAGTACCTGTTGAATGCCGTGAAGTTTACCGAGAAAGGTTCCGTCATCATGGGTTACGACAGCATGCCAGGTGACATGCTGCGTATATGGGTTCGTGACACCGGATGTGGTATTCCTTCAGACAAGTGTGAGTCCATTTTTGAACATTTTGTCAAACTCGACGAATTTGTGCCAGGAACTGGTCTTGGCCTTCCCATTTGTCGCTCTGTGGCCCGTACCATCGGTGCCCGGGTGGGAGTGGAATCGCAGGAAGGCATAGGTTCTAACTTCTGGTTAGAATTGCCGGTAGGTAAGTAACTTTTTGTCTTAAACGTATAAAAAAGGTGAAAGACAGAGACGGAAACGGCAGAAAAAGGTGAAGAATTTTTTTTTGTTGAAAATAATGTGTAACTTTGTGCGCTAAAACAAAAAGGAACGTGCAGCATAGCGTTATTGCCATACGACGTGCTCCCTGTTATTCTCCTAATAGCGAAGGGAAAGACACAGCCATAATGAATGCCGTCAGCAGCCGGTTAAGGCAGCGGGGCTTCAGTGTCAGTGAGTTTGTCGAGGACGACCCGTCACTCCCTGCCGCCTTGGAGAACTCAGGCGCTTGCATCTCAATGGCACGCTCGCCCCAGGCGCTCCGTCAGCTTGAGGTGCTGGAAAGCAGCGGCATGACGGTGCTGAATACTCCGGCAAGTGTACGCCTTTGCTGTCATCGTTCTCTGCTTCTTGCCTCACTGCAAAAGGCAGGAGTACCGCTTGCCTCCGCTGACTGGAGTGACGGCGGCTTTTGGGTAAAACGCGGCGACGCGTCGGCACAGTCGGCTGCCGACGTGCAGTTTGCTGCTGACAGCGTGGAGGTGGAACGGCTTACTGCCGCCTTGCACCAGCGTGGCATTTCTGATGTTGTCGTCAGTCCTCACATATCGGGCGACCTCGTCAAGTTCTACGGGGTGGAAGGCACAGGTTTCTTCCGTACCTGCTATCCGGGTGACGACGGCGACACGAAGTTTGGCGACGAGCAGGTCAATGGTCGGCCGTGCCATTATGACTATGACGCAGCCCTGTTGGAGCGGGAGGCCCGGCGTGCTGCCCAAGTGGCAGGAGTTCAGGTTTTTGGCGGCGATGCCGTCATTCGGAAGGACGGTACCTTCTGTATGATTGACCTGAACGACTGGCCCAGCTTCTCCCGTTGCAGGGAGTCGGCAACTGAGGCCATCGCTGCAAGGTTTATTCAGATAATGGAACAGAAATGAATGGGAAGACAGACATAAAAGGCATCATCTTTGACTATGGCGGCACGCTCGACACGGGCGGTTGCCATTGGGGACGCATGCTGTGGCAAGCCTATCAGCGGGCCGGCGTGGCTGTCACTGAGCAGCAGTTCCGCGATGCCTATGTTCAGGCAGAGCGTACGCTCGATGCTGAGGCACTCATCCTGCCTGCTGATACCTTCCGCACCACGCTGGCCAAGAAGATAGCACTCCAGCTGAAACAGCTTGGCACCGCCAACTGCGTTGACGCCGTTGCAGACACCCTTCTGGCTGACCTTTATGTCCGGGTGGAGCACCACACCAGTGAGAGCCGTGAGGTGCTGCTGCGGCTGAAACAGCGTTTCCCGTTGGTGCTGGTCAGCAATTTCTATGGTAACATGACCACCGTTCTGCGTGAGTTTGCCCTTGACGGAGTCTTCAGCCACGTGGTAGAGTCAGCCGTGGTAGGCATCAGGAAACCCGACCCACGCATCTTTGTGCTTGGCGTTGAGGCCCTGCAGCTGCAGCCGTATGAGGTGGTGGTAGTGGGCGACAGCTTCCAGAATGACATTCTTCCCGCCCGTGAAACCGGTTGCAAGACGGTGTGGCTGAAAGGTGAAGGTTGGAGCAACAAGCCCTGTGACGAGCGGATTCCCGACTGCGTTATCAACAATTTGAAACAAATAGAAAAAATATTATAATAGCATGGAAAAAAGAAATGTAAAGCCGGCGGACGGCAGATTAGGCATTCTGATAGTGGGCTGCGGAGCCGTGGCAACCACTTTCATGACAGGTGTGCTGATGGCTCGTAAAGGTTTGGCAAAGCCCATAGGAGCCTTTACCCAATATGGCAAGGTGCGTGTTGGCCGCGGTGATGACAAACAATACAAGGCAGTGCGCGACATGGTTCCCCTGGCAAATCTTGACGACATAGTCTTTGGCACATGGGATGTCTATCCCCAGAATGCTTTTCAGGCAGCAATGTATGCCGCAGTACTTGACGAACGCGACATACTGCCCGTTAAGGGAGAGCTGGAACAGATAGTCCCCATGAAGGCCGCCTTCGACCGTAACTATGCCAAGCGGCTGGACGGTGACAACGTGAAGGCCAGTCCCGATTCTTCGAATGGTAAAGGACAGCCAACCCGTTGGCAGATGGTGGAGTTGCTGCGTGAGGACATACGCCGTTTCAAGCAGGAAAAGCGTTGTGACCGCATCGTGGTGCTGTGGGCTGCCTCTACCGAGATTTATGTTCCCGTGAACGAACAGGTACACTACCGCTTGAACGACCTTGAAGCCGCCATGCGTGCCGACGACCGTGAGCATGTAGCCCCTTCCATGTGCTATGCCTACGCTGCGCTGTCAGAGGGTTGCCCCTTCATTATGGG
This sequence comes from uncultured Prevotellaceae bacterium, assembly GCA_900320255.1. Classification (GTDB taxonomy): domain Bacteria; phylum Bacteroidota; class Bacteroidia; order Bacteroidales; family Bacteroidaceae; genus Prevotella. The sequence continues at coordinate 45,621 of ONRS01000077.1, forward strand.
TGCCCCTAACACCACGGTAGATATTCCCGCCATGTGGCAATTGGCCGAGAAGGTGCGCATGCCTATTGCCGGCAAGGACTTCAAGACCGGTCAGACGCTCGTCAAGTCGGGCTTTGCACCCATCATCGGTGTTCGCCATCTGGGACTGAGCGGCTGGTTCTCCACTAACATTCTTGGCAACCGTGACGGACTGGTGCTCGACGAGCCCCAGAACTTCCGCACGAAGGAAGTCTCCAAGCTCTCTACGTTGGAGACTATTCTGAAAGCCAGTGACCAGCCAGACCTTTACCAGGACTATTGTCACAAGGTGCGCATCAACTACTACCCGCCCCGCAATGACAACAAGGAGGGCTGGGACAATATTGACATCTTCGGCTGGATGAACTACCCCATGCAGATAAAAATCAACTTCCTCTGCCGCGACTCCATCCTGGCAGCCCCGCTGTGCCTCGACCTGTGTCTGCTCAGCGACTTGGCAGCCCGTGCCGGCCGTTACGGCATACAGCGGTTCCTCAGTTTCTTCCTGAAGAGCCCCATGCACGACTACACCGTAGGCGAGGAGGCCGTCAACAACCTCTACCAGCAGCACACCATGTTGAAGAACGCACTGCGTGAGATGGGCGGCTACGAGGCCGACGAGGAAATGGACTAAGACGCGAGGCTTGATTGATAAGGGCTAATTGATAATGAACAATTTTGTGAGGAAGACTGATAAGCGGATATGGCTACTGGTAGTCTTATCCTTTGGCCTTTATTTGTCATTTGGAGGAGCAACAGCTTCCGCACAGAGTTTCCTGACCGGTCAGGTGGTTGACGACCAAACTGGCGACAGCATCCCTATGGCCAGCGTGATTTATTATGGTCACCATGTGGGGGTGGCATCAGATATTGACGGCCATTTCCGCATACAGCGCCACAATGGCTGGAAACTTACCTTCAGCGCTTTGGGTTACGAGCCGCAGACGGTCAACGTGACCACGATGACCCGCAGCCCGATGATTATCAGAATGAAGTCTGACGCACAGCAGATTGAGGATGTCGTGGTCTCGACGAAACGTGGTAAGTACAGCAGGAAGAACAACCCCGCCGTCGAACTGATGAAGAAGGTCATAGCCCACAAGAAACTGACTGACCTGAGCCGTCGCGACTTCTACCAGTATGACAAGTACCAGAAGATTACGCTGGCGCTGAACGACTTGAAACCCTCAACCATTGAGAATAACCATTTCTTCAAAGCCCAGTGGATGAAGGACCAGGTGGAGGTGTGCCCCTATAACAACAAACTCATACTGCCCCTCTCGGTCGATGAGACGGTGACGCAGCAGATTTACCGCCGCGACCCGCACGCTGAGCGGACCATCATCAAGGGACAGAAGACGGCCGGCGTGGGCGACCTGTTCCAGACGGGCGACATTGTCAGCGTGGTGGCCAAGGACTTCTTTGCCGACGTCAACATCTACGACGACCAGATACGCATTCTGCAACACCCCATGACGTCGCCCATCGGCAAGGCCGCCATCAACTTCTACCGCTACTATATTCAGGACACCGTCTATGTGGAGCGTGACAAGTGCATTCACCTGCACTATATGCCCAACAACCAGCTGGACTTCGGCTTCCGTGGCGACATCTACATACTGGCCGACTCCTCTTACCAGGTTAAGCGCTGTGAGCTCACCATTCCTGAGAAGAGCAGCGTCAACTGGATAGAGTCGTTCCGCATAGAGCAGGAGTTCACGCAACTGCCCGACTCTACGTGGGTGCTTACCGTTGATGACATGATAGCCGAGCTGGAGCTGGTTGACTTCGTGCAGAAGGCCGTCGTCATACGTACCACGCGCCTTACCGACTATGCCTTCGACGAGCTGCCGCACCACCTCTTCCGCGGCAAGAAGCGTGAAGTGCGCGAAGAGGGTGCCACCATGCGTGACGAGGCCTTCTGGAGCCAGTATCGGCGCGTCAGCCTCACCAAGAGCGAAGAGTCCATGGACAGTTTTGTTGACCATGTCACGCAGATCAAGGGCTTCAAGTACATCATGATAGGCCTGAAGGCGCTCATGGAGAACTTCGTCGAGACAGGCAAGCCGTCGAAGGTTGACATAGGCCCCATCAACACCGTGGTTTCCAAGAACTTTGTCGATGGCTTCCGCACGCGTGTCAGCCTGCAGACCACAGCCAACTTCAGTCCTCACTGGTTCTTCTCCGGCTACTACGCCCGCGGGTGGGGCAGCAAGAAGAACTACTACAAGACGGAGCTGACCTACTCGTTCAACGAGAAGGAATACCTGCCGCGTGAATTTCCTAAGCGTAACCTCACCTTCACCTCCACCTACGACGTGATGGCACCTACCGACAAGTTCCTGAGTACCGATAAGGATAATGTCTTTACCGCCTTTAAGTGGACGAAGGTGGATAAAATGATGTTCTACAACCGCCAGCAGCTGACCTTCGAGCGCGAGGAGGACTTTGGCTTCACTACCAAGGTGAGCCTGAAGACCGAGGAGAACGAGGCTGCCGGAGCACTGAGGTTTACACCCCTCTCCACGCTCAACGCTCCACCCTCCACGCTCAACGCTCCACCCTCCACCAAGTTCCGTACCACCGAGTTGCGTGCCGAGCTGGAGTACTGCCCGGGTGCTACTTACATCAACACCAAGCAGCGCCGGCGTAAGGTGAACCTCGATGCGCCCATCTTCACTGTGAGCCATGCCATAGGCATCAAGAACATCCTGGGTGGCGACTACAGCTACAACTACACCGAGGCCAGTATCTACAAGCGCTTCTGGTTTGCGTCATGGGGTAAGGCCGACTTCCTCATCAAGGGCGGCATACAGTGGGAAAGGGTGCCTTTTCCCCTGCTCATCATGCCCGAGACAAACCTCTCCTACATCGTGCAGAAGAATACCTTTGAGACCATTAACAACATGGAGTTCCTTACCGACCGCTTCCTGGCCGTACACTTCAACTGGGACCTCAACGGTAAGCTCTTCAACCGTGTGCCCCTGCTCAAGAAGCTGAAGTGGCGTGAGTTTATCGGCGTGCGCTGCATGTGGGGCGACCTGACTGACCAGAACAACCCCACGCTGGCCGAGAATGCAGGCAGCCCGCTGCTCATGCAGTTCCCGGAGGGTACTTACATCATTGACCCCAAACGGCCTTACTGGGAGGTGGCCCTCGGCATTCACAACATCTTCAATCTGCTGCACGTGCAGTATGTGCGCCGTCTTTCCTACAACGACCTGCCCACCGCCAACAAGCACGGCATCCGCGTGAAGCTGTCCTTGAAGTTCTGAACTCCTTCTTAAAGGCTTGACGATTTTCCCTGTCCGCCGTTGTAGCTGTTGCTGCCGGTCAGACCGTACTCACGCTTCTTGGCGGCAATGGCCGAGTCGCCCTCTATCTGCTCCACCTCTAACTTGGCGAAGTTGTTGCCGTCAGACATGGCCGGTGACACCACAAAGCACTTGCCGCCCGGGCTGAGAATGTAGAGGTCATCCACCCACGACGAAAGGCTGGCGTTATGGGCCAGTATCACTATGTGGTCGCCCATGCTCTCCACCTCAAGGTCGTAGTGGCACTTCTTGTCGCCACCCATCGACACGGCCTCGCCGCCCGTGGCGTCGATAACCAGCAGCGTCTTGTACGACTGATTACTGGAGTATTTGCACTCCAACACCATTTCTTGTGCCAGGCTCATCAGCGATGTGAGCGTGGCAAAAACAGTTAGCAGAAAAATTCGTTTCATTGTCATTATTGTTTTTTTTACCTCGCATTCATTCAAATTTTTGCAAAAAAGATTATTATTCAGAATATCCAATATCCTTACTCATTGCCTCAATCAATTCCAGTTTGATGGATTCGCTGTAATCTTCGTCATTGACAATGCACAGCATCACTTCTGTCAAGAGGTCACGATCAATATGCCCGGCAGCCACATGATAGCCGATAGCCTCCATTTCCTCCATGAAGTTTTTTGCCAGGTACATATAGCCGTTCTTCACCAGAAAATACAGCGTCAGTGTGATGGATATTCGCTTGTTGCAGTCGGCAAAGAAGTGCCCTCTGCAAAGACTATACATCAGGTAGGCAGCTTTGTCGGCTATCTCGGGATAGTAGAGGTCATCCTGCACAAACTCCAGTGTAGCCCTAATGCCACCTTCATCGCGTACGCCAGCCATACCTCCACCACTCTTCTCCACTGTCTTATAGTAGATGGAGAGTGCCTCGTCGTAGTCAATATATGATAGAGTAATCATTTCTTCTCCTCCCTATTGCTTTAGACGATCGAGTACGGCCTTGTTTTCATCCAGCAGATGATCAAAGTCCACAGACATATCACCAATAAACTTCTCATACTCCTCTGGAGATACTGCCTTCAGGTATTCGGCGATATTGCCATGATAGACATCACGAAACGCCAAGTCTCTCGAAGCCATCTTTTGACGGGCATCATAGATGATAGGTTCCATCATAGGGTGCTTGGCCAGTTCCTGTATCACCACATCCACATCGTCAACACTCAGCGCCCCCATTTCCTCAGCCTTTTTCTTTATCTCAAAAGCAGCACCATTCTCAAAAGAAGATATTGCCCTCAACACCTCAGCATAGAGCGTACGGCGGAGATTGTCCTTCTCACTCAGCGAGAGCAGTTTCTTATACTCCTTTGCCTTCTCACGGAACACAGCCTTATAAATCATATCCGTGATTTGGGCATACTTGTAAGTCTTATGCCCATCCACATACTTATTAATGGCATCCGTCAGGTTCTTGCGATAGTTATCCTCCTGAATGGCAGCGGGCAGATACTCCCTATCCCTGCGGTTGATATACTTCGTGCCGCCGCCAGTCTTTTCGTTGATGGTGGAAATCACGATATCGAGGATACGAGAGCGGACATACTTCGCCTTTTCGCTCTCAGTCAACAACATGCCAACATTAAGGAAAGAGCGGAAATCGAATAGACCTAAAGATACCGTTTTGTGAGCGACATTAATGTCGCTAGCAAATTGCAACTTAAAGTCTTTCAGCGACTTACCCTTACATAAAAAATAGCCATTATGCTTCAACTCTTCTTCATTAGATACCAATAAACGCTCTATTGTCCTTTCGTCCACACCATAATAATCTGCCACCATTTGCTTCGTCAGCACATAGCGACCCTCGAACTCCAAAGCCTTTACGTTGAGTTCCTCTTGTATCCTCGGCAGAGCCACTGTATTATTCAGCACATTCTGTCGCTCAATCTGTGATGCCGTTAAATCCTTTGCCATTTGAAAATCAATTATTCTGCAAAGATACAACTTTTTTCTTAATAAATATACCAAACCTCAAAAATATTACATCTTTCGGAGCTATTATTGTAAAAAAACAAAACACTCATGATACTAAACTGTCAAGCACCGAGACAGGTGCCAGTCCCCTGGAACTTTCGTTATGCTCCAATTCCTCCTGGTTGTTCTCAGTAGATTGCATATGACAGTACCTCGTCACCTCTTCTTATTCTTTATAGGTTTCCAAATTAGTTAAAACCTTTTGCTCTGAAAGGATCATTTTAGAACAATAATCCTCAAATGATTCTGCTTTGAAAGAGACATCCATACCATAGACTGACATGATACCTCCCAGGCCTTTGAGCGTCTTGGGTTGTAGTCTGGATGAAGTCCAATCTACAGGAACAATATAGCCACCCATTTTCCTATCCAACACATGCATATACGAAATGACTTGATACAGGTCTTTTGTCTGCACCTTGCTCCAATCGTCATACCATTTATATTTCGCATCAAGCACCATCTCTGGACTCAGGAAATCTGGGTAGCACCAGCCTGAGCCGTCTGTGAATAGGCTCTTATGCCCACGTCCTTCTTTGTTTCTTGGATGTTCAAAACCTATGCCCGAGAGGAATGTGTTCAGATATTCCTCCCATAGCCAAGCGCCATCAAACAGAATGCCATAGATTTCATTATCGTCTTGCCCGTATTTCATTTCTTCCTGACGAAGTATCTGTAAACATAACTGTTGTAGAGGACGATACTCACTATAATAAGGATGACTGATGGGGCGAAGATTCTCGTTGATTACCTTTTGTCGTTCGTTTCGATTATAAGATGATGTTGCTTGGCAAATAGCCTTTATGGCATCTGCCGTATCATCGTCATTATGGAGAATATTTCCTGAATAACGGTGATGCGAAATGTATTCGATAGTGTGGCGAATCAACTGCGTTAGATGATTGTCCTGAGCGTACTCTCGGGTGGTATAGGCTATATTGCCAGCAAAAGGAATGTTCTGCCTGATATGGCGAGAGATGTCTATTCGTCCCTTTACGTTAGCGTCATTATGCTTGCGTGTCTGATACTCCCTATATAAACCTTGTTGCATAGCCCGCTTTAGGAAAGTCGGGAACAGGTAGATGAGAAAATCAAAGATGCTTTCTTCGTCGGAGTTGAATTGTAAGTCAAACAGATTAATGGCAAATACCTTTCTGAGCATATAGTGCAGGAAGTAGTCGTCTCTGTCCTGTGCAAAGCGAGAAGTGATGCTAACCTTTGTGTCGCCACAACCGATAAAGCCCATGATATTGCCCGTGACAATTGTTTCACCTTTGATTTCAAAGATATGAGCATCGCCTATCTTATCCCCATAGGCATCTAAGTCTTGGGGAAATATC
>ONRS01000078.1 GCA_900320255.1 uncultured Prevotellaceae bacterium
CAACACGTTGCTCTTCTTTACCCAGAAGGGACGCTGCTACTGGCAGAAGTGCTACGAGATTCCTGAGGGCGACAAGAACTCGAAGGGACGTGCCATTCAGAACCTGCTCAACATTGAGCCGGACGACTCTATTAATGCCGTGCTGCGCATCAAGAACTTCAACGACGAGGAGTTCCTGAACTCTCACTTTGTAGTCTTTGCCACGAAGAGAGGTATTGTCAAGAAGACTTGCTTAGAGGCTTACTCACGTCCGCGTACCAATGGTGTGATAGCCATCAACATCAACGAGGGCGACCAGGTGGTAGGCGTACGTCTGACCAACGGTCACAACGAGATACTCATGGCTAACCGCAACGGTCGTGCCGTTCGTTTCAACGAAGACCAGATTCGCTCTATGGGCCGTGTGGCTACGGGTGTTATCGGCATGCGTCTTGATGAAGGCGACGACGAGGTGGTAGGCATGGTATGCGTGAACGACCCGCAGACCGAGACCATCATGGTGGTCAGCGAGAACGGCTACGGCAAGCGTACCGACATTGAGGACTACCGCAAGACAGCCCGTGGCACCAAGGGCGTGAAGACGCTGGCTATTACTGAGAAGACCGGCCGACTGGTGGCTATCAAGGTGGTGACCGACGAGAACGACCTCATGATTATCAACAAGAGCGGCATTCTGATTCGCCTGAAGGTGGCTGACGTTCGTACGATGGGACGTGCCACGCAGGGTGTACGCCTCATCAACCTGACGAAGAAGAACGATGTCATCGCCAGCGTCTGCAAGGTGGCTACGTCGCAGGATGACGAGGATGAAATCACCGAGATTTCTGATGCCACAGAGAGCTTGGAGCCTACTGAGCCCATAGAACCCGCAGAGACCCCTGAGAATTAAACTTTTCTCAAGATAATAAGTCAAACAATAGAAATAATGTCAAACCAATCAATTAAAAGCTTATGAAAAAGTTAATGATGATGGCAATCATGTTCGTAGCAAGCGCTACGGCTTTTGCCGGTGACTCAGATGCCCTGAAGGCCATCTTGAAAGCTAAAACCTATGCTGACGCAGAGCAACTGCTGAAGGCTAATCTCAATCAACTGGCTGACAATGCTGAGAAAGCAGAGGCCTACAACAAACTTGTAGAACTGGCTATGGACGCATTCAACGCTCAGGACACCAAGCGAATGATTCAGCAGGAGTATGATGCCGAAGTGATGTACACCAATGCCTACAACGCGCTGGTAAATGGTATGGAGTGCGACAAGTACGACCAGCTGCCTAACGCAAAGGGTAAGGTGAAGCCCCGTTTCCACGACAAGAACCTCGACCGTCTGAACTCGGCTCGTATTGCAGTCATCAACGGTGGTGTGGAATATACCAACAAGCAGGACCACAAGAAGGGTTACGACTTCTTCAGCATGTACCTGAACAGTGCCAAGAGCTCGCTCTTTGCCGGTTCTGACATCGTAAAGAACGACGCTAACCTGGGTCTGGCTTCTTACTATGCCGGACGTTGTGCCATTCTGAACGAGGACTATGCTGCTGCTACGGCTGTTCTTGACGAGGCTCTGAACGACACCAGCGCCGAGATTCGCGACGGTGCCTTCGACTTCAAGCTCTACGCCATGAACCGCAGTCAGAAGACTGCTGCCGACTCAGCCAAGTACCTGAACGACATGAAGGAACTGATGGTTAAGTACCCCACCAACGAGAAGGTGTTCGGTTCTTACGGCGACGCCCTGCTGTCACAGAACATGACTGCCGAGCTCACTCAGCTTTGCGACAGCCGTCTGGCTGCTAACTCTGGTGACGTGCTGGCACGTGTCTATAAAGGCATGATTGCCATGAACGACAAGAAGTTCCCTGAGGCTATCGAGGCCTTTAGCACTGTGCCCGAGTCACACCCCAGCTTCCTGCAGATTGTCTTCAACCGTGCCGTCTGCAAGATGACGATGGCCGGCGAGTTCCAGGACACTCACGCTAATAAGAACACGGGTGCTATGTCGCCTGCTGACGATGCCAAGCTGAAGGAGATGCTGAGCGATGCCAAGGTTGACTTCGAGAAGGCCCGCCAGCTCGACCCCGATCAGCAGACTGTACGCTGGGCTGCATTGCTCCGTAACATCTATTACAACCTCGGCGAAGAGGAGAAATACAAGGAAATAGAAAATCTTTAATAGTAACGAATGCGAAACTTAACTTTATTAGTTACGCTTCTCTTATTATTCAACACACCGTGCTTGAGGGCTCAAAAGAAAGAGATCGCTCAAGCACGGTCTTATATCAAGAGCGGCAAGAACCTGGACAAGGCAGAGAAGCTGATGGCCGATCTTCTGGCGGCTGACTCGGCCAACATGCTCAATCCCAAGATTCATGTGCTGCTCTATACCGCCGTACGCAGACAGTACGAGGCTGGCAACGAAAAGCTATACCTGCGTCAGCAGTACGACACGGCCTCACTCTTCAACCTCACCAAGCGGATGTTTGACATCTGCGAACGTTTCGACTCCATCGATGCCCGTCCTGACAAGAAGGGTAGGGTGCGTCCTGACTATCGGCGTGACCACTCCCGCGAGCTCGATGCCATTCGTCGAAACCTCTATCTGGGCGGGCGCTTCTTCCTTGCCCACAATACTGTGGAAGAAGCCTTCAGCTTCTTCAATGCCTACCTTGACTGTGCCCGCCAGCCCTTGTTTACTGACTATCACTACGATGAACGCGACACGCTGATGGCTGAGGTCGCTTATTGGGCTACCTATACCGGCTTCCGCGAGAGACAGCCTGAGCACATACTCCGTTATGCCGAACTGGCCAAGAACGATACTTCGAGAATTGAGTTTACCCTGCAGTATGTGGCTGAAGCCTACCGAATGACGGGCGACGATGAGGGCTATCACAATACCCTGATGGAGGGATTTTCTATTAACGCCGAGCACCCTTATTTCTACCCTCGGCTGATGGACTTTTACAGCAGGACAGACCAGTACGAGGCTGCCCTCAAACTGACTGATGCTGCCCTCGAGGAGAATCCCTACAGCGAACTGTTCCTCTTCGGCAAGTCAACGGCCCTGCTCAACATGGGGCGTAACGTTGAGAGCTTAGAGGTGAGCCAGCAGCTTATAGGTATCAACAACAGCCTGCCCGAGCCTTATTTTAATGCTGCTACGGCATTGCTTAACCAGATTATTCCCCTTGAGCGGAACGTGCGGGCAAACCGGAAAGCCATAACTGAACTCTACCAGCAGGCCCGTCCTTACATGGAGCGTTACCGTAAGCTGGCACCCGCCCAGAAAGCCAAGTGGGCGCCCGCTCTTTACAACATCTACCTGAACCTGAACATGGGAAAGCAGTTTGACGAAATTGACAAGCTGTTGAAGAATTAAGCTGTTGAATAATTAAAAAAATAAAAAATTACTGGAAGGCTCACATGGTTTTCCATAATAATTAGTATCTTTGTAGAAATATTACAAAGGTAAAATCTAAAACTTATCAAATTTATTATGGAAAATAACGCTCAGCTCATTGCTCAGTGCGAGGCACGAGCAAAAGAATGGCTCACTCCGGCCTTTGACGAGGAGACACGCAAAGAAGTACAGGCCATGTTGGACAACCCCGACAAGACTGACCTTATCGATGCTTTCTATCGCGACTTGGAATTTGGTACTGGTGGACTCCGCGGTATCATGGGTGCCGGTACGAACCGCATGAACAAGTACATCGTGGGTATGGCTACGCAGGGTTTCGCCAACTACATCCTCAAGGCATTTCCCGGTAAGCAATGCTCTGTCGTCGTTGGTCACGACTGCCGTAATAACGGTCGTATGTTTGCAGAGTCCGTAGCCGACATCTTCTCAGCTAACGGCATCAAGGTCTATCTCTTCGAGAGCCTCCGTCCTACACCTGAGATTTCGTTCGCCATTCGTCAGCTCGGCTGTCAGGCTGGTGTGAACGTAACCGCTTCTCACAACCCCCGCGAGTACAACGGCTACAAGGCATACTGGGACGACGGTGCTCAGGTGCTCAGCCCGCACGACACAGGCATCATTGACGAAGTGAACAAGGTGAAGATTGGCGACGTGAAGTTCGAGGGCAACAAGGAGCTCATCGACATCATCGGCGGCGAAATGGACTGGGACTACCTGCAGGCTGTCAAGGAGGCTATGGTTGACCAGGACGTTATTCTGCGTCAGAAGGACCTCAACATCGTCTATTCACCCATGCACGGTACAGGCCGCGTCATCATTCCTGAGGCTTTGCGCTCTTGGGGCTTCCAGAACATCCACGTCGTTCCCGAGCAGATGGTCATCGATGGAAACTTCCCGACCGTCGTCAGCCCCAATCCCGAGAATGCCGAGGCCATGACGCTGGGCATGAAGCTCGGCACACGCCTGAATGCCGACCTCGTCATTGCTTCTGACCCCGACGCTGACCGTCTGGCCATCGTCTGCCGTAACGCTAAGGGCGAGTGGGAGATACTGAACGGAAACCAGACCTGCATGATGTTCTCTTGGTACATCATCGCCAATAAGAAGAAGCTTGGCCAGCTGAAGGGCAACGAGTTCCTCGTAAAGACCATCGTGACCACCGAGGTAATTGCCGAGATTGCCAAGAAGAACGGCGTTGAGCTACGCGACTGCTACACAGGCTTTAAGTGGATTGCCAACGAGATCCGTATCTCTGAAGGCAAGAAGAAGTACATCGGCGGCGGTGAGGAAAGCTTCGGATTCCTGCCGTTCGACAAGGTTCGCGACAAGGACTCCCCCGCCAGCATCTGCCTTATCTGCGAGATTGCTGCCTGGGCACGCGACAACGGTATGACGCTCTACGACCTGCTCATGAACATCTACGCCGAGTACGGCTTCTCACGCGAGGTGACCATCAACGTTGTACGTCCGGGTAAGACGGGTGCCGACGAGATCAAGCAGATGATGACCGACTTCCGCAACAATCCTCCCACGGAGCTGGGCGGTTCTAAGGTCTGCCTCTGGAAAGACTACCAGACCCTCGAGGCCAAGTATGCCGACGGCAGGGTAGAGAAACTGAACATGCCTGCTACCAGCAATGTGCTGCAGTGGTTCTGCGAGGATGGCACTAAGGTTAGCGTACGTCCCAGCGGCACCGAGCCGAAGATTAAGTTCTATACCGAGGTGAAAGACCCGACCTTCAAGTGCGCCGGCTGCTACGAGCGTTGCATGAAGGGTGCCGAAGAGAAGATTGAGGCCATCAAGAAGAGCCTGAATTTGTAATAAACAGAAGGGGTGGACGTTCTTGTTCACCCCTTTTTTGAAGTTTTTTGAAAAATATCTCACAAAAAATTTGCAGGACTCAAAGAAAAGCATTACCTTTGCACCGCATTTGAGAGAAGATGCTACGGTAACATACCGGGTAAGGAAGTTTGGGTGAGTGGCTGAA
>ONRS01000058.1 GCA_900320255.1 uncultured Prevotellaceae bacterium
GAAGTGCAACAGGAGCCATTTATTCATGTGGATGGCGACATCTATATTTGGAAACCTTTTCCTAAGCGAATTGAGGAGGCTGGCATAGTGGCTCAGAATATTGAGAAAAACTATTCCATGGGTATCAACCTATTGGATGAGATGCGTGATAAGAATTTCACATTTCCTTTCCACCTGTCATTGGTCGACATTTTTGCATCATTTTTTATTATTAACCCTAAATTGGGTGCAAAGGTACGCTTTTTTTGTGAAGAACAATCGCTTTTGTTTGTCCAACCGTCCAACCAATCGCCTCAGACCGCCTCAGACCGTGCGGTTTATTTGGCTAAAAATAGTTAAGAACAGTCTAAGTTGTTGATAATCAATCAAGAGACAAGTTTTCAACGAGGATGAGTATTGAAAAAGAATAAGCGATGTAAACTCAATAGGTCACATCGCTTATTCTTTTTTTATGATGTCCAGTGCACATTTACGTTTGTCCAGTAAAGTGCAATAGTCAATTTTCATTTTCTCTGGCAGGAATGAGAGGTTGATGAGTTCTTTCCATTTAGGAATGTGAGTAATCATTCGTTCTATCATCTTCTCTGCTACGGTAAAAGACGGTCCATCCTGAGAGTCAGATAGCGTTTTTGTTTAATGTGCTCCGATAAGTCATAATGATTATTATATTCAACTTTCTCAAGTTGGAGGAGTGCAGGAGTTACAAGGAGTACAGGAGTTCAGACAATAGTTTGAGCAATTGAAATTCCTTTGAAGTGGGAGCGAAGAGACAAATGTCTGCACTCCAGCACTCCTGAACTCCTGAACTCCAGAGGAGTTGAGATTTGGAACGTGAAATTGAAAGAATGGTGAGAGAACATCGGGGCACGATTTACACCGTGTGCTATATGTTCTCCAACGACCAGGACGAAGTGGCCGACTTGTTCCAGGAGGTGCTTATCAACCTTTGGAAGAGCCTGCCCTCGTTTGAGGGACGCAGCGATGTGCGCTCCTGGATTTAACAAGGCAATTAATGATATTGACGAATTTGCCGGCAAGGAATATACCTAATATCCTAAATCCTCTCCGACAAGCACTACTACATGCCTGCCCTTGTTTCTGCTGTTTCTCAGGAAGTGAACATAGCTGCAAATGCTCTCGGGCGAATTGCAGTTATGGCATGTTCCGTCTATTCTGCAAGGTGTGTTGATGTCGAAACGCTGGGCATTGACAGGTGATGCTATGCTTCTCGCTCTTGCCAAAGCAGCCTCTGTCGTCTGGGCCACCTTGTTAAGTCCGATGACGAAGATGACCTTTTTCGGTCCCCATGTAATAGCGGCCACACGATTACCGTTGCCATCGATATTCACGATGACTCCATCTTCCGATATGGCATTAGCACTCGTCAGGTAAACGTCAGCCGTGAAAGCGCTGAGATACATAGCCTCCTTTTCCTCTGGAGTATCAGCGGTGTCACGGTCAATAACTTCCAGTGTTCCCCTGTTCTTTAGCATTTCAGGTATACCAAGGTCACGTACGGTTGCAGTGCCGCCCCAAGTCACGGTGCTTCCATCTGCAATGAGTTCTGAAACCTTCTTCACAGCCTCTTCGCCAGTAGTACAGTAGAAGGCTTCCATGTTGCGGCGGTTCAGGTTCTTAATCATCCGCTCCGCAAGTTTAGCGTTTCTTTCTTCAAGTGGTGTCATGTCGTTATTGATTACACAATTTTTATCAGATAAAAAAATGGTATGAGGAAATCATATCATCTTTGTTGAGGTTCAATGAAAAATTCTCAATCACTATTTCTGGGGTTTCTAAGAACTGCTGCATTCCTGCTTTGTCTGTTCCCCACGTGTAGGAACTCGGCTCTGTGTGTTTGGCCGAATAGAACTCATTACCTTCGGCATCAAGGAAACGGACATGCGTGTTGATACCATAGCCAATCTCATAATAGTCGTCTGTCAGTTCAGGCGTGTCTGATTTGCGTAAGGCAAAGATTCTGCACTTAAACTCGTCGGGCGCACTGACAAAGGAGACAGGTGCAGGCTCATAAACCCACGTCGGATTCTTTATTGTTTCGGATTGCATCTGGCCGTTAACATCAAGGTATTCTACATTCACGTCGTAGAACCGGAGAAAGTCTTCGCTAACCCCGAAAAGAGAATACCTTATTTGGCACGTACTTTTCCAAACAGAAGGCATGATGGACGTCTTGACGCCCTCATAGCGGAAAATAACGGGTTTGAAATCTTCTAACGGCTCCTGGTTGATAAGGACTTTGTCAACGCAGATGTTGAAGGAAAGGGCTTCGTTCGGTTTCTGGTATTCTCCCGTGTAGTCCTGGCTGAACAGCAGCTGCAGGCCTTCATACTCAGCAAAGCTGGTGCGAGTGAACGGTCTGGCATAGCGCTCGTCAGGAACCAGTTCTGTTCTCAGGCCGAAGCTGAAATATTCGTCTTCAATGTTGTTGAAATTGTAGGTGGCACGGACCTTGGCCGTCTTCCATTCCCTCAGCTGCTTAGCCACAGCCTCATCCTGCACTTGCGCAGCAATAGGTTCGAGCGGGATTTCCAAGAGTAATTCCTCTGCTGACTCGGCGACCACATTGTCTATGGTTTGCCGCGTGCCCTCGTCCTTCAGCCCGTACTTCAATTGGCCAATGTAGGGGTTCTTCATTTCGGCGAGCGCACGGAAGGTGTAATCCTCTGAGGGTATTTCGTCATCATCGCTGTTGCAAGAGGCAAGGGAGACGGCAGCAAGCATAATAAGAGTGATTCTCCAAATTTTCAATGATTTCATTTGTTTTTATATTTTTGGTGTGAGTTTTCTTCTATAAACGCAAGAACGTTGGAAATATTGCATATTTGTAACTTAACTTTCGCATTCGCTCAACTCCTGAACTCCCTGAACTTCTGTACTCCTTCAACCTGAAAGTTGAGTTAAAAAGCAAGGCAAATCCAACCATTTTACAGGGGCTTTCCCTGCTCTTCTGCGTGCTTTTTTATCTAGTTGGCCGATAGATTGTTATAAGTTTCCCCGAGATTCTTATTAATTTTTCCCGAGATTTAAGTTACTTTTTCCCGAGATTCTCACCTACAATCTCGGGAAAAACACATAAGAATCTCGGGAAAAATTTATAACAATCTCGGGAAAACAATATACGATTCATGCGCGAACTGGGTATAAAGGTACGCTGAAGCCGGCGGGATGCCGCCTTATTTGATGCAAAAAAGCATGGTATAGTAAGGACAAAACAGCAGAAGAACAGTGTGAGAGTATTTCGGCCTATGGTCATTTTGCCTGTAAAGAACTCCTGTACTCCTTGTAACTCCTGCGCTCCTTCAACTTGAGAAAATGGAGTTCTTTACGTTGTAAAGATACGAAAAAGTGAGCAAAGATGCAAATTTATTAGCACTTTTTCGAGTATAAGTTCCTATAGGTCAAAGAACGGTTGTAACCTTGTCGCAACCCCGACAGTCTGTATCCTTGTTAATGATGATATATCTCTTTTCTAAGTATTCCAGCCACGAAAGGCTTCTCGGGCTCTTATAATACTTCCTCAATACATTGAAGAAGTCCTCGTATGTGATAGCGTGAAATGTGTCTTTGCCTTTATCGGTCAGCAATTCTTCGTAAGCTTCAATGACTCCTGTGTGGTCGTCATAAGAATGGAAATGGGTGTTTCCTGAAGGGTACATAGTGAGGGAGTCAAAATAATCAGCTTTCCCTTGCTGTAACATTGCCAGGCCAAGGAGGTGGTTCCTCCATACTTGAATGAAGTCGGGTGTGTTGAACTGTAAAGGGTCGTTATTGATGAAGCTCCCGCTGTTACGGGTTGTAATCGAATAGGCTGACTCAGGATTCTGCATCATGTAAAATTCCTTCTTGCCTACACTATAACCCTCTTCAGTATATTTCACCTCAATTCCGATAACCCCGATTTCGCCTTTTGCCGTTTCGTACTCAACATAAACGTCGAAAGCCGTTCGGTCTTGAATCGTATTGGGAGCGTATTCTATTTTCCAGTTGCGAATAGTCTTGATGTCTCTATTTCGAAGTATTTCCGAAAAACACTTAGCCGCTGCAGCCCTGTCGGTCATCATCGGGACAAAGATATTCCAGGGTACATGCTCGCTGCGCAGCATGTTTGCCATCAATCCGAAATCAGTTGGAATACTGCCTCTGTTCTCGCATAAAGCATTTCTAATTTCTTCTTGGTATTCAGGGACAAAGTTCATCAGTCGTGCTGCATCCTCCATCGTAAGGATAGCAATATCGGTTTCTGTGGTACGACGATGCTCAAACTCTTCTGCAGTTTCATTAGAACCTTGACGAGTAGAGCGATTGCGCCCCATCTTTAATTTCAGGATATTTTCCCTGAACCAAGCCTGATGTAGGCGACAGGCTTTTCTATACTCGCTGTCCCCTCCATAGCTTGCCTTGGCAGGCTGCATGCCTGTAGAAGATGCTACATACTCAATCTTTATGTCACGTCCTGCATGACATAGATTTTTGATAATCCGGTCAAAGCTCCGTTTCTCATGTTCGGATGAATAAGCAAGAATAAACATCATCTTGGGACGGTCTGAGAAATTATATTTTACAGGCGTTCCCTCAAACAGCTGTAGTTGTGTTTTCTGCTTGATAATACTCTTTACATCTTGAAGAAGACTTTGCCTGACACACGCATTATTGATGACTGCTTGTGACATTCTTAAATGGTCTTCAATTCCTGACTTGCCTTCAACAGCACCCAATCCGCATTTCACCTCCGCAAGATAAATGTCATGCAGACCTTCATTATTGGGCTTATTGCAGACTACAAGCAGGTCAATCTTTGTTTTTTCCAACCGCTGTTCCATTGGTATCTTGGCCTGGTCTGGCGCCCATTCCATGTCAATAGCAAGATAATCTCCAGAAAAAGAACAGTGTTCGGTCTTGTACTCCTGTTGCACAATGAATTCGTCATGCGACTTGTAGTTCTTGCACAGAGCCTTCGCCTCTTCAAAATATTGTCTTACCTTGTGTAGGTCTTGTAGGTCTGATGGCTTCTGAAGCAGTGAGGTCAACTTCAATCCGTCTTTCCTGTTTGTATAATAACGGTGGTTGAGCATTGAGATATAGTCCGACGTGTTTTTCCTGTGAGAGATTCTGAGGAGAAGGTTCTTCTGGCAATATATCATTACTTCATCTTTCGTTCTTATTTCAAAAGCTAACTCTTTGTCTGCTTTTACATACTGAAGGAAGATATAATAGATGCCCCCTTCAAGGTATTTTGATATACTTGTTGATGATAATGCTCTTGCCATAGATGTTACTTCAAATAGTCAAACAGGTTGATGGTGCCTGCTTCTTCCCTTATCTCAAGACCAGGAACGTACTCCACCATTTTTGTAATACCACTTGTCTTGTTGACATAAAAATACGTCAAGGCAGCGGTATAGCTGCGAAACACTACTTGATACGCCGAGTCGGTCTCTTCGCCCATTTCCACGTACATGGTGGTACTGTCTTCCTCGGCCGGAGTCCAGTCAAACGTCTTGTGGCAATAGTTGTTGACTCCTTCGTAAGCCATTTCTGCCGTAATTTCTTTTTGGGGGGTGTTGGTGTGGCATGAGCACAGAAGCAAAGCTACAAATACCCATGAAAGGCCAATGTGTGTCATAACACCTCTGCATAAATTATGAATGGTGTCCATACCTGGAAAATTCTTACTTGTCATATTGGTTATTTTTAATGAGGACGCAAAAGTACTCAAATTTCATTAGAAGGAAACGGTGAGGGTTGGATTTTTTTACCAAAATAACATTTATTCACTTACAAAAAGGCCTACGGATGGCAGGTGTTTGGTGTTAAATTTGTATCTTTGCAGCCAAAATGGGCGAAGGGTTGAGCAATAACGCTCCACGCTCCACACTCCACCCTCAACCCTCAACCCTTAGACCAAAATCAATAAAATCCGAAAATCGTAAATAAAAACAAGATGAAAAGATTAAAGACACTATGTCTGCTTTGGTGCATAGCAGCCGGAGCAGTGGTGGCACAGGAAGTGCCGCAGCTGGCAAATGTCATGGCCCGACAGACCACGTCGCTGAACGGGAAGTGGAACTATATTGTCGATGTGCAGGAGGAGGGATATTACGACTACCGTATGAACCCGACGCCGTGGGGATTCTTCCGCAATGCCAAGCCACAGCGGCCGGAGGACCTTATTGAGTATGACTTCGACAAGGCTCCCGCCATGCAGGTGCCGGGCGACTGGAACACGCAGGACGAACGGCTGTTCTTCTACGAAGGGACCGTTTGGCTGAAACGTAGTTTCCGGTATCACCAGCCGACAGACCGTCGTACGCTGTTGTATTTCGGAGCTGTTAAATACGATGCCCATGTTTATGTGAACGGCCAGGAAGCCGGACACCATGTGGGGGGCTTCACGCCGTTCAATTTTGACGTGACGGAGCTGCTGGCCGATGGCGAGAACACGGTCATAGTGAAGGTTGACAACAAGCGCCATGCAGAGGATGTCCCCACGCAGATATTCGACTGGTGGAACTACGGCGGCATTACCCGTGATGTGCTGTTGGTCAGTGTCAGCCCGACGTATGTGGAGAATTACCAACTGAGCCTTGACAAGGGGGCAGCCGCCAGGCGCGGGTTGCGGCAGATTAACTTCAAGGCTCGTCTGAATAGAGCAGTGGCGGGGCAGACCGTCACCCTGCGCATTCCGGAACTGAAGGTGAACGAGCAGGTGGAAACCGCAGCTGACGGCACCGCATTGGTAACGCTGAAGGCAAAGAATCTGCAGTTGTGGTCCCCCGACAGTCCTAAACGCTACAGGGTAGAAGTTGGGCTGGGTGATGAAGTGATAGCAGACTCCATAGGCTTCCGTACCATAGAAACCCGTGGAAAGCAGATACTGCTTAACGGTCAGCCCATCTTCCTGAAAGGTATCAGTATGCATGAAGAGAAACCCAACGGCGGCGGCCGGGCCAACTCTACGGCAGATGCCCACACGCTGCTGTCGTGGGCCAAGGAGTTAGGATGTAATTTCGTGCGGCTGGCCCATTATCCGCATAACGAATATGCCGTCCGCGAAGCCGAGCGCATGGGTATGCTGGTGTGGTCGGAGATTCCTGTCTATTGGACCATAGCATGGGATAACGCGCAGACCTACGAAAACGCCCGCAGGCAACTTGCCGACATGATCAGCCGTGACCAGAACCGTGCCAATGTCATCATCTGGTCAATAGCCAACGAGACGCCCCACTCGGCAGCGCGCGACCGTTTTCTTGGCAACCTGGCCCGTCATGCCCGCAGCCTTGATGACACCCGGCTCATCTCGATGGCTATGGAGGTTACTTCAGCCTCGAACTATACTAATAGGCTGCAGGACAACATGAATGAGTACGTCGATGTGGTATCGTTTAATCAGTACGTGGGCTGGTATCGCGATGTGAACGATGCTTCGAAAATGACGTGGGAGATACCTTACGACAAACCCGTCATCATCAGCGAGTTCGGTGGTGGTGCCAAGTATGGGCTGCATGGCCCGAAGAACCAACGTTGGACAGAGGAGTTCCAGGAGAACCTCTATCGTGAGAACTGTGCCATGATTGACAAGATAGACGGTCTGGCAGGCACCTCGCCGTGGATACTGAAGGATTTCCGTTCGCCCCGTCGTGTGCTCACTGGCATACAGGATTACTACAACATGAAAGGCCTCTTCTCCGACCGTGGTCAGAAGAAAAAGGCCTTCTATGTGCTGAAGCAGTGGTACGAAGGGAAGTAGCGTTGAGGGTTGAGCGTTGAGTGTTGAGTGTTGAGCGTTGAGTGTTGAGCGTGGAGCGTGGAGCGTTGAGTGTTGAGCGTGGAGCGTTGAGCGTTATCGTTGACGTTAAAGTTAGCGTTAGCGTAGCGTGATGCAGGCTGCAGGCAGTCCGTCGGCCTTGACGGTCAGTGTGGCCTTGCCCTGACGACCCGTGTTGCGGATGACGGCAAGGGCACGTCCCTGCCATGCATGGTGACGAGCATCGAAGTAGGGGTCTTCGTCCCTGACGTCGGCATTGCCGGCTGCCAGTAGCGTGGCCTGTCCGCTGACGGTGAAGGTCAGCTCGTGGTTGGCGGTAGTAACCACGCGCCCCGCCTTGTCAACGATCTCTGCGGTGATGAAGGCCAGACCGTCCTCCTTCAGACTGTTGCGGTCAGCCGTCAGCCTGATGGCTGCGGGTTCTCCTGCCGTCAGCAGCTCACATTGCTCGTTGCCGGCCTTAGCTGTCAGCACGCCAGGCTGATAGGGTAGGGTGAAGGTGGCCATCATCTCCTTGGTGGTCTGTTCGGCCACCAGTTCTCCGTTCAGGTAGAGACAGACTTTGGGCTTTTGGCTATACACCTCGACGGTGATGGGCTTGCCTTCCCATCCCGGCCATGTCCAGCTCTCTTGGGTGGGCCATGTGCTCCACATGCTGGTGATGACCTTTCCGTGGTAGCCGTCAGGCTCACGCACGGCGATATGGCTGCTGCCGCCGTTCCACAGCAGCGAGCGGTAGTAGCTGATGGGCTTGCGCTGACCCGTCAGGTCCACATCGCCACAGTAGGCTGCATGCCAGGGATAAAGTGGGCGTTCCCACGACTCGCCGGGCACGTCACCTTCGTAGTAGTAGCGTCCGATGCCCGATTCGCCCAGATAGTCAATGCCTGTCCACACGAAGTCGCCGAAGATGTAGCTGTGGTCCATCGCGGCACGGTAGTTGTTCCAGGCATCGCGCGGATAGCTCTCCGTCTGCATCATCACCCTTTGGGGCACGCGCTGGTGGTCGCCTTCCGCCAGGAATATCAGGTAGTTATACCCTACGATGTCATGTTCGGCAGCCAACGGGTCATAGATGTCCCAGTCGCGGTCCCATGCGGCCAGTGCCGTGGTGACGGGGCGGTGCTGCGGGTCGTTGGCACGTATGCGTTCGGCCAGGTTGTGGGCAGTCTTCACCACCTCTATCTTCTTGCGTTCTATGACCTCGTTGCCTGTTGACCAGCAGAAGATGCTGGGGTGCAGTCGGTCGCGCCGCACCATGGCCTCCACATCTCGCTGCCACCACAGGTCGAAGAGGGTGGAGTAGTCGTAGATGTTCTCGTTCTTGTGTTCACGCCATCCGTCGAAGGCCTCGTCGATGACCAGCAACCCCAGCTCGTCGCAGGCCCGGAGAAAAACCTCCGACGGTGGGTTGTGGCTGGTGCGCACGGCGTTGAATCCCGCCTCTTTCAGTAACTGAGCCTTGCGGTATTCGGCATCATCGTATGCGGCCGCTCCCAGAATACCGTTGTCGTGGTGAACGCAGGCGCCGTTCAGCTTTATCGGTTTGCCATTGAGCAGCAGACCACGTTCGCCGTCGTAGTCGATGGTCCGTATGCCGTAGGTCACGCTGATGCGGTCGCCACCCGGCACTTCGAGTTCAGCCTCATAAAGATACGGGTCGTCAGGTGACCACAAACGGGGATCTGCCACCTCGATGGTGCGGCTGATGGGACTGGTGGTGCCATCGTCACGAATAACCGTGGCGCTCAGTTCCACGTGGTGTATGTCTGTCGTGGTTACCTCAATGCTCCAGTCGTCGATGTAGGTCATGGGCGTGGTGACGAGCCAGACATTGCGGTAGATGCCCGAGCCGGAGTACCAGCGGCAGTTCTTCTGCTGTGAGTTGTCAACGCTGACAACGATTTCGTTCTTACCTATATGAATATAGGGAGTAACATCCACCCAGAACGACGAGTAGCCGTAAGGCCAGCCGCCTGCCAGCTGTCCGTTGACATACACTTTAGAGTTCATATAGACACCCTCGAAGTAAAGGCGCACTTTCTTGTCCTTGTAAGCCTTGTCCAGTGTCAGTACTCTCCGATACCAGCCCTTGCCTGTCGGCAAGTAGGCGCCGTCGTTGCCGGTGGGAGCATGGCGGTCGAACTGCTGTTCGATGCTCCAGTCGTGGGGTAACGTTACGCTGCGTGCTTGGGTGAAGTTACTGTCGTTCAGGGCAAACTGCCAATGGTCGTTGAGCAGTTGCTTTCGCTGTATGTTTGCTGCCTGTGTTGCGCCAAAGCCCGCAGTCATGAGGAGGCAGACTGCTATTGTTATGATTCGGTTCATATCTTATTCTGTTATGAGAATTCCACCGTTCTGGGGAATATTGATTGTCAGTTGTTGTTTCTTGTTTAGTTTAATGGTTTTCACGCTGCCTTGTAACTGGGCATCGTCGCTATAAATCTGGAGTGGCGTGCCCTGCAGAAACATGGGCAGGCAGATGGTCTTCTTCAGCGGTGTTGGCTCTGCATTGATGCCTGCCACATACCATTTGCCAGCCGAGCAACGCGCCAGGATGACATATTTGCCGGGATAGCCGTCAATGAACTTCACTTCATCCCATGTCGTGGGCACCTGCTTCATGAAACTGATGGCCCACGAGGGGGCGTCGGTCAGGTTGTTGGGGGCCAGGGCGAAGTGCTGAACGGCACTCTGGAAGAGTACGGCCGTGGCCAGTGCATAGACGTCGCTGGTGCGGCGCACGGTGCCATGCTGGTTGTCGGCACTATAGCGCTTGTTGAGCGCAGAGCCTCCGAAGTCCATGGAGCCGACCGTGTTGCGGATGAACGGATGGATGCAGGCATTGCGGGCTTCAGCATCGCATGCTCCCTGTCCGAAGTGAAGGTTTTCGGATGCCAGTACCGCTTCAGAGGCAGCATAGTTGGGGTACATACGCTCCCAACCACGCGGCAGTGTACAGCCGTGGAAGATGACGAGCAGCCCAAAGTCGTTGGCATCACTGAGAATGTCCTCGTAGAGCTGCATCATGGGCTGTTTGTCGCCGCCGAAGAAATCGACCTTGATGCCCCGGATGCCGTTCTGCTGCATCCAGCGCATCTCCTCCCGGCGTATTCGCTGGTTATTCATCTTGCCGATGGGCGTTTGTGGAGCGTCGTTCCATGCACCGTTCGAGTTATACCAGAGGAACAGCCCCACACCTTTCTCTTTTCCATAACGGGCCAGCTCTGCTATTTTGTCGTAGCCGATCTGCTGGTCCCAGAAAGCATCGATGAGCACACTCTGATAGCCCATGGTGGCCGAGAAGTCGATGTAGCGTTTCTGCTCGTCGAAGTTACAGCTGGGGTCCATGCCGATAATCCACGACCAGGAACCCTTACCATAGATATATTCCTGTGATGCCTCGTATTTCGACTGCACCAGATCGAAAGCTGCCGTAGTCTCAACAATGTCTGCCAGCGAGCCTAATGTAATAGTGCGCCAAGGAGTAAAGCCAGGTAGGGAGATGGCAGCCGAAGTGGAGCCAAAACCATTCAGTTCGCCAGGCTGTGGAAAGCCGATGTGGTACTGTCCACCGCCGTCGTTCAGCAGGCGGCAGCCCACATAATTGCCGTCGGTTCCTGTTTCGCTGATGAGAACCCAGGCGGTCTTGGGCTCCCCACTTTGGGAAAGTTTGAACAGGCAGGGGAACGTGTAACCCTCGCCCCAGCCATTCCTGCCTATGGGCTCATCGCAGGTATAGGGCGTTTCGTAACTTGGCGATGTACGTGCGAAACCGCCCATGGGCTTTGATTGCGGACAAAGGAAGGTGGTGGTGCCTTCGGGCAGCACGAAGCCGCTGGCCTCGCGCTCCACCACGCAGACTCTGGTTTCGCGGTCAGGCAGTATGCGGTAACGGAAGGCCACGTCACGGTTGCTGACGCGGAACTCCACTTCAAGCGCCGGCTGGTCACCTGTTCTTTGTGAGAAGGTGGCAACGCCTTTGGCAGCCTCGTAATTGACTTGGCTTTGCTTAATGTTGCGTAAAGAATAGTTCTCTTTGACGGTTGTTGTGTCGAAGGTTGTCAGAATAAGCCCCTGTGTCAGGTCAGCCATGTTCGTCACAACGCCGAGGGGCGATGGCAGAATGAACTGTTGTGCATCGTAGAGCACCTGATAAGTGGGCTGTCCCTGACTGTTTACATCCAGTTTCAGGGTCAGCCGATGGTCTGGACTGTGCAGTGTGGCTGACGGGCTGTCGATGACGGGTTGTGCAGTCAGGCTGGTTAGTACCAGACTTAGTAAAGCAAAGGAAAATAAAATTCTTTTCATTATAATTGATTTTATTGTTATTGTATAACGAAGACAAAGCCCCCACGAGGCAGACACGGAACAGCATCAGGAAGCTTGTTGACAGATGAGATGTGCCAAGGTGATGCCGCATTGCCACTGTCGGTGAAGAGTGTAGCCTGCTGGTACGAACCCATGAAGTGGAGATTGCAGGAAAGTATGGAAGGCTCGTCAGTACCGTTGATGCCTGCTACGTACCAGCTGTTTCCATGTCGCCGGGCCAGAACGACGGATTGACCGGGATAACCACTGACGAGGTGTGTTTCGTCCCATGCTGTGGGTAGCTGGCTTAAGAAATCCATCACGGCTTGTGGTTGCGTCAGGAAACTTTCCGGGCGGTCGGCCAGGTGTTGCAGACCGCTCTCAAAAAGAACGGTCAGTGCCAGCTCATGGGCATGTGTCGTTATGTGTGGGTGTTGTGAGTCGCTAAAGGCACAGGGTGTGTAGTCCATAGGCCCGATTACGTTTCGGGTGAAAGGGAGGGTGGCATTATGACTGGCGGCTTTGGCGGTGAACGTGGGAACATTGTTATACCATTCGGCTCCGTAAACACCTTCCGTTGAGAGCAGGTTAGGCCACGTGCGCTGCCAGCCACGCGGGACGGTAGCACCATGGAAATTGACCAGTAAGTGATGTCTGGCGGCACATTCCAACAAATCCTGACAGTAGTCCATATTCATCTGATTGTCGCCAGAGAAGAAGTCAATCTTCACACCAACCACGCCCAGCTGCTCGCACCAGGAGAATTCCCGTTCGCGGTCTTCTGGGTTGTTCAGACGGAATTTCGGTCCGGGGGCTCCGTCAATCCACCCGACACTGGAGTTGTACCAAATCATGGGTCTGACTCCTTGTGAATGAGCGTATGCAATGGCATCCTCGATGGTCTTGCCGTCACGCATTTCGTCCCATTCGGCATCAATAAGAACGTAGGGCAAGTGCAGTATGGCTGCCATATCCACATACTTTTTAATAATCTGATAGTCGCTGGAGCCATGATTATAGGCCCAATAGACCCATGAGACCACTCCGGGCTGAATCCAGTCAGTATCAGTCAGTTTGCAAGGCTCGGATACGTCAGTGACCAGCGTGGATTCCACGATATCAGCCAGTGTGCCAACAATGACCACTTGCCAAGGTGTTGGGTGTTCTTGCTCTGGCAAGCGTCCCTGCGGGTCGAGCGGGGTGATGGGTGACGGGTGTTGGGTGTCTGGAACTACCCGAAATAGTTCACCGTCGTTATAAAGGCAGGACGCACTTTGCTGTTTTCCGATGTTTGCTTCCGTAATCAGGGCAAAGATACCGTCGGCAGGCTCAATCAGGGCAGGGAAGCCCCAACGGTTATTATAGCCATCGGGGGAAGTAAAGGTACCGCTAAAGCTGGGGACAGGTTTCACCTTGGCGGTATTACTAAGGGGAAAGAACCCTTCGTATGATTCTGTCCACTGCTGCATCCAGCGACGTGTGCCCTCTGGTATGTGGTAGGAGATGGTTGATGGTTGAGCGTGGAGCGTTGATGGTTGAGCGTGGAGGGTTGAGCGATGAGCGTTATCGTTGACGTTATCGTTGACGTTATCGTTGACGTTAAAGTTAGCGTTAGGGTTAGCGTTGTCATAGCGTAAGGCAATGCCGTCGTTATACACGCGAAGAGTCAATGCTCCGCAGCGGTATTCGTTGGCTTCATTGGTACAATGGCTTTTTTTGCCTGACAGCATTTGGTAGTCTGCCTTGATGGGTGTGGCCGTGCATTGGCGGAGTGCAGACACCTCTGTGACTGTCTCTATGTCGAGTACGGGCTGGTTTTGAAAGTGAACCGTCAGCGTATGGTTTTGAGGGTGGACAGTCAGCTTGCCGTTGGGCGATTGTTGTGCAACCATGATGGTGGCACAACAGGACATTGACAATGATAACAGAAACTGTTTCATGGCCAGTTATTGTTTAATGTAGGTGAATGCATCCACATCGACATAGCCACCCGCCTTTTTGGTGGCATAGCAGAATATGCCGAACTTGGTGCCCATGAAGAAACGGCGGTAGTCGAAGCCCATCTTATAGTCGGACCCCATCTTTGTCCACTCAGAACCATCAAGGCTGTAGTAGAAGGTGGCCACGTCACGACCGCCCCCCATGCCCTCACCGGTGGGGCGGAAGTCTGCATCAATGCGTAGCCAGATGGTGGTAGGTGGCTTTTGGCCTTGGCCTGTTAGCTTTAGGCTCTCTATTACTTTCTCGTCGGTGCCGGTCACGGCTTTGTCGGTTTCAGAAAGGTGGACGCTCAATTCGTTCATTTCAAGGAAGAGCTGTCTGCCCTTTTTCTTCACGGTCAGTGCCCCGGTGTCACTGTTAAAGGCTGCCAGGCCGGCGCAGTCGCCATCCTTCATTTTTGTGATGTCCATAACGACGGTGCCGCTGCACGAGGGGCCCTCCATGCGTTGTGTCAGCGTGTTGGGAGCCAGGTAGAGCGTGTTGACCACGCGGCTGGTCTTCAGTCGGAGGAAGCCAGGGCGTTCGGTGAGCGACCATGCCTCGTTGACGGGGTTGTGGTTCCACTGCCAATGCAGGCCGAGAAGCCCCCTCCCCCGGTCGGGGGAGGTAAAGTCGTCGCTCTTGACGATGCCCGTGGCAGGCTGGCCGCTGACCAGCGGGCGTACGGTCTCAGGAACCTTACCGTCGTCGTCGCCCAGCATGGGCCAGCCGTTAATCCAGCGACAAGGCATGACGGTGAGCACGCGGCCCACGCCGCCACGGTCCTGGAAGATGATGCCATACCAGTCGCCGTCGCGGGTGTCAACAATGGTGCCTTGTGCCTCGTAGGAGAATCCGCCAAAGGGTGACTCCAGTATGACCTGCTTCTCGTAGGGACCGTGTATGTCGTCGGCCCTGTAGCATACTTCGCGGCGATGGCGGCCAGGGGCGTATGTGTGCGATATCATCAGCAGATAGTACTTGCCGTTGTGCTTAATCATGCGTGACCCTTCCAACAGGCCCTTCTCGTCGTCCTCACGCTGGAAGATTTGCTGGTGGGTTCCCTCAATCACGTCTGAGAGGTCGGGACGCAGCTCCATGAGTTCACCGGTGCCATAGACGACATAGACCCGGCCGTCGTCATCGAAAAACAACGAGCAGTCATGGAAGTGACGCATGCGTGACACGATGGTCCACGGACCTTCCGCCTTTTCGGCTGAGAAAATGTAAGTATCGCCCATTGCGCCTTGCTCGTTGGGTGCCAGCAGGGCGTAGAATTTGCCGTTGTGGTATTTCAGTGAGGTGGCCCATTGGCCGCGGCCGTATGCAGTACCTTGCTGAAGGTCGTACTTAGGCGAATCCGTTAACCGGTCAAAGATATAGCCCACTGTTTCCCAGTTCTTCAGGTCTTTTGATGCCATTACGGGGCCCCCGGGCATGAGGTGCATGGTGGTTGTCACCATGTAAAAGGTATCTCCCACGCGAATGACGTCGGGGTCAGGCACATCGGCCCACAGCATAGGGTTCTGGATTTTCTCCATTTGCAATGTCTCGTAAATACCGTTCTTGCTCTGGCAAGCGTCCCTGCGGGCCGAGCGGAGCGTGGAGTGTTCTTGCCTTGCAAGCGTCCTTCGGCCGAGCGGAGCGTTGACTGGCTGAGCCTTAACGGTCATGGTGAGGCACAGCATGATAACGAATAATGCGGTTTTCTTCATGTCGCAATGTTTTTTATGGCTGCAAAGGTACTAAAAAGAATCAAAAACAGGCTGCACGCGGCTTTTTGTTTTTGTAACGAATAGTTTAACAGAAGTTTCAGTAGTTTGCCGAAGCGTCGGTGGCTGTAGGGGAAAATGCGGGTGTTATGCAATAAAACGCCTTTTGCGTCGTTATTAATCATGATGCAAAAAATGTTTGCGCTCGTCGGTCTGGTGTTGCTATGCGGGCTTGAAGCCGCTGCGCAATACGATCCGTCGTTCAGCCATTACTGGGCGATGGAAACGTCGTTTAACCCTGCTGCTGCCGGTAAGGAGAAGAAAATCAACCTGGTGGCAGCATACGCTATGACGATGGTAGGATTCGAGAATGCGCCTAAGACGATGTACGTCAGTGGCGACATGCCGTTCTTTGCCCTTGGCAGCTACCATGGCGTGGGTGCTCAGATTATGAACGACGCCATCGGTATCTTCTCGCACAAGCGTCTGTCGGTGCAGTACTCGCTGAAGCGGCCGTTGCTGGGCGGTGTCATCAGCGTAGGTGTGCAGGGTGGCATATTGAGTGAGAACATGGACGGTTCAAAGCTGGACTTAGAGACTCCCAACGACCCGGCCTTCAGCACGTCTGAGCAGACGGGCACGGGGTTTGACCTGGCTGCCGGACTGTATTACGTGCACAAGGACTGGTACATCGGACTGTCGGCCCTGCACCTTACGGCACCGCTGGTGGAGATAGGCGAAAAGAACGAATTGCAGGTTGACAGGACATATTATTTGACGGGTGGATACAATATTCGGCTAAGAAATCCGTTTTTTACAATACATCCCACCATGTTGGCACGTACTGACGGTTCGGCATGGCGAGTTGATGTAGGTGGCCGGGTACGCTATCAGTACGAAAAACGAATGCTCTATGCCGGAGCGTCGTATAGTCCAACCAATTCGGTCACGCTGCTGATAGGCGGCAATTTTCATGGCATCAGCCTTGGCTACAGCTATGAGTTCTATACCAATGGCATCAGCATAGGCAACGGCAGTCATGAACTCTGTGTGGGTTACCAATTGGACCTGGACTTCGGAAAGAAAGGCCGTAACCGCCATCAGAGCGTGAGGCTGCTTTGAAAAGTGAAAAAGTGAAAGAATGAGAAATGAGATATGAAACAAGACAAGAAGAATAAAGGTGTAAAAAGGCAGGCAAAGAGGTTTTTACCTTTTTACCTTTTTACCTTTTTACTTTTAGCATTGACAGGCTGTTTTGGCGGTCGTTCTACGATGGCCAGCGGCGGTGAGGTGACTGGTGTGAGCGGCAAGGCCTTTGCTGAGCCGACGCCCTACGGCATGACTCTCATCAGACGTGGTCACCTGAAGATGGGTATAGAAGAGCAAGACTCTTTGTGGGGGCGCCAGACACCGTTGCGCGACATTTCGGTAGAAGGTTTCTGGATGGACGAGACGGAGGTGACCAACTCCCAGTATCGTCAGTTTGTGTATTATGTGCGCGACTCCATTCTGCGTGAACGCCTGGCCGACCCTGCCTACGGTGGTGACGAGACTTACAAGATAGAGGAGGACAAATACGGTGAGCCCGTGAAACCCCATCTGAACTGGAAGAAGGCTTTGCCACGCAAGCCGAACGAGGACGAGGAGCGCGCCTTTGAGAGCCTCTACGTCACTCACCCCGTGACGGGCGAGAAGATGCTTGACTGGCGTCAGATGAACTATCGCTACGAGATTTACGACTACGTGGAGGCTGCTAAGCGCAAGTACCGTCAGAAGCTCGAAGAGCGTGACCTGAACACCGACCATTGGGGAACTGAGGCTTCGGCACCTATTATCATCTCGAAGGATACTGCCTACATTGATGACGAAGGCAAGATCCACTCAGAGACCATCACCCGCGAATATACTGGTGAGTGGGACTTCCTGAATACCTATATTGTAAATGTATATCCTGACACAACGTGCTGGGTGAACGACTTCCCCAATGCGGAGAACGAGACCTACATGCGCTACTACTTCACCAACGCTGCCTATAACGACTATCCCGTAGTGGGCGTCAGTTGGGAACAGGCCAACGCCTTCTGCGCTTGGCGCACGGAGTACCTGCTGAAGGGACTCGGTCCGCAGGCCCGCTTTGTACAGCGCTATCGCCTGCCGACTGAGGCCGAGTGGGAGTATGCTGCACGTGGTAAAGACCAGAACGAGTTCCCCTGGGACAATGAGGACGTGGCCAGTGGCAACGGCTGTTTCTTTGCCAACTTTAAGCCCGCCACAGGTGACTACACGCAGGACGGTAACCTTATTACCAGTAAGACGGGTATCTATCAGGCGAACTCAAACGGACTGTACGACATGGCAGGCAACGTGGCCGAATGGACCAGTACTGTATATACTGAGGCCGGTGTGACGTCGATGAACGACATTAACCCGCAGCTGAAGTATAATGCAGCTCTTGAAGACCCCTACAGGCTGAAGAAGAAGAGTGTGCGCGGCGGTTCGTGGAAGGACCCTGCCAGCTACATCCGCTCTGCTTGGCGCTCGTATGAGTATCAGAACCAGCCCCGCTCTTACATAGGATTCCGCTGTGTACGCAGCCTTGCCAATACGACCAGTGAGAAAATGAAGGTGAAGAAGAGCAAGAAGAGAAAGTAGTTGAGTGTTGAGAGTTGAGTGTTGAGAGTTTAGTGTTTATAAAATATAAAGATGACAAAATACAGTAAAATCAATATGGTCTATCGCTTGCAGAAGTGGATGGACAGCGTACCGGGACAGACGTTCCTTAACTATGCCTATAGCTGGGGTGCTGCCGTCGTTATTCTTGGTACCTTATTTAAACTGACCCATTTGCCAGGAGCAAACCTGATGCTGTACTTAGGTATGGGTACCGAGGTCGTCGTGTTCTTCCTTTCGGCCTTCGACCGCCCGTTTGACAAGACTGCCGACGGTATGGAACTTCCTACGCACGTTGTTGATGATGTGGAAACTGAAGGCGCAGAGACGACTGATGGCACAGAAACTGTTACACCTGCTGTGGCAGCTGTCAGTGGCGGTGTTGTTAGCGGTAGCACTGGTGGTGGACAAACCATCATTATTGGCGGAGGCGGCAGCGGAACTTATGAGCCCCGTGAGCCTTATGAGCCTAATGAGCCAAATAGGCCTAATGAGCCCTATGAGCCTAATATGCCTAATGAGCCCGTCGTTCCTGCATCAATTCCGCCGCTTACACCTGACATGACGGAGGCAACGAATGCTTATGTCGAGGAGCTTAAGAACCTGACCGAAGTGCTGGAGCGTGTTTCAGAACAGAGCCGCCGCCTGACCACAGACTCAGAGGAGATGGAGAACCTCAACCGTACGCTCACCGGCATCTGCAAGGTTTATGAGATGCAGCTGAAGAGTGCCAGCTCACAGATTGGCACCATCGACGAGATTAATGAGCAGACGAAGCGGCTGGCTCAGCAGATTACCGAACTTAACGCCATCTACACCCGTATGATTGAGGCGATGTCGGTAAAGGCTGCCCTGTAACATTGTGAAATAGTAAATTGTCAAATTGTAAATTAGAATAATGGCAATTAAGAAGCGACCCCAATCACCGCGCCAGAAGATGATCAATCTGATGTACGTCGTCCTCATGGCTATGCTTGCGCTGAATGTCTCAACCGAGGTGCTCAACGGCTTCTCACTTGTAGAGGAGAGCCTGCATCGCACGACAGACAATTCAGCCACGCAGAATGCTGCCATCTACTCGGACTTCGAAGAACAGATGAAGGCTAACCCTGCCAAGGTGAAAGAGTGGTTTGAAAAAGCACAGCAGGTAAAGCGCATGAGTGACTCGCTCTACACCATGGCCGACGAGTTGAAACTGGCCATTGCCCAGGAGGCTGACGGTAGTGATGCCGATGTGCATAACCTGCGCAATAAGGAAGACCTGGAAGCTGCCAATCAGGTGATGCTCTCGCCCACCGAAGGACGTGGTGAGGCACTGAAGAAGGCTATCGACTCCTATCGTAACCGTATTCTGACCATGATAGAAGACTCGGTGCAGCGTAAGATTATAGCCAGCAACCTTTCTACAGAACTGCCTGCCAATGCGCTCACCATGGGTAAGAACTGGCAGCAGTATATGTTTGAGAACATGCCCGTCGCAGCAGCCGTCACGCTGCTGACGAAGCTGCAGAGCGACGTTCGTTATGCTGAGGGCGAGGTGTTGCACACGTTGGTTAGCAACGTCGATTTGAAGGATGTTCGTGTCAATGCCCTCAACGCCTTCGTTATTCCCAGTTCACAGACCATCGTTCGCGGTGATAAGTTCTCGGCACGCATCGTCATGGCGGCCGTTGATACCACACAGACACCGTCCATCTACATTGGAGGACGTGAACTGAACTTGAAGGACGGACTCTACGAGACTGTCTGCGGACGTACTGGTGACTTTACGCTGGCTGGCTATCTGGAAGTAATGAACAGTAACGGCGACCGCATACGCCGTGACTTTGAACAGAAATATACGGTGGTTGACCCGAGTGCAACGGTCAGTGCCGACCTGATGAATGTGCTTTATGCCGGTTATAACAACCCCATCAGCGTCAGCGTGCCCGGTGTACCCTTGTCAAAGATTCAGGCTACTGCCTCCGGTGGTACGCTGACACCCGTCAGTGCCGGTCATTACATTGCCCGTCCCTCGGCTGTGGGTAAGGATGTCACCATCACTGTTACCTCAACGAATACCGGCCGTGCCCAGCAGATGGGACAGTTCACGTTCCATGTCCGTAAGTTGCCCGACCCGACGGCCTATATTGCAACCGCCGATGCTGAGGGTAATGGTTCACGCTTCCGTGGCGGCGGACTGTCGAAACAGCAGCTGATGGCTGCCGACGGCATAGGTGCAGCCATCGACGACGGTATCCTCGACATCACCTTCAAGGTTGTGTCGTTCGAGACGGTATTCTTCGACAACATGGGTAATGCCGTGCCAATGCAGAGTGAGGGCTCTCGCTTCTCTGCCCGTCAGAAGGACACGTTCCGCAAGCTGTCGCGCAACAAACGCTTCTACATCTCGAAGGTCACGGCTGTCGGTCCTGACGGCATCCAGCGCACCCTGCCTGCATCTATGGAGGTGATTATGAAGTAGAGCTGAAGTTTGAAAACTAAAGAAATAAATAAAATATGAGACAACGAGTTGAAAGACAAATAGACTGGACGAAGGTTGTGGTAGGAAGTGTTTTACTTTTTTACCTTTTTACCTTTTTACCTTTAACGGTTTCCGCCCAGCCGGCTTCGCGCAAGAAAAAGCCGGGTAACACAGCTGTTACGCCCAACAGAAGGACGCAGCCGCAGCAGCGTACGCAGGGACAGCTCACACAGCGTGCCCGGCTGATGTTCCCCACGGCTATTGACATGCCTGAGGACGTGGTGTGGCGTCGTGACATCTATCGTGAGGTGGACTTGACACAGGATGCTAATGGCGGGCTTTATTACCCCGTACAGCCTGTAGGTAGGGAGATGAATCTCTTTACCTATATATTCAAGCTCGTACAGAACGGCTATATCCCTGCCTATGAGTACCGGCTTGACGGTAACGAGGTGTTCACAGACTCTGCCAAGGTTGACTTCAAGACCCTTTTGGCCGACCATAGCATCTTCTATGAAGAGCGGGAGGGCAAGGTGCATGTGGATAACAGCGACATCCCCTCATCGGAAGTCACCATGTACTACCTGAAAGAGTGTGCCTATTACGACCAGGGTAACTCCACCTTCCATCGTAAGGTGCTCGCCCTGTGTCCCATCATGCTGCGCGAAGGCGACTTCGGCGGCGAGGCTACCAAGTACCCGCTCTTCTGGGTGAAGTACAGCGACCTGGAGCCGTTCCTCAGCCGTCAGACGGTGATGACGAGCAGCCTGAACAACGCTGCCACCATGTCAATGAGCGACTACTTCACCATGACGAAGTATAGCGGTAAGATTTATAAGACCAACAACATGCTGGGCCGCACGCTGGCACAGTATTGTCCTACCGACTCGCTGATGGCCAAGGAGCAGGAACGCATAGAGAAGGAGCTGACCGACTTCGAGGCAGGTCTCTTCGGTTCGTCGCTGAAACCCGACAGCACGGCTACTGCCGACTCTACAGGTGTGGCTCCTGCCGGTGATGACGTGAAGCCCGCTAAGGCTGCCAAGAAGAAAAAGAAGCGTAACCGCCGTGAGCGCGTTTCCCGTGATACTGACAGTACGCCTTCAAGCAGCGCTGCCCGCGTATCAGTACGCCGACAGCGGCATTAGGAATTGGAATGCCGGGATGCCGAAAACCGGAATACCGAAATATAGGAATACGAAATAACGAAATAAAAAAGAAAACGATTATGAAAAA
Source organism: uncultured Prevotellaceae bacterium (assembly GCA_900320255.1). GTDB lineage: Bacteria > Bacteroidota > Bacteroidia > Bacteroidales > Bacteroidaceae > Prevotella. The sequence goes on from ONRS01000058.1 coordinate 22,160, forward strand.
GGTTCTTACAGTTTTCAGTGTTGTTGCTTTACTCTTTGTGGCAACACCGTCACAGGCGCAAACTGAGTTCGGCTTGAAGGGAGGTTACAACATCTCTCATGTGTCGTTGTCGTCAGATTTGCTGAGTAGCTCTAATAAGTATGGTTTCTTCGTCGGCCCGACGGTGAAGTTTACCCTGCCAATTATTGGGTTGGGTGTTGATGCTGCCGTGCTCTACGACCAGCGCGATGCTAAACTGGAATACCAGAACACCACCGAAACCATCAAGCAGAAGAGCATCAATATTCCCATTAATGCGCGTTACCAGATTGGACTGGGTGACCTGGCCGCTATCTATCTCGCTGCCGGTCCGCAGTTCGGCATTAACGTGGGCGACGACAACTTCAAGTTCACCGATACCACCAACTACGAGCTCAAGAAGACCAACTTCAGCCTGAACGTGGGTGCTGGCGTTATGTTAGTCAGCCACCTGCAGATAGGCTTCAACTATAACATCGCCTTGGGCAAGACCGGAGAACTGTCGCTGAAGAATGCTTACGACTCCTACGAGACAAAGAATAATGCTTGGCAGATTTCTGCCGCTTATTACTTCTAAGAGCTGTTTATAATTGATTTATATTAAAAAGGACGCAAAAATGAACGTTTGCGTCCTTTTTTTCTTGAAAAACATTTGCTTTGTAAAATAAAATCCATACCTTTGCAGCGCAAAAGCAAATAAAAAGTTTTATTAATTAAAATTTGAAAATTATGAAGAAAGTATTTTTAGCAATTGCAGCTGTTGTTCTCAGTGCAACTACAGCTATGGCTCAGAGCGAAGCCGGTTCAGTTTATATTAAGCCCATGGTCGGTGGAACGCTTACCACTCTGACAAAGTTGGACGACACAAAGATGAAGCTTGGCTTTGTTGGCGGTGCCGAGTTCGGTTATCAGATTTCTGATGAGTTTGCCGTTACAGCCGGTGTGCTGGCTTCAATGCAGGGTGCAAAGTCAAAGAAGCTGACATTCACCGATAATGGCGCTTCTGTAACTGGTGACGGTAAGTACAACATGACTTATCTGAACATCCCCATCATGGCTAACTACTATGTTGCTCCTGGTCTCGCTATCAAGGCTGGTATTCAGCCGGGCTTCCTGCTGAAGAACAAGTTGACGGCTACCTATCGTTCTGGTGGCGTTGAGGTGGACTTCGAACGCTCAAGTACCGATGGTATGGCAAAGTTTGACTTCTCTATTCCCCTTGGCATCTCTTACGAGATTTCCGACTTCGTAATCGACGCTCGTTACAATCTCGGTTTGACCAGCATTTACAAGAAAGAGACCAGTGATTTCTTTGGCGTAAAGCCCAAGAACAGCGTTATCATGCTGACCGTTGGTTACAAGATTCCCCTTAACTAATCTGAATAGGTAAATAAGCAAAAATAAAAGAAGCAGGCTGAGGCTTGCTTCTTTTTTGTTCCTTTGACTTGTCGTCGAAGGTACTTCCGTTCGACAATGCAAAACAAAAACTTCGTGTTTTGTTTTGCATTGTTCTCACTTATTCGTACCTTTGCATTCATGTTCGTTGATGTTATTTTGCCTGTGCCCCTTGAGGGCCTGTTTACCTACTCCGTGCCCGCCGTGTTGCAGTCACGTGTGCAGGTGGGCGTTCGTGTGCTGGTGGTCTTCGGCAGGTCGAAGACCTACTTGGGCATTGTGGCCCGTATGCACGATGTGCAGCCGCAGGGCTACGAGGTGAAGAATGTCAGCGACGTGGTGGATGACAGCCCCGTGGTGCTGCCCAGCCAGTTGCAACTTTGGCAGTGGATGGCCGACTACTACATGTCGCCCATTGGCGAGGTGATGAAGGCGGCACTGCCCAGCGGTATGAAGGCGGAAGACGGCTATCGTCCGCGCAAGGAGACCTTCCTGCAGCTTACTCCCCGGTTCCTCTCGGAGCAGGCGCAGCATGTGGCTTTAGAGATGCTGCGCAGCAGTAGGGCCCAGAAGCAGTTAGAGGCGTTTCATGCTTTCCTGGCGATGACGGCTGACGGCAGCGAGGTGACGCGCGACGAGTTTCTGAACACCAGCCATGCCACGTCGGCTACATATAACGCCCTGCTGAAACGTGGCCTGCTCACTACGACAGAGCGTGAGGTGGGGCGGCTCAACCACGGAGGCGAGCCGCACCCCGAGGCCATTAAGCCACTCAGCGAACCGCAGTCTGACGCTCTGAACCGCATCAGGATGCAGTGGCTTCAACACCGGGTGGTGCTGCTCCACGGTGTGACGGGCAGCGGCAAGACCGAAATTTACATTCATCTTATTCAGCAGGCCATCGACCGCCATGAGCAGGTGCTCTACCTGTTGCCCGAGATAGCGCTGACGGTGCAGATGATGGACCGCCTGCGCCGTGTCTTCGGCAACCGTCTGGGCATCTACCACTC
>ONRS01000080.1 GCA_900320255.1 uncultured Prevotellaceae bacterium
GGCCTTCGCACAGCTGCAGGACTACTGGGACCGCCTGCTCGACATCTACCACGTCAGCACCGGCAACGACAAGCTCGACCGCATGGTGAACATCTGGAACCAGTACCAGTGCATGGTGACGTTCAACTTCTCACGCTCTGCCTCGTTCTTCGAGAGCGGCATCGGCCGTGGCATGGGCTTCCGCGACTCCAACCAGGACCTCGTGGGCTTCGTACACCAGATTCCGAGCCGTGCCCGCCAGCGTATCATCGACATTGCTTCCACACAGTTCCCCGACGGCGGCTGCTACCACCAGTATCAGCCCCTCACCAAGCGCGGCAACAACGATATCGGCGGCGGTTTCAACGACGACCCCTGCTGGCTCATCTTCGGCACCGTGGCATACATCAAGGAAACGGGCGACTTCTCGATTCTCGACGAGCAGGTGCCCTTCGACAACCAGCCGGGCTCCGAGGTGACGCTCTTCGAGCACCTGAAGGTATCCATGAACCACGTCATCAACAACCTGGGCCCGCACCTGCTGCCGCTCATCGGCCGTGCCGACTGGAACGACTGTCTGAACCTCAACTGCTTCTCGTGGGACCCCAACGAGAGTTTCCAGACCACCGAGAACAAGAGCGAGGGCTCGAAGGCCGAGTCACTCATGATTGCCGGACTCTTTGTCGTTACGGGTAAGGAGTACGTACAGCTGTGCCGTCATCTGGCCAGTTCCACCTGCTGCGACAATGCCGCAGCCTACCAGACTGAAGCCGACCGCATGCAGGCTGCCGTCGATGCCATGATAGTCGCCGTGAAGAAGGACGGCTGGGACGGTGAGTGGTACCTGCGTGCCTACGACTACTTCGGCCGTAAGATTGGCTCCAACGAGTGCGACGAGGCCAAGATCTTCATTGAGAGCCAGGGCTGGTGCACCATGGCTGAGATTGGTGCCGAGGACGGCATGGTGGGCAAGGCCCTCGACTCCTGTAAGAAGTACTTAGAGTGCGAGCACGGCATGGTGCTCAACAACCCCGCCTTCACGAAGTACGTCTATGAGTACGGAGAAATCAGCTCCTATCCAGAAGGCTACAAGGAGAATGCCGGCATCTTCTGCCACAACAACCCGTGGGTCATCATCGGCGAGACGCTGGCCGGACGCGGCAACGACGCCTGGAGCCACTATGCCAAGATTCTGCCTTCGTACGTGGAGGAGAAATACCAGACGCTGCACAAGGTGGAGCCTTATGTCAACTGTCAGATGGTGGCTGGTAAGGATGCCGCCCGTCCCGGCGAGGGTAAGAACTCTTGGCTGACAGGTACGGCAGCATGGATGTGGCTCACCGTCAGCCAGTACATCCTCGGCATCAAGCCGCAGTACGACGGTCTGCAGATTGACCCCTGTCTGCCAGAGACAGCCAGAGACTATACCGTGAACCGCAAGTTCCGTGAGGCAGAATACTCCATCACCATTCATCCCAATGGCAGTCAGAAGGGCGTGAAGCAGGTGGTGCTTGACGGCTCTCCCGTCGAGGGCAATCTCATCCCCTACTCTCCCGGTAAACACACCGTTGAGGTGACGATGTAAAGTTAAGAGCGGTTGCCCAATCGGGCAACCGCTCTTAACTTTATCTTATAAGGCCTATAGGGCCTATTCGCCTTCCACCTCTTCTTCAGGATTTTGCTCTCCTCCACTTGAAATAGAGGGCGACGTAACCTGCAGCACCACCACGTCCATCTTCACAACTTGGAGCGAAGGCTCTACGTACATTTTCTTTTTCATCGTACTACCTCCTTTCTGCCGTTATGAATATAAATGCCTTTCGCTGTAGGACGGCCATTGAGCAGGCGACCGTCGAGCGTGTACCAGTTTCTGTTAGCGTTAGCGTTAACGTTAACGTTCAACATCCCCGTCGTCTCACCATCATCCACCATCAGACCAATGGCGCTGCTCACTGCCTTCGTACTCTCCAAGTAAGCTCGGAACGGCTTGATGTTCACCTTGCCCGTAGCATGCCAGAACTGGTTATTGGAAATGTAATAAATATTCTTACCCAACCAAGGTTCAGTGGTTACATCAATCTTAAGGGTTTCCATAACGCCTTTCAACGTCCATCCGTCAACGGCAGTAGCAGCCATCGTCAAGTTCTTATTGGTTGTTTTAGTCACAGTCACATTCTCACCTTCTACGGTAACAGTTGCAGCACTCTCTGCTCTTTTGAAGAAGACTGGCACATAAGCATCAACCTCTGTAAGAGGTGACAGCACCAATTTCTGCTCGTTACCTTCTCCTGTCAAAGCACTCAACTGATAGCAATTGGCTGTAGCAGCAGAAACTTGGTAATTAAACGGCAGAATCATCGTTCCCCAATCGTTCGTTACTCCACGTGAATAAGTTGCTTTTGTCGCAACAAACGTGTCGTCACTATAGTAGGGGTGACCGTCCGTCAGTCTAAAGTCTGGGCAAACCTTGTTGCCAGCATCATCTTTTGTTGTATTGACAATGTTATACCCTTCGATATGCTGTTCCAGTCCAGGGGTGATGTTAACAGTTGCTATGGCATTCGGTGTTGTTTCATCAGGTTGCCATCTGGTAGCAAAGAGTTCCGTCGAAGTTGCAGTTTCGGGATAGACGGTGAACTTGTAATAAGTCTCACTATCCTCCTTTAGTTCAGAACAAACAGAGCAAGCTAATTTGTAGGTGCCATCTTCTTGAAGAACATAATCTGTATAATCATGAACTTCGCAAGGAGGCGGAACTAAGGTGACAGACGTACATGTTCCGTCATAAACTACAAAGCTCAAAACATTACCAACAGCCTGAATGGCCTCCACATCGCCAGTACTCAGCGTTCTACTGCCAGAAGAAAGGAAAGAAGGACTTGGATTGTTTATTCTTCCTCCGTCTGCTATTGTAATTGTCAGTTTTGCACCTACGCGGACGTCTGAAGCCTTCCCCGGTATAAAAGAATAAACCTTACCGCCCCATTCGTTTGTACTGTTATGTACCAAGCCTGTTTCTGGAATAGCAGGAAGGTTAGCACAACCAAGTGCCTCGTATTTTGCTTGATATTGACCATCCAACCATTTAAGATGCGTCTCAATAAATGACTTCATAGCTGTTATCGCCGCATCATAGCTCTGATAGCTATTCGCCCAGTTTGACAAGGGTTCCCCTGCTCCGCCACCATCGTGAGCTGTAAAGTTTAATGCTGCCGACTCACTGATACCCTCAGCTAATGCCTGAGCACGACCTTGCAAATAAGAAATTAGTTCACCTTCATTATATACCTCCTGCCAACGCCCATAAAGAGCCTTGACAAAGTAGGGGTCGTTCTCATACACCTTTTTACAAAGACTACCGAATGTAGTTGTTTCCTCTTCCCAGAAATGCTTTTCCTTCATGGAATCGTAACAACCCCATGCCAAGTCGAAGTCCCACAATGGGCCAAAGCACAGTTTGGAATCTATATCGTTCATATAGGCATAGTTATTGGCTACAGGCCCATCGTGATTACCCGTAATGTCTTCACCTATAAAAGCATTCACGGCTACCGTCAGATCCACATATTTCTGCCAATTAACAGCGTAAGAGCCGTTTGACACCTGAAGGTTCATCATCTCCAACCGCGACTTCAATGCATCATACTTAGGATCTTTTGTTACATTGCCTTCTTTATTATAAAACAATTCTTCATCAGACTTGTTTAATTCATACTCAGGTTCAGGATCAGGACTCTTGATATTGACATATACATCGCCTACCTTCATGTAAGGGTCTTCCAAAAAACCGGCTCTTTTAGCACCGTTGAATTCCACAAAATAGCCTGTGGACTCATCAATAGGAACTCGTTTGGGAGCGACCTGAACTTGATCGCTAATCTGGTAAGTACCCATATAGGTATTGTTTACCACAAAATCAACAAATTTATAAGCAGGACAAAACGCTAAACCAACCTTCTTGCCCACCTCGTTGGCCATTGCATTGCGAATAAGAGTAATATCCAAATGATTTGCTAATAGCGTCCAACTTTTTTCATTGGCATAATCATCACCAAGTAAGGCTGTCTTCTGTGGGAACTTTAAGCGAAGTGGTTTCTTCTTTGAATCAAAAATATCCCACGTAGCATTTCCGCGCCCTCTCACCGTAGTTGGTTCTTTGCGCTCTTCTATGGTGTTGTAATCATCACGGATGATGATTTGGGCGTTGTAGTAAGTGGAGGTCTTAGTGCCAAAGACGGTGTTGAGTTCTTCAAGCACGGGCAGACCGTTGTCATCCAAGGTTGTGGTGGCAACAGGCTTGCCTGTTACTTCATCAACAGGATAAGTTGTTTTATACACTTCTAAGTAAACCGTTGGGAGTTTTGTCTTCTGCGGATACGTGCTGAGGTCTTCATCGGAGAGTACACGTTGTGCCCTTACCTGCACGACACATAGGCCTGCTATGAGCAGCAGGAGAGTGGTTAGTCTTGTTTTAGCCATTCTTTCTTTATTAATAAATATACTTATAGTTTTGGTTGCTGCAAAGGTAAGTATTTTTAATGAAACAACAAAAAAACGGGCTGCAAATTTGCAACCCGCTTCTTTTTTATGTTAGGGAGAGAAGCTTTTACTTAATCACGACCTTCTTGCCATTGATGATGTAGAGGCCCTTTGTGGGCTGAGCTACGCGGCGGCCGTTGAGGTCATAGACTGTTGTCTGCTGTCCGTTGACTGTTGTCACGTTGATGCCGGTGGTGTCGTCGTCGAACACGATGGTCAGCGATGCAGGAGCACCTGCGCTCTTGTCAAGCTGCAGCCAGCAACGGTTAGCGGCGATGGTGCCTGCCTCCGGTGTCCAGACGAAGTTCTGTCCGTGCAGCGTGTAGTAGTCAGCAGCTTCGAGTTCAGCAGCGGTGAAGGTCTTTTCCTCCAGCGTACCCTTGAACTCAGGAGCAACGGTCACCTGGTCGGGAGTGCCGGCAACAACCAGCGTCACGGTAGCGTCGGTGGTTCCCTCGTTGTAGAGCAGGAACGGCATCTTGTCGCCTACCACGCTCAGTTCGCTACTCAGCACTACCTTCTCTTCCTCAACGTTCACGGAGGTCACGGTGTAGAGCTTCACGCCCGTCTCGGTCTCCTCCACCTTGCGGTTCTTCTCCAAATACATGGTAACGAACTCGCCAGCCTTCACGGTTACCGAAACCTTCAGGGCGTCGAGTGCACGCTGAGCAGCGTCCATTGCGTCCTTCAAATCCTGAACAGCCTTAGCCACCTCGTCTGCTGTAGCGTCGGCCTTGTCGTCAACAGCCTGAGCAGCGTCGATGGCCTCCTGCAGCGTGTTGGCAATCTCCTGGTCGTCAATCTGGTTGAGCAGGTTCTTAGCATCATCGATGGTCTCTTCGAGCTCGGTCTTGTCAACGATAGTGGCAACGGTTACGCGAACGTTGGCCTCGGGCATGGTGAAGCTGATGACGTTAGCTTCTTCGTCGTATGTAAAGTCAATATTTCTCAGAATGCCGGGAGCCATGAGCGGAGTCTGCGCATCCTCGAACGAAGCCCAAGCCTCAACCTTCGTATTCTCCACGTCAACGGCATAGCCATCGGCGAGTGTTACAAATGCGGAAATCTGGTCCATCGGGCTGGCAGTGGTCACAGAAATGTCACCCAGCTTGAAGTCGATGCTGACATTCTCTGTGTTGGTGCATGTCAGGCTGTAAGAGCCAACGGGCACGTCTTCGCCATCCACGAAGAATACACCGTTGAACCAGTCGTTACCACCCTGTCCGTCAGGACGGAAGTAAATGGTGTGAGAACCGGTTACCTTCACTTTATAGTTGTCGCCTTCAGCGGGGAACCAAGTGTAGTTGCCACTGGTCACCTGAACAACCTTCAGCTCATCGCCAGCAGTCAGGGTAGTGGTCAGCATGTACTCACCAGCAGCACCTGCATTCTCAGCAAATGCATAGTCAGCCTTTGCCTCCCATTCGCTGAATGAGCCTACGAGATAGTAGCCGTCAGCTACGGTCTCTACGGGAGTAGCCTCGTCGTCAGAAACAGTGTACTCGCCTGTCTGAGGATTGAATACAATAGTATGTTCGCCAGCAACATTGATGGTATATTCATTATCCATTCCCTCTGGATACCAAGTCGTGGTCTGACCTTCTACCTTAATAACCTTAATGCCCACACCAGCATCGAAAGTACCAGTATAAGTATAGGTATTATTCGTAGCGTCAAGCGTCATTTCCAACAATCCCTCTGTTGAACTCCAAGAATTAAACGAACCAACTACATAGTATTTAGCCTCAGTAACTACAGGCTCGGGCTCAGTGGCCTGAGAGTCGTCCACATAGATATAGCCATTGTACCAGCCATCTCCACCCTGTCCGTCAGGACGGAAGTAAATGGTGTGAGTACCATCCTTTGTGAGCTTATAATTACCAATTCCATCACCAGGATACCAGTTATCATTGCTGTCCTTTATCTTCAACTCATCGCCAGCGGCAAATGACTTGGTAAGCATGTACTCACCCTCGTTCTGAGGATTAGCTTCCATCTTGAAGGTTTCAAGAACACCCCAGTCGGTCATAGAGCCGACAACGTAGTAGTCAACACTGGTTGTGGGCTCGGTGGGCTCTGTAGTCTCCTCGTTATAGTAAACAGTTACTTCTGTGATGTAAGTACGATAGGCAGGGCCGCTTGAAGAACTACCTGTCAAAGTTTCTCCTGATGTCGCAATCGTTATTGCAGTAACCTCAGTTTCACCATCGTAATTAATAGTATATTCATCAAAATCGCCGGTCAGTTCATTATAAGAATTGCCATTAACAATAATGTTCTGCTCACCCTTATCATTGTACTTGCGAGCCTTAAAAGTAATCTTAGTCGGTTTCACCGTCTCTTTTAGAGTTAAAACCAACTCACCGATTGCCTTACTTGAACCAAGCTTAATTCCTCTGCCAACACGTCCATTATAGACCTCGGTTGCTGTAGGAATACTTGCTACATAATCAGCACCATCAGAAATGATATCCGCAATGGCAGACAATTTAGTAGAACTGTCACTTGTTGTACCAGACCCTTCTTTAAACGTAATGGTGTAGGACTTTTCAGTCTCTGCATTAGACAATGCATGTCCAATAGCAAAGACGCCTCCGCACAGCACGACTAACATGCTGAGCAGCGAATAACGTAATAGTTTGTAATTCATAATAAAAATGTTTTAGTTAATATTAATAATATGTTTTAGGTTTAGTCTTTCACATAAGATGTTGCAAAGATACACATTATAAATTAAACAACCAAGGGTTTGGGCAAAAAAAACACGTTTGTTCATTTTCCGCTGCCATATACATGACAGGAAGTGGCCTTCTCGCAGGGAGAGAGAACGCCAGTTGCAGGGAAGGAAATGCCGCCTCCTCGGGTGGACACGGGCGGGGAAACCCCTACTCTTTCTCTCTGCTTTGAAAGAAAAGCTTAAAAGCCCTAAGCACGCATCAGCAAATGCTGAACGCTGAAAATTACAAATAAATGAGCAAAAGCACAAATTTATTTGGCTTTTTTTATGGCCACGGAAGAACACGGATATACACGGATTGGACATATAGGGAAAAAACATGTAATTCCGTGTACATCCGTGTTCATCCGTGGCCATATTTTTAGATTCGCAGATGCTCACTTCAGCTTAGCAGTAAGCGAGCGGCGATAGCTGTAGGCAAACCACACGCAAAGCGCAAGGGCCATGAACACGACGAAGACGGAGGCCCAGAGCATGGTCATGTCGTCACCGCCAGGAGCTGCACCTGCCACAAAGTCCTGGGCAGCAGCTGCTGTGTCGGCCACAGCGTTCACATTGGCCGTATCGGCTACGGCAGGTGTCGTAGTGACAGAGTCAATCACCGTCTCAGGTCGATCAGGAACGATAATAATCGGCTTACGATAGCCGTCGTACGGAAGTACGTCTAATAAAACATTATACCACATAACTATTCATGTATTAAAGGGTTAATAAATAATATACCATTTGCACCAGCAGCCCCGTGAGGAAGCTGATGGCATTACAGAGCACGCTGTAGATGGCGGCCTGCCGCCAGGAGCGCAGCAGGGCGTAGTAGCACAGTGTTTCAACGAGAACCACGCTGAGTTCTCCTATTACTATATATATAATAGGTGTAGGATGCGGCAGATGGAGCATGATGAGGTTCAGGGGAACATTGGTAAGCACGTTGATGACTACCGATGCCCACAGCACCTTTGCCCTCCGTTCGCGCAGGAACCAGAGCACGCCCAGCTCAATGACGATGGTGGCGAGGAGAGGAAAGAGGAGAGAGGAGAGTGGAGAGTGGAGAGTGGAGAGTGGAGAGCTCTGGGCCACCAGATAGCCGGGCATGAGGGCGGCAGCCAGGAGTCCGAACGACAGTCCTTCGCGCCCGGGCAGCAGGCGGTTGGCCAAGTAGAGCGTGACGGGCATGGTGCAGTTGATGAAGAAGAGGCCAGCCTCTCCCCCAACCCCTCTCCCAAGGAGAGGGGAGAGTGCGACAGCTGCCAGCATGATGGCGAAGCCCCACCACAGTCCTGTCCAGCGACAGAGGAAACCACCGAAGGCCTTACCCAGCATGGCAATGAAGCCAGCCAGCAGGACGAACGTCTCGCCTGTGCCTAACCCACCCGTAAACGCCGCGCTGATGCTGGAGCGGAAGGCAACGAAGAGGAGGATGAGGATAAGGAGGAGGTATTTCGAGGTATTTTTTTTCGAGGTGCGAGGTACGAGGTACGAGGTACGAGATGTGCTCAGTCCCTCCTTTTGCGTTAACTCCGAGTTTGAGGTATTCTCGCACCTCGTACCTCGTACCTCGTACCTCGAAAAACCAACCTCGTACCTCGTCGATAAAAAGCAATACCCCAGTAACAGCACCCAAAGCAGGGGCCAGTAGGCGAACACCATACCCACAGCCAAGCCGAAGGCACCAGTGGAGACGAAGATGCCCAAAGCACGGATGTCGTTCTGCGAACGGACGGCAACCTGCTGCCCACCCCAAACGTGGAACAGGCTGTTGCCAAGGCCGAGGAGGAGGGCGATGAGGACGGACTCACCCCCACCCCCTCTCCCAAAGAGAGGGAAGACTGTAAGAACAAGGACGGCGGTAGTCAACAGCAGCATGGAGGCTAAGAGTAGCCAGTGCTTGTTTGCGATGCGGTCGGCCAGCCATCCCGTCAGCGGTTGCGTCAGGAAGGCCAGCACGTTATAGAGGATAAAGACACTGAGCATGTTGGCAACAGCCCATGTGCCCAGCAGCAAATACAGGCTGCAGGCGCAAAGGGCATCCACCAGAAAGTGTTGCACCGCCGGGATGCCCACTATGCATAAAACATTTCTCTTCGTCAGTTCCACTGATATTATAACGTTTTTGTCTGTAATTTATTTTTGAACTAACCATGAAATCTGACGAAAAACTGACATTTTGTCACGTCAAGCACGCTCGGCACAGAGTTTGAGCGTCATTGGGCAGAAGAAACAAACAAAAAGAAAGGAGTTAACAATGACATTAGACAAACTGACCATCAAGGCGCAGGAGGCGGTTCAGGAAGCCGTCAACACCGCACAGCGTGCCCAGCAGCAGACCATTGAACCGGTGCACCTGCTGAAGGGCATCATGGAAAAAGGCAAGGACGTGACGAACTTCATCTTCCAGAAGCTGGGCGTCAACGCACAACAAATCAGCATGCTCGTGGATCAGGAGCTGCAGCACCTGCCCCGCGTGCAGGGTGGACAACCGTACCTGAGCAGCGAGACCAACAGCGTGCTGCTGAAAGCCGAGGACCTGGCCAAGAAGCTGGGCGACGAGTTCGTATCATGTGAGCCCCTGCTGTGGGCACTGCTCGCCGTCAACTCCACCGCCAGCCGCATCATGAAGGATGCGGGCTGCACGGAGAAAGACATGCAGGCTGCCATCCAGGCACTGCGACAGGGCCAGAAGGTACAGAGCCAGAGTGGCGACGAGAACTATCAGGCACTCGAGAAGTACGCCAAGAACCTCGTGGATCTGGCCCGTCAGGGCAAGCTCGACCCTGTCATCGGCCGTGACGACGAGATACGCCGTGTGCTGCAGATTCTGAGTCGCCGTACCAAGAACAACCCTATTCTGATAGGTGAGCCGGGTACGGGTAAGACCGCCATCGTGGAGGGACTGGCCGGACGTATCGTGCGTGGCGACGTGCCGGAGAACCTGAAGGACAAACAGCTCTACTCGCTCGACATGGGTGCCCTGGTGGCTGGTGCCAAGTACAAGGGAGAGTTTGAGGAACGCCTGAAGAGTGTCATCAACGAGGTGACCAAGGCCGAAGGACGCATCATCCTTTTCATCGACGAGATTCACACGCTCGTAGGAGCTGGTGGCGGCGAGGGCGCCATGGATGCCGCCAACATTCTGAAGCCGGCACTGGCACGCGGTGAGCTGAGGGCCATTGGTGCCACGACGCTGAACGAGTATCAGAAGTACTTCGAGAAGGACAAGGCCCTGGAGCGACGCTTCCAGACCGTCATGGTGGATGAGCCCGACGAGCTGTCGGCCATCTCGATTCTGCGTGGTCTGAAGGAGCGTTACGAGAACCACCACAAGGTGCGCATTCAGGACGATGCCTGTATTGCCGCCGTCCAGCTGTCGGAGCGCTACATCTCTGAGCGGTTCCTGCCCGACAAGGCCATCGACCTGATGGACGAAGCAGCCGCCAAGCTGCGTATGGAACGCGACTCGGTGCCGGAAGAACTGGACGAGATTACGCGTAAACGGGCCCAGTTAGAGATTGAACGCGAGAGCATTAAGCGGGAGGCCCCCCTGTCGTCCCCCGAAGGGGACACGAATGCCCACTCGTCAAAGCTCCAGCAACTGGACAAACAGATTGCCGAGCTGCGCGAACAGGAGACACAGATGCGTGCCCAGTGGGAAAGCGAGAAGGGACTGTCAGATAAGTTCCAGCAGGTAAAGGAAAGTATTGAACAGCTGAACTTCGAAGCCGAAAGGGCTGAGCGCGAAGGCAACTACGGCCGCGTGGCAGAGATACGCTATAGTCTGCTGAAGCAGAAAGAGGACGAGCTGAACACCTTACAGGCACAGCTGAAAGCCTCCCCTCGGGGAGGACTGGAGGGGGCTGTCACCGCAGACGACATTGCCGAGGTGGTGAGCCGCTGGACGGGCATTCCCGTTACCCGTATGCTACAGAGCGAACGGGAGAAGTTGCTCCACCTGGAGGATGAGCTGCACAAGCGGGTGATTGGTCAGGACGAGGCCATCACCGCCGTCAGCGATGCCGTGCGCCGCAGTCGTGCCGGCCTGCAGGACCCGAAGCGCCCCATTGCCTCGTTCATCTTCCTCGGCACTACGGGTGTCGGTAAGACGGAACTGGCAAAGGCACTGGCAGAATACCTGTTCAACGACGAAACGATGATGACGCGTATCGACATGTCGGAGTATCAGGAGAAGCATACCGTCAGCCGTCTGATTGGTGCTCCTCCGGGCTACATCGGCTACGATGAGGGCGGTCAACTGACGGAGGCCGTGCGCCGTAAGCCCTACTCCGTACTGCTGTTCGACGAGATAGAGAAGGCGCACCCCGACGTGTTCAACATCCTGCTGCAGGTATTGGACGACGGACGACTGACCGACAACAAGGGACGTACGGCCAACTTCAAGAACACCATCATCATCATGACCTCGAACGCCACCCGCGATCAGCTGCGCATGACGATGCGGCCGGAGTTCCTGAACCGTATTGATGAGATTATCACCTTCAAGCAACTGACGAAGGAGCAGATAGCCGACGTGGTACGCCTGCAGATGAAGAAGGTGACGGACATGCTGGAGCCACAGGGCATCCGACTGGAAACCACCGATGCCGCCATACAGTACTTGGCACAGGAAGGCTACGACCCCGACTTCGGAGCACGTCCTGTAAAACGTGCTATCCAGCAGTTAGTGCTCAACGACCTGTCGCGTAAGATTCTGGCTGACCAGGTAGATCGCGCCAAGCCTATCATCATCGACGAGTTCGGCGACGGTCTGGTGTTCCGCAACTAAACACTGTCCGAACATTCGGTTGCATTTCTTTGCAACATACTACTCTTCTTTGGCCACGGATGAACACGGAATTTCACGGTCTTGACTGCACCGTGTAAATCAGTGTTCATCCGTGGCTATTTAAAAAGCTATTACATTTCCAGCAGAAAAGCAAGTTTTTAGGGAAATTATTTGTTGTTTTGTGTGTGAGTCACAAGAAAAAGTGATGAAGTGCGTTAA
>ONRS01000168.1 GCA_900320255.1 uncultured Prevotellaceae bacterium
GAAAAAGAAATATGAGAAGCCATCTGTGAGAGTAATCGAGCTGCAACACAAGTGCCAGTTACTGGCTGGCAGCGGCGACCCCACAAGAAATGTCCCCTGGTGGGACGGCGAGGGCGATGCTCCCGCATATCATGGCGGCAAAGGCCAAAACGACTATGAGGACTACGAGGAGGACGAAGAAGACTGGTAAGTTATCTTGCGGCGTCGAGTAGCAGCTCGGAGATCATGGGAGGGCTTACAGTTCGCTGTAGTCGGGAATGTCCTGCAGGAAGTGGTAGGTGTGCTGCTCGTAGTCCATGCGGCAGCAGTAATGCTGCAAGCCGTTGCTCACCACCAGGTAATCCACGTGCAACAGAAGGTTGTACGTGGATATTTGATTAAATACCTTCTGAGTCAGGGCAATGCTGGGCGCCTTATACTCCAGAATCATGCGCGGCTGCAGCTCCTTATTATATAATATGGAGTCGCAGCGCAGCTTCTTCTCGCCCACTGTCAGCTCAATTTCATTGCCTAACAGCGCCTGGGGGTAGCCTTTATGCCCGACGAGCCAATGGGTGAAGTGCTGGCGCACCCATTCCTCGGGCGTCAGGGCTACGAAGCGGCGGCGCAGGAAGTCGAAGATCTGGGGCCTCTGGCGCGTTCCTCCTAATTTGATGTCGTAGGATGGCAGATTGAGTGAGGTCATTCCATTATAGCTTTTTTCTGCTGCAAAAATACAAAGAATTTATGAAATAAGGCACTTCTTTTGCCTTATTTCTTCTATTTCGTCGAAACACGGGGTTAAAGTCGTCGAAACTGATTTTGAACCTGCGGGTTTTCGCCGTATCTTTGCATCAGAAAAAATAACAAACCAAGTATTAACAAATAAAAAAACAAACAATTATGAAAAAGATGATTTTAGCCCTCGTGGCAATGTTGATGATGACAACAGCCGTTATGGCACAGAGTGAGAACAATAATACCGCTGACGACGGTGCACTGAAGATGGAGCGCATCAGCAGCTATCTGGATCTGACAAGCAGTCAGCTGGAACCCGTGCAGAGCAGCCTGGCACAGATGGGCGAGTCATTGAAAGCCTTAGGCCAGATTCAGGAGCAAGAGAAGGTGCAGACGGCCTGGGTGCGCATCAGGGACCGCCATCTGAAGCAGATGAGAAACACGCTGAACGACCGCCAGTACGACAAATACGTGGAGCTGTTCACCACTACCACAAAGAACACGGCGGAGCGTCTGCTGAGCCAGAAATAGGCTAAAAGAGGGTATTTACTTTGTTTCTCTCCTGCAATTATTCGTTGCAGGAGAGATTTTTTTGTGGGAAAAGCTGTGGTATGTCGTTTTTTTTGATTACTTTTGCGCTTGTTATGGCAGCAACCTACGAATCAATCATGCGCGACCTGAAGGCGCGGCAGTTTGCCCCAGTGTATTACCTGATGGGCAACGAGGCATATTATATTGACAAAATAAGTGACTGGATAGCTGAAAACGTGCTACAGCCAGAGGAACGGGACTTCAACCAGACCGTTCTCTTTGGCTCTGACGTGACGATGGCACAGGTGGTTGACGTTGCCAAGCGCTACCCCATGATGGCCGAACGGCAGGTCATCATCGTGAAAGAGGCTCAGAACATACGCAATACCGAGGCATTGGATGCCTATCTGCAGAAGCCGATGCCATCGACGGTGCTCGTCTTCTGCCATAAAAACGGCGCCTTGGACAAACGAAAGAAGCTGGCCGGCCTGATTGACAAGGCTGGCGTGCTCTTTGAGAGTGCCAAACTGCGCGACCGTGACCTTCCGCACTTCATTGAGAACTACCTGAAGGCAAAGAATGTGTCTATTGATACTAAATCGACGCAGATTATTGCCGACAGCATTGGGGCAGACCTGAGCCGGTTGGCCAGCGAACTGGATAAAATCATTATTTCGCTGCCTGAGAACGACAGGAGGGTGACGCCGCAGGTGGTGGAGGACCAGATAGGGGTGAGCAAGGACTTCAACGGTTTTGAGCTGCGTGATGCCGTGGTCAACAGAAATGTCTTCAAGGCGAACCGTATCATTGACTACTTCGACAAGAACCCGAAGGCGGAGGCGGGAAGCATCTATGCATTGCTGCCTTTGTTGTTCAATTATTTCCAGAATTTGATGGTTGCCTATTATTGTCCGAAACGAAACGACCCGAATGAGGTGGCACGCTATCTTGATTTAAAAAGTTCGTGGCAGGCGCAACAGTATATGGCGGGTATGAGAAACTATACCGGAACGAAAACCATGCAGATTATTGACAAGATGAGAGAGATAGATGCCAAGAGTAAAGGACTGGACAACCCGAATACTCCTTCAGGAGAATTGATGAAAGAGCTCATTTTTTTCATTCTTCACTAATTTTTGACACCATTTTTGGTCTTCCAGAAATCATTTCTGACCCTCAAAATTAGGTTTTGAGGGTCTTTTTTTAGCCAGAAAAATCTATTTCGTTCATTTTTCCTGACAGAAAAAATCAGGGTCTGAGCCTTTGTACATCGGGGTTTTTGCCTAAAAAAAAGCCCTGAAAATTCGCGTATTTTTAAATGAAAAGCCGCTCGTCCGTAATTCTTCAAGGAATCGATTTTTTCGAAAATTTCTCAACCCAGATTTTATGTTTCACATTTCTTTGCATTTAATAATTACGAATTTGGAATTATAAAGTTTGAAATTCTGGGCTCGGATTTATGATTTAATAATGTAAATATTTGTGGTTGTGTGTAAATTTAAAAACATAATACATGTAAATATAAATGTAAAGTTTTAGATTTCAAACGCTGAATTAATAAATATACAATGCGTAATTCGTGGTTGTAATTCACTGAAAACCTGCGTTTTATTCCGATTTCATATAAAAATGTGCAAGAAAACGGGGCGTTTTACCATACTAAATTCTGCATACAGCCCATAATAGGGATGTTTTCCCGTAAATACCACATTTATACTCATGTAATTACGCAAATTCCTTGTATTAATCATTATAAACGGATTTCGGGGCATAAATTTATATTTATAATTTTAAATCCAAATTAAGTTCCCTGCCGCTTTAGAATTTAGAAGTTTAAAAACATAAACTTAAAATTTAAATAACAAAATTGTCTTTATATTTGTTGGTGGTTTCAAAAAAATGTTTTACCTTTGTAAAGTCAAACGAAAACTGTGTGAAACCACCCTAAATTAGAGTTAAGCAAGATGAAAGACAGAATTAGAGAGGTCATGGAGAGCCTCCACATGACACAACAGGAATTTGCTGAACGTACCCAAATCGGTGCAGCAACGTTGAGTAATATTTTCAATGATCGTACCCGTCCTACCCTCAATGTGGTAGAACTGATAAAAAAGAATATCCCAGACATCAGCACCGATTGGTTGTTGTTAGGTGTTGGTCCTATGTATGTGGAAGACAAGAGTGCAAGTAATGAAGTACAACCTGAAGCATCATCTGACCGTAGCCCTTCGCTTCCTTTTTCTGAGAACGCTGCTCCTACCCCAGCGTACGGTCGTGCAGGAGCTGTAAATGGGTACTCGCAGAAAATTGTCCCAAACAAACCTAACGAAATGGTTACCCTTCTTGCTGAGAAGCCCCAACGGAAGGTTACGGAAATCCGTGTCTATTACGATGACCAGACATGGGAAAGTTTCGCTCCTTCGAAGTCGAAGTAGCATTCATGTAGAGAGATTAATGATGGAATATGCTCCGTTAAAGGACGGTCAATCCTCTAACGGGGCATTTTTTAGTTGCTCAAGTGCCCGGCAAAGCTGGTCGGGACACGATGTGTTCTTCGTCCCGCAGCGTATGCCGTCTATTTTGTGGATAACATCGTCGATGTGCTGGCCACGAACCAGCTGACTTACTCCCTGCAGGTTGCCATTGCAGCCTCCCAGAAAGAAAACCTGCTGAATAATGTTGTTTTCGTCGGCCGTCACGTCAATAAGGCGTGAGCAAGTGCCTTTTGTCTCGTATTGTATATGTTTTGTCTTCATTGTAATTACTTTTTTTATATGTTATTTCCTGACGATGAAGTTGGCACTGGCCTGATGAGTAGCCAGAATGAGCACTTCGGCTATCTGGACATGCTCTGGCGCATTCGCCGCATAGACGGCCACGTCAGCAATGTCGTCGCCCGTGAGTGGCGTAATACCCTGATACGTTTTGGCAGCACGCACGGTGTCACCACGGAAGCGGACATTGCTGAAGTTCGTTTCCACCAGTCCTGGCTTCAGGTTGGTGACGCGTATGGCCGTGTCTGCCACATCGATGCGCAGACCGTCGGTCAGCGCCTTTACTGCAGCTTTCGTAGCACAATACACATTGCCGCCAGCGTACGCAGCATCACCGGCTACCGAACCGATGTTAATAATATGTCCGCTGTTCCTTTCCACCATGTGTGGCACAATGAGGCGCGTCATCAGGAGCAGTCCTTTGACGTTCGTGTCAATCACCGTATCCCATTCATCCGGGTCGCCCTTGTATTCCGGTTCCAGTCCCAGCGCCAGTCCGGCGTTGTTGACCAGCACGTCAATGTCCTGCCAGTCGGCGGGCAGGCTGTTGACGGCCTTTGTGGCGGCTGCGCGGTCTCTCACGTCGAAGGGCAGAATCAGCACTTCCGTGCCATTAGCCTTCAGTTCGTCACGAATTTCCTCCAGTCGCTGTTGGTTACGTGCAGTCAGGATCAGACGATCCCCGTTGGCTGCGAATTTGCGGGCGCACCCCAGGCCGATGCCGCTTGTAGCGCCAGTTATCAGTACAGTTTTCTTCATCGTTCTTCTTTTTCAATTTTTTTCCGCCGCCAAAGGTACGAATAAGTGAGAAAAGTACAAAAAGAAAAATGCATTTATTTGCCCAGCCCAATAAAAATACGTAACTTTGCGCCTTCATTAGAGACGACTTTACTACAATGAAAGATAATCAACAAGAACGATTCCCGATAGTAGATGAGGAAGGACGGGTAATTGGAACGGCCACACGGGGCGAATGCCACAACGGTTCGCGCCTTTTACATCCTGTGGTTCACCTGCATGTGTTTAATTCGAGGGGCGAGGTGTATTTGCAGAAACGTCCTGAGTGGAAGGATATTCAGCCGGGTAAGTGGGACACGGCGGTTGGAGGGCATGTTGATTATGGAGAAACACCAGAGAGGGCCTTAAGCCGTGAGGTACGCGAGGAGCTGGGTATTACCGATTTCCAACCCGAGCCGTTGGGACATTATGTTTTCGAGAGCCGTCGTGAACGTGAACTGGTCTATTTATTTCGGACGACCTATGACGGGGCGGTAAATCCTTCAGCCGAGGAACTGGACGGTGGCCGGTTCTGGAGCATGGACGAAATACGTGCAGCGATAGGGCAGAACGTGCTGACTCCGAATTTTGAAAGCGAGTTCCAACGGTTCTTCCTGCAAAAATAAGGTCGGTTGATGGTGCTTATTTGCAAGATTTTTAGTACTTTTGCAGGCAAATATATATAATAAGGTATATGAAGAAGCAAATAATAGACTTAACGGTGCGTCAGACGGTACATGTTCACGAGCGTTATGTGTTGCTGAAGCTGACCCATGAGGAACCGCTTCCTGAAATGCTCCCTGGCCAGTTTGTAGAGGTACGCGTTGACGATGTGCCTTCTACTTTTTTGCGCCGTCCCATTTCCATTCACTTTGTCGATAGGGAGAAAAACGAGCTGTGGCTTCTCGTGGCCGCTGTTGGTGACGGCACACGGCGACTGGCCCGTTTACGGCCGGGCGACACGCTGAACTGTGTGCTGCCGTTGGGTAATGGATTCACGATGCCTCAGTCGGCTGACGAGCGCCTGTTGCTGGTTGGCGGTGGCGTTGGTGTGGCTCCGTTGCTCTATATGGGTGCTGAAATGCAGCAACAGGGCTGTGAGCCGACGTTCCTGCTGGGTGCCCGCAGTCAGAAAGACCTGCTGATGCTTGACGAGTTCCGCAAGTATGGCCGTGTGCTGGTTACCACCGAGGATGGTTCTGAGGGAGAGCGTGGCTTTGTGACGAATCATAGCATACTGGCGAAAGAGCAGTTTACGCGCATTGCCACTTGTGGTCCCAAGCCGATGATGGTGGCTGTGGCGCGCATGGCCGACAAGCTGGGCATTGCCTGTGAGGCATCGCTCGAGAACATGATGGCTTGTGGGGTAGGGGCGTGCCTCTGCTGTGTGGAGAAGACAACGGAAGGCAACCTTTGCGTCTGTAAGGAGGGTCCGGTGTTTGACACGAAGAGACTGCTTTGGTAAAGGTGAAAAGGTGAAAAAGTGAAAAGGTTAAAAACTCGACAAGAAGATGGCAAATCTACAAGTAAATATAGGAAATCTGCGTTTGAAGAATCCTGTCATGACGGCCTCGGGCACGTTTGGCTACGGACTGGAGTTCCAGGACTTTGTGCCCCTGCATGAGCTGGGCGGCATCATTGTGAAAGGTACGACGCTGCATCCCCGTGAAGGCAACGACTATCCGCGCATGGCTGAGACCGCCAGTGGTATGCTTAATTGTGTGGGGCTACAGAATAAAGGCGTGGATTACTTCTGCGAACACATCTATCCGCAGATTAAGGACATTGACACGAACATGATTGTCAATGTCAGCGGCTCATCGCCAGAGGACTATGCCGAGTGTGCAGCCCGTATTGATGCGCTCGACCGCATTCCGGCTATTGAGCTGAACATTTCGTGTCCCAACGTGAAGGACGGCGGCATGGCTTTCGGTGTCACCTGCAGTGGTGCTGAGAGTGTGGTGCGGGCCGTGCGAAATGCTTACCACAAGACGCTCATCGTAAAACTCTCGCCTAACGTTACGAACATTGCCGACATTGCCAGGACTTGTGAGGCTGAGGGAGCAGACAGCGTTTCGCTCATCAATACGCTGATGGGCATGGCTATCGACGTAGAGAAGCGCCGCCCCGTGCTGAGCATCAAGACTGGCGGACTCTCGGGACCCGCTGTCAAGCCCGTTGCCCTGCGCATGGTGTGGCAGGTGGCTCAGGCTGTCAAGATTCCTATAGTCGGTCTGGGTGGTATTATGAATGCCCGCGACGCAATAGAGTTCTTCATGGCGGGTGCTACGGCAATAGAGATAGGCACGGCCAACTTCATTGACCCTGCTGTCACCGTGAAGGTGCGTGACGGCATCAACGAGTGGCTCGACCAGCACGGCTGTCATTCCGTTCAGGAAATCATCGGGGCATTAGAGTAAATACAGTTATGTCGTTCATTCCGTTCATCGTACTCATCCTGCTCATTACGTGTTGTGTTGCCGTCTTTGGTAACGCGACATTAGAGGGTGCCAGTCAGGTCTCGCTGCTGGTGGCATCGGCCGTGAGCGTGCTGATAGGCCATTTCTCGAAACGGCTGAAGTGGGAAGTGCTGGAACAGGAGATAACGAATAAGGTAGCGAGCTGCACACCTGCCATTATTATTCTTCTACTGATAGGAGCCATAGGCGGTACATGGATGGTGTCGGGCATTGTGCCGACGATGATATACTACGGTATGCAGATGATACGGCCGGAGGTGTTCCTTGTCAGCAGTAGCCTGCTTTGTGCCCTTGTCAGTCTGATGATTGGCTCTTCGTGGACGACGATAGCCACCATCGGTCTGGCACTCATGGGAATAGGCAAGGCGCATGGTTTTGACGACGGGTGGATAGCAGGCTCCATCATTACCGGTGCCTATTTCGGTGACAAGCTCTCTCCGCTCTCTGACACCACGGTGCTGGCATCCAGTGTGTCGGGGGTTCCGCTTTTCAGCCATATACGCTACATGCTTTATACCACAGTCCCCACGTTCTGCCTGTCGCTCATTATTTTCTTTGTGGCAGGTTTCGTAATGAACGTGTCAGGGCAGGGTAATGTGCTGGAGTTCATGGAGGGCTTGGAGCGTACGTTTGTCATCAGTCCTTGGTTACTGCTTGTGCCAGTGCTAACGGGTATCATGATTGCCCGCCGCTGGCCGTCTATGGTCGTGCTTTTCCTGGCTATACTGCTGGCGGCCGTTGTCGGGCTGTTGGTGCAGCCGGAGCTGGTGCGCCATATAGCCGGTGAAGAAGGGCAGGGGCTGTTGGCTTCTTACAAAGGGATGATGCAGGTATGTTATGCCAGTACCGATATTGATACAGGTATTCCCATGCTTAATCAGCTTGTACATACCAACGGCATGAGCGGCATGATGCCCACCATCTGGCTGATTATCTGTGCCCAGACCTTTGGAGGTACCCTTACTGCCACTGGACAGCTGCAGGACCTGATGCATTATATTTTGCGCTTAGTGCGGGGCACAGTATCGTTAGTGGCCTCTACCGTCGGCACGGCTTTCTTCTGTAATGTTGCCCTTGCCGACCAGTATTTGTCTATTATGCTTGCCAGTCAGATGTTCAGAGAAACCTACAAAGAGCGTGGGTATGAGTCTCGCTTGCTGAGCCGCAGTTGTGAAGACGGTGCCACTGTCACTTCCGTCCTCGTTCCTTGGAACACCTGTGGTCTCACGCAGAGCACCGTCCTTGGTGTTCCCACTTTGGTTTATCTGCCTTATTGCTTCTTCAACATCCTTTCGCCCCTCACCAGCATCGTCGTCGCATTTATTGGCTGGAAGATTGTTCGCAGGAAGTGAACATCATCTGATAAACAGCAATTCCCTATACTTAGGCAGCGTCCAGAGACCGTCTTCGACAATGAGTTCCAGCTTGTCAGTCTCGTGGCGAATGGCTTCCATCTTGGGGCAGACAGTGTCATGATACTGAATGGCACGCTCGTGGATGCTCTCAATGCGGTTGGCCACACGACGGGCATCAGTCAGTTCTTCAACCAGTTGCTCTATCTTCTCTGTGCGCTCGGCTATTTCCTCAATGAGCTGCATGTTGCGGGCAGAGAGGCGTTCGGCCTTCTCCGTAGGGAAGATGTCCTTCATGCCCTGCACGTTCTTAATCAGCTTTGACTGGTAGTGGGTGGCCACAGGAATAATGTGGTTCATGGCCATGTCGCCCAGCACGCGGGCCTCAATCTGAACGGTCTTGACGTAGGTTTCCCATTTCACCTCGTTGCGGGCTTCGAGCTCTTTGCGGTTCATCACCTTCATGCGCTCGAACATACAGACTGACGACTCATCAAGGTAATGCTCAATGACTACAGGACATGACTTCTCGGTGTCAAGCCCGCGGCGCTGGGCTTCCTTGACCCATTCGTCAGAATATCCGTTACCATCGAAGCGTACGGGTTTGCAGGTCTTGATGTCCTCACGCAGCACGTCGAGTATGGCATGCATTGTGGCGCTATGACCACCCTCGGTGAACTCTGTTTTCTGAGAAATCTCGGATATTCTCTTGTCAACGCGTTCTTTAAACGACGTCAAGGCTTCGGCCATTGCGCTGTTCAGGGCAATCATGGCACTGGCACAGTTGACACTGGAACCAGGAGCACGGAATTCGAAACGGTTACCCGTGAAGGCGAAGGGGCTGGTACGGTTACGGTCCGTATTATCGACTATGAGGTCTGGTATTTGTGGAATATCTATCTCCATGCCCTTCTTGCCTTTCAGGGTGAAAAGCTCGTTAGTGTCAGATTCTTCTATATGGTTCAGCAACTCAGTGAGCTGTGTGCCGAGGAAGCTCGATATGATGGAGGGAGGTGCCTCGTTGCCGCCCAGACGGTGTGCATTGGTGGCGCTCATAATGCTGGCCTTGAGCAGTCCGTTATGCCGATAGACAGCCATTAACGTTTCTACAATAAAGGTGATGAAGCGCAGGTTCTCTTCCACCGTTGTGCCCGGTGAATGTAAGAGGGTAGAATGTTGAGTGTTGAGCGTGGAGTGTTGAGCGTTGAGTGTTGAGTGTTGTGCTGTGAGGCTCCAGTTGTTATGCTTGCCGCTGCCATTAATACCGTCAAAAGGTTTTTCGTGCAGCAGAACGCGGAACCCGTGCTTGCGTGCCACCTTCTTCATGAGTGACATGAGCAGCATGTTGTGATCGACTGCCAGGTTACATTCCTCGAAGATGGGAGCCAGCTCAAACTGGTTGGGAGCCACTTCGTTATGGCGCGTCTTACAGGGAATGGCGAGTTCGAGGGCCTGAATTTCCAAGTCTTTCATGAAAGCCTGCACACGGTCGGGAATGGTGCCGAAGTAGTGGTCGTCCATCTGCTGGTTCTTGGCACTTTCGTGTCCCATCAGTGTGCGGCCTGTCATCAGCAGGTCGGGGCGGGCAGAGTAGAGCCCTTCGTCAACAAGAAAATACTCCTGCTCCCAGCCGAGGTTAACCTTCACCTTCTTCACGTCCGGGTAGAAAAGCTTACAAACGTCGGTGGCAGCTTTGTCAACGGCATGCAGCGAGCGCAACAGCGGGGCCTTGTAGTCGAGTGCTTCGCCTGTGTAGGCAATAAAGATGGTGGGAATACAAAGTGTGTCGTCGATAATGAAGACGGGTGAAGTGGGATCCCAGGCTGAATAGCCTCGTGCTTCGAACGTGTTACGTATGCCGCCATTGGGAAAGCTCGATGCGTCAGGTTCCTGCTGAACGAGCAATTTCCCAGAGAATTTCTCTATCATGCCGCCCTTACCGTCGTGTTCCACAAAGGCATCGTGTTTCTCGGCTGTGCCTTCGGTCAGTGGCTGAAACCAGTGGGTATAATGTGTTGCGCCCATCTCCATAGCCCACTTTTTCATACCGTCGGCCACGGCATCGGCTATTGAACGGTCAAGGTGTGCACCGTTGTCCATCACGTCAATCATCTTTGCATAGATGTCAGCGGGCAGGTAGCGGTACATCTTCTCGCGGTTGAATACGTATTTACCGAAATATTCTGACGGTCGTTCGTCAGGGGTTGCTACGTCGAGTGGCTTCTTCTTGAATGCCTCTTCAACGACCTGAAATCTTAAGTTATTTGACATAGTTTTTGGGGTGTTGGATGATGAGCGTTGAGTGTTGGGTTCTTTAGAAAGCCACTATGCCTACACCCACCAGGAAGTTAGCTTTCTGCAGGTAGGGGTTGGTGTGCAGTTCCGCGAAGATGGGGAATTGGAAGCTACGATAGTGGAACGTCTTAGTGGCACGCACCGAAATCAAGTTACACGTAAAGTTCTCACCATAGAAATACACAGGTTCTGCGTATGGCTTGCCCAAGTCGTCGGTCTTGCCTTTATACTCGCGCTTTCCTGCACTCTCGAAGGGTGTTATGCCAACCTTTGCCTCAATGTTAATGTCACTAATGTGGAACGGCACAGAGAGTTCGACATAGGTTGAGTATGCGCGCTTGCCGTCAAGTTTGTAGTCATTTCCCCAGAACTTGGTGTATGCCTGCAGACTGAAATATTCGCACGTATAGCCTAAGTTGCCTTCCAAAGAGTGGGCCGTGTCGGTCTTGTCGAAGTGGAAGTAGCGGTTCTCAGGGTCCAGACCAGTCTGCCAGTAATTGGTCACGCCGATGTTGAAGCCGAATTTCTCATAGCCTAAAGTCAGGTTGATTTCCTGTTCATCGTCCTTATCGAAGCCTACGTTTCCGGTAGCCAGGAAAGAGAAGTCCCAGAACTTCAGTCCCAGTTGCGGTTGTATGCTGATGCTGCCTCGGTCTTGTCCGCGCCACATGTAATGGCTTACAAGGTCCGCCTCTACGTATGCACTGAATACTTTCTCTTCTTCTTCATCAGAGTTATATTGTGCCAATGCAGTCTGGGGCAGTAACGTTATGGCCAGTAGGGCCAGTGTTAGAATCTTTTTCATTTTTAGTTTTATTCTTGTTGATCAATATATCTTTTTGTTATTTCCGTGTATTCATCGATGCGGCGGTCGCGCAGGAACGGCCACCAACGGCGTACTTGTTCCGAACGATTCATGTCCAACTCCACAACGATGCTTTCCTCCTCATCGGCTGATGCCTCATAGATCAGCTCGCCTTGTGGTCCTGCCACGAACGAGGTGCCCCAGAAACGTTGAGTGTTGAGCGTTCTTGCTCTGGCAAGCGTCCCTGCGGGCCGAGCGGAGTGTTGAGTGTCTTCAGCTCTTTCTTCTCCAACTCTGTTAACCGTCGCCACGTGCAGGCCGTTGGCCACGGCATGTCCACGCTGCACCGTCTGCCATGCACGTCTTTGGCGTTCCTGCTCTTCGGGGGTGTCGTTCGGATCGTAACCTATGGCAGTGGGGTAGATGAGCAGTTCTGCCCCTTGCAATGCCATGAGTCGAGCTGCCTCGGGATACCATTGGTCCCAGCAGACCAACACGCCCAATCGTCCTACACTGGTGTCAATGGGATGGAATCCCAGGTCGCCGGGTGTGAAATAGAATTTCTCGTAGTAGCCAGGGTCGTCAGGGATGTGCATCTTCCTGTACTTTCCTGCTATGCTGCCGTCACGCTCAATGACTACAGCGGTGTTGTGGTACAGTCCTGCTGCCCTGCGTTCAAACAATGAGGTAACGATGACTACACCCAGTTGCTTGGCCAGTTCGCCGAAGAATGCCGTTGAAGGGCCGGGGATGGGCTCGGCCAAATCGAAGTTGTTGACATCCTCAACCTGACAGAAGTAAAGAGAGTTATGCAACTCTTGCAGCACGACGAGTTCAGCACCGCGCTTAGCCAGGTCGCTGATGCCTTCTGCCAGTCGCAGCAGGTTCTGCTTTGTGTCAGCCACATTGTGTTGTTGTAGAAATCCTATTTTCATTTTTGTCTTCTAATAATATTGCATGGTACAACAGTGCAGACTGCCGTGCTGACGAATGACGGGGCGGCAGTCAATGCCCACCAGCTCGCGGTCAGGGTATGCCTCGCCAATAATGCGCATGGCTTCTGCGTCAAGGTCGGGCTGGTTGTAGGTTGGCACGAGCACGGCCCCATTGATAACCAAATAGTTGGCATACGTTGCTGGCAGACGGTCACCTTCGTCGTAAATGGGGCGGGGCATCGGCAAGCGGAGCAATCGGTAGGGGCGTCCATCCATAGTCCTCAGTTGTTGAAGCTCCTGCTCCATGAGCAGCAGGTCCGGGTGTTCGTCATCTGCACCTGAATATAATAAGGTGTCATTAGGACAGACACGTACCAATGTGTCAATATGCCCGTCTGTGTCATCACCTATCAGACCGCCGTGATTAATCCAAACTATGCGCTCGGCTCCTAACCATGCTTTTAGCCGGTCCTCAATCTGCTGCTGTGTCAGCGGCTGGTTGCGGTGGGGAGCAAGCAGACAGCCTGTAGTGGTGAAAATGGTGCCGCGCCCGTCACTCTCAATGCTTCCGCCTTCGAGCACGAAGTCCAGATGCGGCTCGTAGTCACCCTTAACGATGCCCCGTTCGTAGAGTTGCCGGTTGATGGCGTTGTCAAGTTCAGCAGGAAACTTCTCTCCCCAGCCATTGAACTTGAAGTCGAGAAGAATAATTTGCCCGTCTTCCTCCACTGTGATGAACCCATGGTCGCGTGCCCAGGTGTCGTTAGTGGGAATAAAATCAACCTTGATAAGCTCTTCGCGCCTGCTGATTTCACGGGCCATCTGTTCATAGACTTTAGTAATGTCGCTGAGCATGGGAGCCCAGTCGGTGTCCTTGTGTGGCCACGTTAACTGTACTGCCTTCTGCCTTTCCCACTCGGCTGGCATACGTCTGTATATGTTAATTTTCTCAGTCACGATTTAAAAATACGGTGCAAAGGTACAAAATAATTGTGAACCGAAGGTCGTGAACTCCGTTAAAAATGAATAATGGTGAACAATTGTGCATTGTGAATTGTGCATTATTTTGTATCTTTGCAACAAAAAAGTAATGTTAGAGCTTCACGATGTTATCTTAAAACAGCGGCAGCAAGCCGTTTCACTGACCGTCGATGACGGTAAGCTGGCCTGCATTACCGGACCAGAAGGAGCCGGGAAAACCACACTGCTGCGTACCATTCTGGGGTTACAGCCATTCCAGAGTGGTTATATTAGCTTCGATGGTGAGTTGCTCACTCCGCTGTCGGCTTCGTGGTTTCGTCGGTTCATGGGCTATGTTCCCAGCCGCTTGGTGCCCATTGAGGGACAGGACCGTGTTGCCGATGTACGTCGTCTGCTGTTTGGGCTGTCCGTCAACCACCAGCTAAAACAGGAGAAGCCCTCTGAGGACATGCGCCAATGGAGTCAGTTGACCCCGGCAGAACAATACTTGGAGTTATTGGATTGTGTAGCAGTCCAGCAGCGTAAGCTGGTGCTGGTTGATGAGCCTGCCCACGAACTCGACAGCTTGTCGCTTGAGAACGTGGGTAATGCCCTACGCCGTATGACGGCCAGCGGCTCGTCAGTGCTGGTAGTGAGCCGTTCACCGCAAATTATCGAATTGACTAACAACGTAATTCATTTATAGCAATGAGAATTTCAGCAATCAATAGCCGTATTCTGCTCCCGCTGGTTATCTGTGCCATCCTGTTGGTGTCAGTGGCGGGCATCGTCGATTATCTTCTGTTCAAGTGGCTCCTGACAGCGTTCCATCCGCTGCTCATGCTGCCTGTATTGCTCTTCCTGGCTGATGAGGTCTTTGTCGTTGGCCGTACGGGTATGCTTGTTCATTATCATGCCCGCCATACGCAAGCAGGCCTTCGGGAGTTTCTTGTAGGTAACGGTGCCAAGCAGTTTGAGGCACTCTTGCCTTACTATCGGCATGTCATTGCCCGCACGCTCAAGCTTTCAGCCTGGCGCTGGTGCCTGCTGACGGTTATTGCCTTCTTTGCGATGTGCATAGTCCTGCTGTTCGGTGGTCTTTCGGTAGCTTCGGTCGTAGGCTTATTCGTGGGTACGATGCTGTCAATGGTGATTTGCTCCGTCCTTACGCTGCTGCTTTCTGCCTTTATGTACGACCGTATAAACCGGTAAACAAATATAAAAATTTGAGGGCGGCTAATCAGCCACCCTCAACCAACACAAAAACTAAACTAGACTTAACTAAAGCTAATTAGGATTTTCACAAACCCTGAATTGCAGGGCAAAGATACGAATAATATTTTAAATAACCAATATCTTTTTGATTTTTTTTTCGTATTTTGTTGCAAAAATCACAATTTTACCGTCTTATTTAACAAATAATGGTCTAAAATAACCATAGCAGCCATTGATTCTACCACAGGAACGGCGCGAGGCAGAACACACGGGTCGTGGCGTCCTTTTGCGGTCAGGGTAGTGGTTTTCCCTTCTACATCTACCGTTTCCTGCTCACGGAGTAGGGTTGCAACGGGTTTGAATGCCACGCGGAAATAAATGTCTTGTCCATTACTAATGCCGCCCTGTATGCCTCCGCTATGGTTGGTCAGGGTGGTGATGGGGGTTGAGGGTTGAGTGTTGAGCGTTGAGGGTTGAGCGTTGAGTGATGATGCAGGGCTCCATACATCGTTTTGTTCGCTTCCTCGTTGGGTTACTCCGGCAAATCCGGCACCGTATTCAAATCCCTTCACGGCATTAATGCTCAGCATGGCAGCCCCCAGGTCAGCATGCAGCTTGCCAAATTCCGGCTCACCTAATCCGGCAGGACAGCCCATGATAACACAGCTGATAATGCCGCCAATGGTGTCGCCGTCGGCCTTTACCTCCTTGATGAGCTGTTGCATGGCGGCAGCCTTCTCTGCGTCAGGGCAGCGTACGGCGTTCGTCTCAGTTAGCGACAGGTCGTAGTGGCTGTAGTCATGTTCCAGCGCAATATCGCCAACTTGCGAAGTGTAGGCCTTGATGCTGATGCCCAGCTGGCGTAAGGCCAGCTTGGCCAGTGCTCCGGCTACACAACGGCTAATGGTAATGCGAGCTGACGAGCGTCCGCCTCCGCGATGATCACGCAGGCCGTACTTCTGGTAATAGGTGTAGTCGGCATGCGACGGACGGAACAGCTGGCGCATGTTCTCGTAGTCCTGTGAGTGCTGGTTCTCGTTATGTACCACGAAACCGATAGGGGTGCCCGTAGAACGTCCCTCGAACACACCGCTAAGCAGTTCCACGCTATCTGCCTCCTTGCGGCTGGTGGTGATGTCGCTCTGACCTGGCCGACGGCGGTTCAGCTCCTGCTGAATGAAGTCCATGTCGATTTCTATGCCGGCAGGCATGCCGTCAACCACACCGCCTATGGCCTCTCCGTGACTCTCGCCAAACGTGGTCAGCGTAAAAATGTTGCCAAACGTATTCCTCATCTCATTCCCTCATTGGTGATTTCAATGACCGCAGTGTCCGCAGCCACTTTCACAGCCGCCTTCACAGTCATCGCAGTTGCAGCCGCAGCCCTCACCGCTCATGTGGTTGATCAGCTGCTGTATCTCCTCCTTGGTGGCCTCGCGGTTCTCTGTTACCAAGCCGCTGAAGAGCAGTGTCTCGCCGGCTAATGGGTGGTTCAGGTCAACCTTCACCTTGTTGTCTCCTATTTCCAGCACGCGGCCCAGGAAGTGGTTGCCGTCCTCATTCTGCAAGGGGATGACGGCTCCCTTATAGATGTGCTCCTTGTCAAACTCGCCGTTTATAATGAATATCTCACGTTCCAGTTCAATGACGCGTGCTTCAACGTACTCGCCGTAAGCCTCCTCCGGGCTCAGCTGAAAGGTAAAAGTCTTGCCTTTTTCCAGGTCCTTGACGTTGTTTTCAAACGCTTCGAGGGCAAAGCCGAAGCCGCTAATGAAGTTGAACGGACGTTCGTGCGTAGTCTGTTCTACGAGGTGTTCTCCTTTTTCATCTACGGTATAGAGTTTGTACTGCACCGAGATGTACTTGTTGATGATGTCTGCCATTTTACTCTTCTGTTTATTGTTTTGGCCGCAAAGGTACAAAATAATTATGAATTATGCGTTGTGCTTTGTGCATTATTTTAATTATTCTTCTTCGATGTTTATGAAATAGAGATACGGTTCCCTGCTGACAGGTAGGGCGCTTGTATATTTTGTCGCATCAGCATGACTGAGGGTTTTCCCGTTGAGCGTGGCTTCCGATAGTTCGCCCGCTATCTCCAGCTTGTTGAAACGCTCCACCACCTGGCTGTTCTTGATGGCAAAGAGCTGTGTGTAGATGGAAGGTCCGCCAGCCGAACCGGCAATGCGTACGTAGCCCTTCCCCTTTTGGGTCTGAAGGAACGACACCTTCAGCTTCTCGGTCTCCACGCCAATCAGCTCCACCTTGCCGTTCTTGTTGGTAAAGAGTGCCCCGTGCTCACCGTCCTTGTCGCGTAACCAAATCTCATCGTAATGGTCATTGTCAATGTCAATGGGCATGTATTTGGTCAGTTTGTAGTCCTTGTTTTCGTGGGGGTCGTCAGCCAGATAGAGCTTGCGCATCTCTGCCAAGTCCTTTTTCCAGAGTGGAGCCTGTTCGTCTATCAGGCTGTGATAGCAGGCATATTCCTCTTTCACGAGTTTTCCGTCGCGAATGAACATCATGCCGACGGTCTGACTCTCAGGTGCCCCGTGGTTGAAACAGAGCTCCAGACCGTCAGGACCTTCAAAGGCTGCACAGACGCTGCTCACGATGTATGTCCCTTCGTCATCAACGTTCCATCCGTAATCCTGGTCCGACTCGTAGTAGCCTTCCTCCGCCACTGAGTACGTCTTGTCTCCGTCGGTCACCACCTCCAGTGCTATCACCTTCTTGTTCTTAGGTTTAAACTGCACCACGCCATACGTGTAGCGATTGCCCAGCCTGTAGGCCATTTCCGACCATTTGGCTGTCATGTCATATTCCTTCTCCAGCTGTTTCACAACACTTTGCGGGAAGGGCTTGCCGATATCGAAGGGTGACAGCAGCTCACGTTTCAGCAACTTTCGGGTCTGCAAGTAGCTGTCGGTTACAATGGCGCTCATGCCCCACCAGTCTTTCTTGTTCTCAGGGCTGACAAAGGCATAATTCAGTCCGGGTGAGGGCAGGGTAGGACGGCTGTGCAGCTCGCCCACAAACAGCTTCTCTCCGTCAGGGTTTGTAAGCACTTCACCTGTGAATTTGATGTCCTTCAGCTGATCGTCCTCCATCACTATCTTGGTGTAGTCTTTGGCACGACTGCTCAGCTCTGCCTGCAGTTCCTCGTCCCAATAGACCATCGTCATGTAGTCAGTTGAGAGGTGGTAGAGGAACAGGGGCCGCGGGGTCTCGTCCTTCTTCGTGGTCAGCTCAGCTTTCTCTGTTACGGCAGTGGAGTCGCTTTCTGGCTCTGTTGGCGTCTGGTTTTTGTTCTTGCAGCCGACAGCCATCATGAGCAGGCAGAGCATCGGCAAAAGCATTCTTTCCATGTTTTTCAGTCTTTTATGGTTCTGTTCCTTCATTAATGTAACGTTTCATCTCTTCCAACTCGCTCAGTTCGTGCCGCCCTTCATCGTTTTCGTAGAAGAAATGGAAGTCATTCACGTACCAGTCATCGCGTTCAAAGCAGAGATACAGCACCACGTCCTGGTCAGAGAAGTTGTGCACGGTCAGCTTGGCTTTTGCCGTATGGTCGGTAATGTCCGAAATCTCGTCAATACGGTAGCTCCATTCTTCGTCAATGTCCTGTCCTGCCACCCAGTGGTCTCCGTCAATGTAGATAGTGCCTGTCCGCTGACTAATCTTCCTGGCTTCCGCATCTAATTGCAGGTAGGCTTCAGAACAGCAGGTCTTGTCGTCCTGTAGTTCGTAGATGGTCTGCAGGCGCTTGCGGATGTAGGCCTCGTTGTGCTTACCGTCATCAGCCTGTGTCGTCACTACTGTTTCTGTTGCAGCATTCGTTGAGTCAGTGTTTTCTGCTGCCGGTTGGTTCTTGTTCTTACAGCCGACTGCCATCATGAGCAGGCAAAGCATCGGCAAAATCAGTCTTTTCATGTTTCTGGTCTGTTTATTGTTGTAATCTTGGTGCAAAGGTAATAAAAATCGTGAGAAACACCAAGAATAATTCATTTTTTTATTGGGAGAGAAACGGCACTTCTCTTGGAGAGAAACGGCACTTCTCTTGAAGAGAAACGGTACTTCTCTTGAAGAGAAACGGCACTTCTCTTGGAGGGGAGTTTTTCTTTACTCAAGTTTCTCAAGTTCTTCTTTATTGAAGTTAACGGAGTCCTTTGCAAGCAAAGTGATAAGTTGAGGAAGTGAAGTTAAAAAGCAAGGAAAATCCAACCATTTTGCAAGTGTTTTCCCTGCTCTTCTGCGTGCTTTTTTATCATGTTGGACGATAGCTTGTTATAAGTTTTCCCGAGATTGCTATATATTTTTCCCGAGATTCTTATGTGTTTTTCCCGAGATTGTAGGTGAGAATCTCGGGAAAAAGTAACTTAAATCTCGGGAAAAAGTTATA
>ONRS01000151.1 GCA_900320255.1 uncultured Prevotellaceae bacterium
AGCAAAGAGAAAGAGAATTCTGAAACTTACACGTGGTTACTTCGGTGCCCGTAAGAATGTTTGGACAGTAGCCAAGAACACTTGGGAAAAAGGTCTTACCTATGCTTATCGCGACCGTAGGAACAAGAAGCGCACCTTCCGTGCCCTGTGGATTCAGCGTATCAACGCTGCCGCTCGTCTCGAGGGTATGAGCTATTCTGCTCTGATGGGTGGTTTGAACAAGGCCGGCATCGAGATTAACCGTAAGGTGCTCGCTGACCTCGCTGTCAACAACCCTGAGGCTTTCAAGGCTATCGTTGCCAAGGTTGCTAATAAGTAAAAACTACAGCAAACAAGTTTTGCTTGAATGAAAGCGTCGCAACTCTCAGTAGGTGCGACGCTTTCTTTTTTGCATCGAATGTCAATAAGTCCTTAAGTCCTGTAGTCCGTTGCTAAAACAAAACTCAACGGGGCTCTCCGGACTGAGCCGCTTTTTGTCTATGCCTTGCTGGTGATGGGCAGCTCCAGGACGAAGCGGCAGCCTTCGTGGTAGGTGGTGTCGAAGGTCAGCGCGCCGCCCAGGTTGGCAACGTGGCGCTGGGTCAGGGGAAGTCCGAGTCCGAGGCCTTCCGAGAGGTCGTTCACCTTAGTGAAAGGAACGTACATGAGCGGCTGGTAAAGGTCGGCGATGCCGGGGCCTGTGTCGCTGAAGACGAACTTTACGGTATAGGCCGTAGCCGACAGTTGCAACGTGATGTGCTCACCGTCGGAATATTTGGCTGAGTTGTAGAGTATCTCGCGAATGCTGCGCATCAGGTAGAGCTTATTACTGCGAATGAAGAAGGTGTCGGGCAGCGTGGTCTCAAACTGAATGGGCAGATTGGGGAAATGCAGGTGGATTGACGTTATGCACTCGCGTGCCAACTCGTTACACAGCACCTGCTCGTGGCGGTGGCTGCGCAGCTCTTCCGACAGTCCGACTTCGGAAATGTCGTAAAGCATGAGGACCATGCGGTTGAGCGTATTGGCGTTGTGCTCCATCAAGTCGGAAATCTTGTTGCGCTCGGTGGCCGACAGCTCGTAGAAGTTGTCGCGAAGCACCTGTGCGAAACCGTTGATGATGTTGAGCGGCGTGCGTATCTGGTGGGTCATGTTCTGAATGAAGGCCGTCTTCTGCCGTCCGGCTTCCTCGGCCAGCTGGCGCGCCTGCAGCAGTTCGGTGTTGCGCTGCTGCGTTTCTTCGTTCACGTGGACAATGTCGTTGACGTGGCGGCTGAGCGACTGCTGCATGGTGGCAAAGCTGTTCTGCAGCATTCCTACGGCATCGGTGCGTGAGGAGTAGGGAATCTGCTCGTCGTAGTGTCCGGCGGCTATGCGCTGTGACTGGCTGACCAGCCGGTTGAGCGGCTTGACGGCACCAATGACGATGTGGCGGCTCAGCAGGAAGATGAGTATGAAGCCAATGACGAGGAGCGGTACGAGCACATAGCTGAGCTTGTAGTAGTTATGCAGGATGTCGCTTTCGGGGCACACCAGTGCAAGGCTCCAGTTGGTGCCTGGCACAGCCTGATAGCAGACCAGCGATGGCTTTCCGTCGATGGTGGTGAACAGTGAGCCCTGCTTACCCGTAGTCATCTGGTGGCCAATGGCTATAATGTCAGTGCCGTCCTGCGCGTCATTCATGTCGAAGATGGTCTTGTCAACCAGGCGTGTGGAGTCTGGGTGTACGAAGTAGTGCCCGTCTTGTCCGAGCATGAGAAAATAGGCGTTAGGGTAGGGCTCCTCGGTGGCAATAATCTGCGACAGGCGGGTGAGCGACAGGTCGGTAGAGATGACGCCGACGAAGTGTCCGTTGTGGTAGAGTGGCCGGCAGTAGGAGGCAATCATGTCGGTGGCCGAGAGCGTACCCTCGTTATAGTCGTCGAAGGGGTCAACCCAGCACGGCTCGCCCAGTCGGCGCGGTGCCTTGTACCATATCTTGTCGAAGTATTCGTATTCGGCTTCCCTGACGGTGCTGATGCTGTCGTCGCCGAACCTGACGGAATAGGCCGAGAAGTAGCGGCCATACTGCGGGAAGGTATATGGCTCGGTGGTGATGGAGCAGCCGTTGACGTTGGCATTGAGCGTGACGATGCGCCTTGAGAGTGCCAGCAGCGAGTCGGGCTGCATGTTTCTGAGTGCTATCTGGTAATTGGCATTGGTGGCTGTCTCAATGGTCGAGATGTAGCTCTTCACGCGGTGTGAGGTGGCATCGAGCACACTGACGGCGTGTTCCTGCGCTTCCTGCCTGATGTTGTTGCGCGACTGGAAGAACAGAATGCCCAGCGAGAGGACGAAGACCAGCGTCGTGAGCAGCACAATGCCCAGGCTGAGCTTCGTCGAAAGCGACTGTCGTATATGGTCAATGATGGTTTTCATTTCTTCTTATTATTAACTTCAAGCAGGTCGTTGAGCACGTCGGTTATGTTTTCCCCCTCATGCAGAATGTCAGTCACGAGCTGCTGCACTTCCGCAGGCTTCAGGGTGCGGCTGTTGTGGCACAGCTCGTCAACATTGCTGCTGATGGCGTTGACGGGGGTCAGCATCTGGTTAGTCATGTTGTGCAGCACAGCGGTCTTCATGTGGTCGGCCTCACGGGCCTGTTCGTAGGCTTCGGCCAGTCCGGCACCCCGTTCGCGCAGCGTCTCGTTCAGGCGTTCCAGCTCGCCCATGTTGGCCGACAGCGCCAGCTGCATCTGCCTGAAGTTGGCCTGCAGGCGTCCCACTTCGTCGTGATGCCGGCTGTCGGGTATGGTCTCGTCGTAGTGCCCTTCCGAAATGCGCCGGGCTGACTCGGTCAGCATGCGCAGGGGCAGCAGCTGGTGGTGGGTGAACAACTGGCAGAGCACCAGCAGCACCAGCAGGCCGATGCCGGCAATGGCCAGCACTATGTACAGCAGCTGGTTATAGTCGCCGAAGATGTCGTCCTCTGGGTAGATAATGCCTGCGCTCCATCCCAGCTTGTTCATTGACCGGCCAGGCACAACGGCGCGCGTAAAGGGCTTGTAGAAGACGTAGCTGTCAACACCGTCCAGTCGGAAATGCCGGTAGCCCGTCTCACCGGCCACCATGGCGCGTGCGGCTTCTTCCACCTCTGGGTCAGTATCATTGGCAGGCACCGAGAAAACCGTTTCGTGCAGCAGTTTGGTGCTGTCGGGGTGAACGATGAACGAACCGTCGCTTCCCAGCAGTACGGCATAGGAGTTTGGTGAGGGCTTGGCTGACAGCACAATATCGGAGAGCAGGGCCAGCGTCACATCAACGCCAAGTACCCCAATGGCGCGTCCCTCCTTATTATATATAGGCAGGCAGAAAGAGATGAGTGCTTCGTCTTCAGCGTCTTCGTTCTTTAGCGGCCCAACCCAGCTGGGGTGTCCGCTTTCCAAAGGTAAAGTGTACCACGACTGCTCTGTGTAGGGAACGTTACCGAACGTCTCTGACTGAATGAGGTGTGAGTCCTCGGTGTTCAGCTGGCCTGAGTGCTCATGGTGCAGGTAAGCCATGAAGTACTGTCCGCGACTCTTGTAGTAATAGGGCTCGAAAGCAATGGCGCAGCCGTCAATGTAAGGGTTGGCTTCCAGAAGTTCCCGACAGTAGTCGAACATGCGGTCCGGCTCGTCCAGATGCTGCGTCATGTCCCAGTAGATGTTGCCTGACGCCTGTTCCACGCTTAACAGTACGTTGTCGGTATGTTGCACGGTGGCGGTGAGCGTCTGTCCGGCTTTCTCAAGCGCTTCCTGTCTTAATGCCTTGCGCGAGAAGCTGAACATCACGAACAGCGCTATGCCTAACAGCAAAGCAACAGCAAGCACCACCATCAGGCTGATGCGTACGGATAAGGTATTGGCTATTATTTTTTTCAGTTGGTTCATGGGCTTAAAGGATTATGTCTTGTTCAGTCCCTTCATGCTGAGGGAGATACGCTTGCGGCGCAAATCGACGGCCATGACGCGCACGCGCACATGTTGGTGGAGCCGCACTACCTGCGTGGGGTCGCTGACGTAGCGGTCGGCCAGTTGCGAGACGTGCACCAGTCCGTCCTGGTGAACGCCTATATCGACAAAGGCCCCAAAGTTAGTGATGTTGGTCACAATGCCGGGCAGCTCCATGCCTTCCTGCAGGTCGTCGATGGTCTGTACGCTGTCGTCGAACTCGAACTCCTCAATCTGTTCGCGCGGGTCGCGTCCGGGTTTCTCCAGTTCGTGCATGATGTCAGTAAGGGTGGGCATGCCGACGTCGGCCGTCACATACTTCTTGATGTCGATGGCCGCACGTTTCTCCTTATTGCTAATCAGGTCGGCTACGGTGCAGTCGTTGTCCTTTGCCATTTGCTCGACGATGGCATAGCTCTCGGGGTGAACGGCTGAGTTGTCGAGTGGGTTCTTAGCTTCAGGAATGCGTAGGAATCCGGCACTCTGCTGGTAGGCGGCGGGCCCGAGTCGGGGCACCTTCTTCAGTTGTGCCCTGCTGGTGAAGGCTCCGTGCTCGCGGCGGTAATCCACAATGTTCTGCGCCAGCACGGGGCCCAGTCCGCTGACGTAGGTCAGCAGGTGCTGTGAGGCGGTGTTGAGGTTCACGCCAACGGAATTGACGCAGCTCTCCACCACGTGGTCGAGCGAGTGCTTCAGCTTGGTTTGGTCCACGTCGTGCTGATACTGTCCCACACCGATGCTCTTCGGGTCAATCTTCACCAGTTCGGCCAGCGGGTCCATGAGTCGGCGGCCTATGGAGACGGCTCCGCGCACGGTGACATCCTCGTCGGGGAACTCGTCGCGGGCCACCTTCGATGCGGAATAGACCGAGGCGCCGTCTTCGCTGACGACGTAGGTGGTGGGTGCGGGGTGTTGGGTGGAGGACAACACGTCTTCGACGAAGGCACGCGTCTCGCGGCTGGCGGTACCGTTGCCTATGGCGATGGCCTCGATGTGGTAGTCGGCCAGCATCTGCTGCAGGTGTACGGTGGCTTGCATGCGGTGGTTAATGGGCGGGTGGGGAAATATGGCCTCATGGTGCAGCAGGTTGCCCTGCGCGTCCAGACACACCACCTTGCAGCCCGTGCGGAAGCCCGGGTCGATGCCCATGACACGCTTCTGGCCAAGCGGAGCCGAGAGCAGCAGCTGGCGCAGGTTCTGGGCGAAGACGTTGATGGCCTCTTCGTCGGCCCGCTGCTTGCTGAGGGCTGCAAACTCGGTCTCAATGCTGGGCAGCAACAGTCGCTTGTAGCCGTCCTCGACAGCCTCTTCTAACAGGCGGCGGCAGGCTCTCCCTTCGTGGGATGGGGTAGGGGGAAGGCTACGTTTCAGCCGTGCTATGGCGTCGTCATCCTCAATGGTGATGCTGACGCGCAGCACGCCTTCCTCCTCGCCACGGCGCATGGCCAGCAGACGGTGGCTGGAGCAACGCTTCAGAGGTTCTTCCCAATCAAAGTAGTCGCTGTATTTCTGGGCCTCGTCAGTATCCTTTTTGGCTTTGACAACCTTGGAGACAATGAAAGCCTCGCGGCGGAAGGCGGCACGCACGCTGTTGCGGTTGCGCTCGTCCTCGCTCACTTGTTCGGCTATGATGTCCTGCGCGCCCTTCAGGGCTTCTGCCGTGTTGGTAACGTCACCCTTGACAAAGCGTTTGGCGGTCTCTGCCGGGTGCGGTTCGCGTTGCAGCATCAGGAGTTGTGCCAGCGGCTCCAGTCCCCGTTCGCGGGCAACCTGTGCGCGTGTCCTGCGGCGCGGCTTGTAGGGCAGGTAGATGTCTTCGAGCGTCGTAGCATCCCAGCAGTCGCTGATGCGCTGCTGCAGTTCGGGCGTCATCTTCTCTTGTTCGGTAATGGTCTTGACGATGGTCTCCTTGCGGTGTGCTATCTCCTTCAGGCGTTCCACACGGTCGCTGATGGCGGTTATCTGAACCTCATCGAGCCCTCCGGTGCGTTCCTTGCGGTAGCGTGAAATAAAGGGAATGGTGCACCCCTCGTCGAGCAGCTTGAGCGTGTTCTCTACCGCGTGTTCGTTGAGGTGCAACTCCGTGGCAATGAGTCGGGTAAATATCTTGATCATTTCTTGATTGTCATTGATAATTAAGTTTTGACTGCAAATATACGAAAAAGCGGGTGAAATACAAAATAAATAAAGACAAATTCTTCGCTAAGTCGATTTTTTACACTACCTTTGCATCCGTAAAACCATTACAAATAAAGAAAAAAGGTGATTTCTATAGAGAATTTGAAGGTCGAGTTCAGCGCGAAGCCGCTGTTTGAGGGCGCATCGTTCGTGGTGAACGCCAAAGACCGCATCGCCTTGGTGGGCAAGAACGGAGCAGGAAAGTCAACGCTGCTGAAAATCATCAGCGGCCTGCAGCAGCCAACCGACGGCAGGGTGAGTGTCCCGCAGGATACGCAGGTGGGCTACCTGCCGCAGGTGATGGTGCTGGCTGACGACACTACCGTTGCCGACGAGGCCCGCAAGGCCTTTGCCGACGTAGCTGCGCTGAAGCAGCGCGTGGCGGAGCTGGAGCGGCAGATGGGCGAGCGCACGGACTATGAGACCGACGACTATATGGCACTGGTGGAACGCTACACCCAGGCACACGAGCGCTACCTGATGATGGGTGCCGAGAGCCAGGAGGCAGCGCTGGAACGCACGCTGGTGGGACTGGGCTTCCGTCGTGAGGACTTCGGTCGCCCCACGAGTGAGTTCTCGGGCGGTTGGCGCATGCGTATTGAGCTGGCCAAGATACTGTTGCAACGTCCTGACGTGCTGCTGCTTGACGAGCCGACCAACCATCTGGACATTGAGTCCATACAGTGGCTGGAGCAGTTTCTGGCCACGTCGCCGTCGGCTGTCATGCTGGTCAGTCACGACCGTGCATTCATCAATAATGTATGTAACCGCACGCTCGAAATATCGTGCGGACACATTATCGACTATAAGGTGAAGTACGACGAGTATGTGGTGCTGCGCCGCGAACGCCGCGAACAGCAGCAGCGTGCCTACGAGAACCAACAGAAGGAAATGGCCGACATGCGCCAGTTTATAGAGCGTTTCCGCTATCAGGCGACGAAGGCCGTGCAGGTACAGCAGAAAATCAAGCAGTTAGAGAAGATGGTCCCCATCGAGATAGACGAGGTGGATACGTCGGCCCTGCACCTGAAGTTCCCGCCCTGTCTGCGGTCGGGTGACTATCCCGTCATTTGCGACGAGGTGGGCAAACGTTATGGAGAGCACACGGTGTTCTCGGGCGTGAACCTGACCATTAAGCGAGGCGAGAAAGTGGCCTTCGTGGGTAAGAACGGCGAGGGAAAGACTACGCTGGTGAAATGTATCATGAACGAGATTCCCTTTGACGGACTGCTGAAGATAGGTCACAACGTGCAGATAGGCTATTTCGCACAGAACCAGGCACAGCTGCTGGACGAGAGCCTGACGGTGTTCCAGACCATTGACAACGTGGCGAAGGGCGACATACGCCTGAAGATACGCGACCTGCTCGGGGCCTTTATGTTCGGTGGCGAGGCCAGCGACAAGAAGGTCAAGGTGCTGAGTGGCGGCGAGCGGTCGAGACTGGCCATGATCAAGCTGCTGCTGGAACCTGTCAACCTGCTTATTCTGGATGAGCCGACCAATCACCTCGACATGGCGTCGAAGGACGTGCTGAAGGAGGCCGTCAAGGCTTTCGACGGAACGGCCATCGTGGTCAGCCACGACCGTGAGTTCCTTGACGGGCTGGTGACGAAGGTGTATGAGTTTGGCGGCGGCAAGGTGCGCGAGCACTTGGGCGGCATCTACGACTTCCTGCGCAGCCGGCAGGTGACTGAGCTTAACCAGTTGGGCGAGGTTACTTCCAATAAGGCCAATGAGGCCAATAAGCCCCATGAGTCCAAGCCGGACTACGCCCAACACAAGGAACAGCAGCGGCGGCTGCGCAAAGCAGAGCGGGCTGTCGAGGAGAGTGAGCGCAAGATCAACGATATGGAACAGCGGCTGAAGGAACTCGACCAATTGTTGATGGACCCGGAAAAGGCTTCCGACATGGTGCTGGTCACAGAATACACCACTACCAAGCGGGCACTGGACGAGGAAGTGGAACGATGGGAAAAACTATCGGAGGAACTGGAAGAATTAACTAACTAAAGTTTCCTACCTCCATGAATAGCGAGATAATCAGTAAAATTAAGCCCGAAGTGACCTCCCCTCGCTCGGCCCGCAGGGACGCTTGCCAGAGCAAGAACCCCTTCTGTAGGAGGGGGACGATCACTACGCAAGGGCATGCAAAGTATCTGTTCTCCCCCTACAGGGGGAGTCAGAGGGGGTCAGGAATTAGAGGGGGTCAGGGAATTTGTGACCTCCCCTGGCCCCTCCTGTAGGAGGGGGACCATTACTACTCAAGGGCATGCACGCATGCCGTCCTCCCCCTACAGGGGGAGTCAGAGGGGGTCAGGAGTCAGAGGGGGGCATAAGAGAGGGAAACTTCAATTAACTAATCAATAACAGTAGAATAATAATGAAAAGACTATTGACAATGATGGCAATCGCATCGATGGCTGTGGCGCTTCAGGCACAGACACCGTTGAAGTCAGGACTTGACCTGACCGACATGAACACGGCAGCTAAGCCGGGTACCGATTTCTATGAGTATGCCTGTGGTGGATGGATGAAGAAAAACCCGCTGCCTGCCGCCTATTCGCGCTTTGGCAGTTTCGACCGTCTGGCACAGGACAACGACAAGCGTATTAACAGCATCTTGAAAGAGTTGCAAACCAACACCTACGCCAAGGGAACGGTGGAGCAGAAGCTCTCTGACCTCTACAAGCTGGCTATGGACTCCGTGCGCCGCGCCCAGGAGGGTACGGCACCCGTCATGGAGATGATTAAGCGAATGGAGAAGGCCAAGACCATGCAGCAGCTCTTCGACATTCAGCTGGAGCTGGCACAGTATGGTGCTTCCGCTTTCTTCCGCGCAGGCATAGCAGCCGACGAGAAGAATGCTACGCAGAACATTCTGAACGTGGCACAGGGCGGCATTACGCTGGGACAGAAGGAGTACTACTTGGACAACGACGAGGCAACGGCCAAAATCCGCGAAGCCTACAAGCAGCACATTGTACGCATGTTCCAGCTCTTCGGATTCAGCGAGAAGGCATCGAAACAGAAGATGAAGAACATCATGAAGGTGGAGACGGCACTGGCCAAGGTGTCGAAATCGCGTACGGAGCTGCGTGACCCGCAGGCTAACTACAACAAGATGACGCTCGCGGAGTTTGACAGCAAATACCCCCATTTGCAGCTTGAGAAACTCATGAATGCCAAGGGCATAGAAAGCCGTTACATTCAGGAAATGGTGGTTGGCCAGCCCAGCTTCATGGAGGGTGCCGACATCGTGGTGGCCAAGCTGATTCCTGCCACTTATCGTGACTACATGGAGTGGCGCCAGATACAGGGCGCTGCCAGTTATCTGAGCGAAGAGGTGGCCCAGGCCAACTTCGAGTTCTTCGGTAAGGTACTGTCAG
The DNA here is from genome assembly GCA_900320255.1 of uncultured Prevotellaceae bacterium. Lineage (GTDB taxonomy): Bacteria > Bacteroidota > Bacteroidia > Bacteroidales > Bacteroidaceae > Prevotella. The sequence goes on from ONRS01000151.1 coordinate 9,515, forward strand.
GCCGCAAGGAGAACTACCCGCTCTGGAAGCGCGCCACTAATCAGGTGGAAGGCGTGATGGGTGAGGCACTCGGTAAGCTCTACGTGGAGAAATACTTCCCCGCCTCGTCGAAGGAGCGCATGAAGGAACTGGTGCACAACCTGCAGATAGCCTTGGGCGAGCGTATTGCCGCACAGGACTGGATGAACGATTCCACCAAGGTGAACGCGCTGCTGAAACTTAATACCTTCTATGTGAAGATAGGCTATCCCGACAAGTGGATTGACCTGAGTGGACTGACCATTGATCCTGCTAAGTCGTACTATGAGAACATGAAGGAGTGCAACCGCTTCTGGAACAAGTGGGAGATAGAGCACACGGCTGGCAAACCCGTTGACCGTGACGACTGGTACATGACGCCGCAGACGGTTAACGCATACTATAACCCTACCACGAACGAAATCTGCTTCCCCGCTGGTATTCTGCAAGTTCCGTTCTTTGACCCGACCGCTGACGACGCTTTTAACTATGGTGCTATCGGCGTGGTGATAGGCCACGAAATGACGCATGGATTTGACGACCAGGGACGCCAGTTCGACAAGGACGGAAACATGCATGACTGGTGGACAGAGTCGGACGGAAAGAACTTCGTGGAGCGAACCGATAAGTATGCCGACTTCTTCTCGAACATTAATGTGCTGCCTGACCTGAAGGCCAACGGCCGTCTGACGCTGGGCGAGAACCTGGCTGACCACGGAGGTCTGCAGGTGGCTTTTGCTGCCTTCAAGAACGCTACGAAGAACAATCCGCTGCCCGTCATTGACGGACTGACCCCCGAACAGCGTTTCTTCCTGGCCTATGCTGGTGTGTGGGCAGGCAATATTACCGAGGCAGAAATACGTAACAGGACCAAGAGCGACCCCCATGCCCTCGGACGTTGGCGTGTTAACGGAGCCCTTCCACACATTGATGCCTGGTATGAGGCATTCGGCATAAAAGAGGGTGACGAAATGTATATTCCGAAGGAAAAACGCCTCCCGTTGTGGTAAAAAGGTGCTAAATCAAGGTAAAAGACCGTCGTAAATGAAATTTACGGCGGTTTTTGTTTCATGGTTTCAATTTTTTTTTATAACTTTGCAACTGTCTTTATGAACACTCTTATGATGAACGAGGATCAATTAAATTTAGAAAAAACTAACAGAACTCCTAATTCATTGCGGCAAGAGCCTGAAAAGGCAGAAGCAGAGTCGCAAGAACAGCAACTGCTTGAGCCGAAAAAGCAGCAGGCCACGGCTATGCAGTGCCCGCATTGCGGAGCCGAGAACGATGCCGAGGCTATGTTTTGTGCAACATGTGGGAAACCGCTTCACATGTCCCTGTGCCCTCATTGTGGTGCCGAGATGGAGCCTGATGCTGACTATTGCGAGAAGTGCCATCACTATGTTCGTCAGGATGTCTGCTCTTTCTGCGGCGGTCATCTGAGTGGGAACGAGGCCTTCTGTCCAGAGTGCGGAAGTCCGAGGGGAGGCATTGTCTGTCCCGTTTGCCGTAAGTTGAATAATTTCTCATTCTGCGCCCAGTGTGGTACTCCTCTTACCCAGGAGGCAAAGAACCTGATGGCCGAGGTGGAGAAGAGCGAGGACTATCGGGAAATGATGAGTATCGTGGGCGATTATATGGCCTTGGACGACATGATTCCCTATACGTCAGACAAGGACATTGTGAGAGACCAGATGAACAGGCAGTTGCGTGAGCGTGTCCTGACACTTCTGGCAAAGGACAGGGGAGTGGAAAACCCCATTATTCCTGTAATCAAGAAAGAGCTGCTGTCGAAGGATGAGTTAGCCGAGCGGAAATCAGAGAAGTTAAAGTTACTCTCAACAATTCTGGAAAAGTTGTCAGCTCCCTCACAGCCGTCGCCGGTTCAGGCTCGTAATTATGCTATGGCCACAAAACCCATGGGAGTCCGCTTGGCATGGGTATGCAATTTCAAGCATGCCATGCATAGTAGTCCTTGTGGATGTGCTAAACCGCAGCTTGGGGGGAAATGGGTAATATTAGGTAATGCTACTTCGGCAGAAATTAATGATGACAAATGATGGATGAGACGCTAAGAATTGACAAAACACAGCCAGCGGAAGATCATAAGGCCGGTGACTCGGCACTTAAGACGGCGCGTACAACAGCAGCGGCTTCTGCCGACATCACGACAAAAAGGACGGTGATTCAGGCAGACAAGCCCGATGTAAATAATGACGATTTCTTGCTGAAAGGCTGCCGTTATAAGAATATTCGTTGTCTGAGTGATAATTCCGGCGAAGCCCAGGTCTATCTGGTGGAACGGGATGAGCAGCAGTATGTGCTGAAAGTGTATTATCCCAGTTTTGTCATTAAGAAGAACTTGCTGAAAATTGTCAGGAACATGAACATGGAAATGATTATGCGGCTGATGGATTATGGCAAGACATACGTAGAAGGGAAGAACCGTGACTATGAGCTGATGGAGTACATGCAGGGCGGCACGCTGAACGAGAGTTCTGCCGACGGAGACCTTGACCAGTTCCGCCGCGTAGCGTTACAGGCTGCTGCTGCATTGGCTTTCTGCCATAATAATGGTATTATCCACAAGGATATCAAGCCCAGTAATTTCTTCTTCAGGGACAAAGAGCATACGGAGGTGGTGCTGGGTGACTTCGGCATTTCCTCCATGTTGTCGAATGACGAACGGCTACATCGCACCACGCAGGCCCGTACCCCCGTGTATGCGGCTCCTGAGATGTATAATGACGTAATCGACGGGGTGGTGGAGATTTCGCCTGCCGTTGACTACTATTCGCTGGGTATCACGCTGCTGACCTACTGGCTCGGAGAGAGTCCGATGACGGTGAACGAACGCGTCATGATGCGCCGCAAGAACGAAGGACGCATACCCAGAATCAACGAACTGCCTGACCGCGTGAAGTTGCTGATACAGGGACTGACGACTGTGAACCCGCAGTCACGCTGGACTTATGACGAAGTAGAAAAATGGTTCTTGGGCGAGTCGCCTAAGGTTGATATATCATCACCCGTTCTCAGGTATAAGAGCTTTGTGGTTGACCCTGACAAGAACCTCATTGCCGAGAACATACATGAGCTCATTCCGTTGCTGATAGAGAACGAGAAACTGGCAAAAGGCTATCTCTACGGAGGACGGCTTACGAACTGGCTGGAGCAGTGTGGTAACACAAAGCTCAGTACGGTACTGAAAGATATTGTACAGAACAGGTACCCTGCTGACCAAAGGGCAGGCCTGATGGCGGCCATCTATGCAATGGAGCCGACCTACCCGTATCAGGACGTGAAGGGAAATTTATGCGACGATGTGCATAGCGTGGCTATTTCCATGTTGAGCAACATCGAGGAATACAGCATTTTGCTTCGTAACCCCAACGATAAATTGTGGCTTTACCTGGAGTCGCACTCAGCAGCTGATATTGACAGACTGCACAGCTACTTTGAATATAAAAAGGGGTTTGACGGACGTATCGCTATTCTGCGTACGGTGTATGAGATAGATAAGGACATTCCGTTCCTTGCCAGGTATGCATCGATGTCACTTCCTGACATAGTAAAGGCATTTGGCAACTATGAAGTATCAGAGGATGAATGGAAGAGCCTGACTGACGGCCGACTCCTGTCGTGGATGTACAGCCATGAGGACCGTATGGCATGTGAGGCCGTTCGCATTATGACGGCAGGGCAGCCCTACTCGAAACAGTTGGCTTATAAGGTGCTCTATAATGTTTATCGTAGTGCAGCCTATGATCTGAAGAGTGCTGATACCGTTCAGAAAGTGGGCGAACTGCTCAAGCAGAATCTTGTACGCTGGCAAAGAATGAACGATAGTGATGTGGCGAAGGAACTGGCCGACTTCTCTGACCCCGACGGACGCTTTGCCTATTTCGCACAACTGCATGGATGGCTACGGATACTGAACGAGGCAACGCGCAATTTCGATTTAAAGAGTGAGGAGAACCGCGAACGCCTGAGTGCCTACGACATACGCACAGCTGCCTACAGAATGTGTCGCATTCTCGGCGTGACACCCGTTTATGTGCTGCATGACGGAACGGTGCTTAACGACGGCTTGCATATAGACAATAGCCTCTATCCGCAGATTAAGTCTGAGATGCGCGATGGTTCTTTCTCACAGTGGATGTCAGTATGGTATCACGAAGATCCGTACAAGGACTTCAGCGAGGAATACAGCTATGAGCGTACCTTGGAGCAATGGGTTATTAAACTGGGAGAAATAGACCGCCAGCAGGTTTATTACAAGCGCTATATCAATGCAAAGGAAGAGACATTAAAGAAGTTCAACGGAGTGCGCGAAAACTATAACCGTGCGCAGCAAAAGGAGAAGATGTGGCGATACACCTTCTACGGGCTCTCTGCACTCTGGCTGTTGCTGTTGGTTATTGTTGGCATATCGGGCAGAGACTTCCTGTTGAACCATTCCCTGATGACCATAGGAATTCCTTTGGGCGGAATGACGGCAATCATTGTTGCTGTCAGGGCTTACTTCAGGGGCTATGGCATCTTCTTCTCCGGCCTTTGGGGAGCATTAGGACTCATGTCTTCGGCCGTGCCTATCTGGATTTTGAAGTATCTGGGGCATTCGCACCCGGGACTCTTTGTGCCCGCTGTCTTTGTCATATCACTTGTCTATATGGCCATCTGTCATCTTACGGATTTCCGTAGCGACAGAAAGGATGACCAGCAGCTCTTAGACTCCATACTGAGTGATGACATCAAGTCAGAACTGTTGGAGCCTCTCTATTATACCTTTAAAACCCGTTCATACCGCTATAAGAGTTCGAAGTTCGGATTACTGGATGATGCACAGAATCAGGTCCGCTCGGTGGCAGGCGAATCGGTGCTCCACTACATACTGTGGAGCCTGCTCGTTACCGTGATGTTGGCTGAATTGGTGATTTACAGTCCCAAACTCATGAATGTAGGCAATCCTGACCTGGACAACTGGAGTCTTGCTCCGGCAAAGACTGTCAAGCAGGTACAAAAAGATGTAGAATGATGAATTGCGATTATTGTCATAAGGAAAACCGGTCAATAGCCAAGTTCTGCAAGTGGTGTGGACACCCACTTGTCTCGTTGAATGTGCTCGACAAGTTAGTCGGGCTGGACGACGTGAAGGCTCAGCTGAAGACAATAGTCGATACCTACACTTTCCTTCATTCGCGTAAGGACATTGCCTCAGTACGGCTCAGTCTCAACGCCATTATTATAGGAGAAACTGGAACCGGCAAGACCATGCTGGCGGAAGTGCTGCGCGATTATTTCTATCAGCATAAAATAATAGAAAAGCCCAAACTGACCATTGTTGATGCTGTTGACTTTTCACGCTTTGTCGATAAGTGGGACGATAATATCAAGAAAGCCCGCAATGGTATTTTGTTCTTCGACAATGTGCAGAAGCTGTTGCCCGACAAGTACTCTAATCAGGTCAATCCGCTGGACAAGCTCTTTGTGGAAATGGATCATTGGGACGACAACCCCATCGTCATCATTTCCGGACTGCCGAAGGGACTTGAGGATTTCCTTGTCAGCAACCCCGCTGTTGCCAACCGCTTTAAATATACCTTCCGGCTTCCGGAAAAGAGTGCTCAGGATCTCTACAAAATCTGTAAGATGATGCTGAACGCCAAGTATGGTCTTAATGAGTTTACGCTGGATGCCAACGATAAGTTGCTGCGCTACTTCAAGCATCAGGTGAAGACCAAGGACGAAACCTTTGGCTTTGCTCATATAGCCAGCAAGACGGCAGAAGACATCTTTACGGCTTACATCGGGCGAGGCTCGTTAGGCTCATGTGTGGAGGAACAGGACATTCGGGGCTATGTGCCGCCGGTTCGTACCTTGGACGACATACTGGGCGACCTTGACCGGTTTATAGGCATGGATTCCGTCAAGAAGGCGGTTCGCGAAATGGCCTTTGCCATTCAGAATGGCCTTCAGCGAATGGAACGTGGCTTAGGTGAGCAGGAAAAGATGGGCATGCACATCATACTGACGGGTAACCCCGGTACGGGTAAGACGACCATCGCCCGAAAGCTGGGCGAGATACTTGCTGCCATCGGTTATCTTGACAGCGGACATGTGGTGGAGGTTGACCGCGCACAAATGGTCAGCCCCTATCAGGGTGAGACGCCCAAGATTGTTGACCGTCTTTGCGATAAGGCTATGGGCGGCATCCTCTTTATTGACGAGGCTTACACCTTGGCACCGTTAAACTCTGCCGGCGAGCGTGACAACCAGGGAGCCCAGGTGCTGGAGAAGCTGATGAAGCGCATGGAGGATGACCGTGGGAAGTTTGTGGTCATAGCTGCCGGCTACCGCATGGAGATGGAAAATCTGTTCCGCGTCAATCCTGGATTCAGGAGCCGTTTCAACTATTTCCTCGACATAGAAGACTATACGCCCGAGCAATTGTTCCAGATTATGCTGTTGTTCGCCAAGGATAAGAAGTACGTCTTCAGCCACGATGCTGAAGAACTTGCCCGTAAGATGATAACCGAACTCTACAATGCGCGCGATAAGAACTTTGCTAACGGACGTACCATTCGTCAGCTCTTTGACAAGATATGTAATAAGCAGGCAGAACGGTTGCAGAAGAATAACATGTCATCGTTGTCCGATGTCGAGCTGATGACCATTCAGGTTGGGGATATTCCTTACGAGGCACCGAAGGCTGTGAGCTACACGGAGTGCTTGGAGAAACTGAACGGGCTGGTAGGCCTTCAGTCGGTAAAGAAAGAAATTTCGAATCTCTCTGCCTTCCTGAATCTTCAGGTCATGCGTGGCGAGCAGAAAACGTTCCAGGGAAAGCATTACGTCTTTACGGGTAATCCTGGAACAGGCAAGACAACCGTTGCCCGCATCATGGCTGATGTGTTCCGGACGTTGGGTATCATTTCGCGTGGTCAGTTGGTTGAGGCTGACCGAAGCAAGCTGGTGGCAGGCTATAGTGGCCAGACTGCCATTAAGACGAATCAGCTCATTGACTCTGCCTTGGGTGGCGTGCTGTTTATTGATGAGGCCTACACCCTGAAGTCGGGTGATGGTGACTCGTTCGGTTCTGAGGCCATTGACACCTTACTGAAGCGACTCGAAGACGATCGCGGAAAGTTCATCTGTATTGTTGCCGGCTATACCGACCAGATGCACGACTTCATTGACTCTAATCCGGGACTGAAGAGCCGTTTCACCCAGACGATACATTTTGACGACTACACGCCCGATGAACTGACGGAGATATTCCTTAATCTGGCAAAGGAGAAGAAGTTTACACTTGATGCAGATGCCCAGAATGCCGTACACCGGCAGTTTGAACAGCTGTATTTGCGTCGTGACAAGAACTTCGGCAATGCCCGCGAGGCACGGCGGTTGTTTGATGAGGCAGTGGAAAAGCAAAGTCAGCGATTGATCAACGAGGTGAACAATCCGCAGTTTAATGAGGCGGATATGTATGCCATTACCGTTGACGACCTGCCCATGACCCAGAGCGAAGCCGCACGTCCGTTGGACGAAGTGCTCAACGAGATGGATGAGTTTGTGGGTATGCGCTCAGTGAAGAACATGATACGCCGACTGGCTGTGCAGAGCATGTTTATGAAACAGCGCGCAGCGATGGGTGCCGGAAAGGTTCAGCAGTTGTCAATGAATTTTGTGCTGACGGGAAATCCGGGCACTGGTAAGACGTCGATAGCCCGTAAGATGGGCGAGGTGCTGCAGAGCATGGACATACTCCCCACGTCGAGAGTCGTTGAGGCCAGCCGTTCCACGCTGGTAGGAAAGTATATGGGCGAAACGCCGAAGATTGTCAACAGCATGTGCGACAAGGCAATGGGTGGCGTGTTGTTCATTGACGAAGCCTACACGCTGAGTGACGGCAACGACCAATATGGCAAGGAGGCTATTGACACATTGATGAAGCGCATGGAGGATGACCGCGGTAAGTTTGTGGTCATTGCTGCCGGTTATAAGGACAAGATGGAGGAGTTCATGGCAGTGAACCCCGGACTGGCGAGCCGCTTCACTCACAAACTGCACATAGAAGATTATAACGAAGACGAATTACTGGCTATCTTCAAGAAGATGGCAGCCAAGGAACAATACTCGTTGTCGCCGGCTGCCGAGTTTAAGTTGATGGACATGATCTGCCGCATGGTTGTCAACAAGGACAGCTCATTCGGCAATGCCCGCGAGATGCGCAATCTGCTGGACGCTACTGTTCAGCAGTTATCCTTGCGCGTTGCCTCGCTGCCTCCGTCAGAGGTGACGACGGAAACTTACCAATTGATAGAGCCAGATGACATAAAAGATATAGAACTATGATAATATGTCCGACATGTAAGGAAGAAATTGACGACGGCGCACGATTCTGCGACCAGTGTGGCCAGGCTTTGGTCTATTGCAGCAGTTGCGGAAGAGTGGGTAAGGGCCGCCGCTGTATTTATTGCGGTAACCTGATGATCAGTGCCGAGGAGCTGGAGCAGAAGAGGAACAGCCTGCAGCAAACATCGTTAGGCGTTTCGTTCACGGCCCGCAGCGTCACGGCGCAGTCAGTCTCCTCCGGAACTCCGGTCATTACGTCCGGCAGCCAGTATCACATTCCCGTCATGACGTTATACAATGACCATCTCGACATTCGTATTGTTGGTCAGAACGGTGCCATGATAGGCCGGCGGCAGGGACCCTACACCCAGTACTTCCAGAACAACATGTATGTATCGGGTGTTCATGCACAGTTGGTCTATAACAACGAGACGGGGTGGAGTATCATTGACAAGCATTCCTCAAACGGAACGAAGCTGAACGATCATGCGCTGATGCCCGACGTGCCCATGTCGCTGAAGAACGGCGATATTGTCACCCTGGCCAACGTCAGCATGCAGGTCAGCATAGGTTAAATAACAGAGAAAGGTAAAAAGCTTGTGTAATCAGTTAAGATGAAAAAATTAAGTATTACTGCAGCCAGTCATGTAGGCTGCATCAGAAGTAATAACGAGGACATGATTCTCGTATGGGATAAGTTTATCAGGAATGATACTTATCGTACGGAAATAGACGTCGAGGCGCTCGACCGTTTTACGATAGCCTTGGCCGACGGAATGGGAGGTCATAATGCCGGTGAGGTAGCCAGCCAGGAAGCGCTGTCAAGTCTGCATTTCTATCTGAACGATCTTCCGGTGTCGCTGTCGCCGAGTGAACTGAACGAGGCCATGGTGGCCTGGCTGGAATCCATCAATAAGACCATTGCATCCCGAGGGTTCGGTAATCCTTCGTTAGCCGATATGGGTACTACGCTCGTGGGCCTTATTTTTTACGGGCATAAGGTTTATTGGGTGAACTGCGGCGACAGCCGTCTGTACCAGTTCCGTGACGGTAAGCTGACCCAGCTGTCAACCGACCACTCGCTCAATAACATGCTGGGAACGAAGAAGCACTCCAACATCATCACCAACTGCATTGGCGGAGGTTGCAAGTCGTCTTATATCGACATGTTCGAGTTTACGGGCAAGATTCAGGCTGGCGACACCTACGTCCTGTGTTCCGACGGGCTTAACGACATGGTTGACGATGAAGAAATCGAGGAGCTGCTCGCCTCGGGTGCCGAGGCCAGCAGGCTGTGCAAGGCAGCGGTCGATGCCGGCGGCTTCGACAATGTCTCCGTATGTGTAATTAATGTAGAATGAGAGAGAGAAGATGCCTTTAAGACTACCCGACAAACTGCCCGCCATAGAGCTGCTGAAGCATGAGAACATCTTCGTGATGGACTACTCGCGTGCCCACATGCAGGACATTCGCCCGCTGAAGATGGTCATACTGAACCTGATGCCGCTGAAGATTACGACGGAGACAGACCTGATTCGACTGTTGTCGAACACACCGCTGCAGATTGAAGTGAACTTCATGAAACTGAAGAGCCACACGCCCAAGAATACGCCGATAGAGCACATGATGATGTTTTACCGCGACTTCGAGGCGATGAAGGACGAGAAGTTCGACGGCATGATTATTACCGGCGCCCCCGTGGAGTCGCTCGATTACGAACAGGTGACCTACTGGGACGAGATGCAGCGCATCTTTGCCTGGGCGCGGACCCACGTCACCAGTACGCTCTACATCTGCTGGGCTGCCCAGGCCGGACTTTACTATCATTACGGCATACCGAAGTATCCGCTCCCGAAGAAGATGTTTGGCATCTTTCGCCAGCGCCCGCTCATGCCGCAACTCCCCATTTTCCGCGGTTTCGACGACGTGTTCAACATGCCGCACAGCCGCCATTCGGAGATTCGGCGCGAGGATGTTCTTGCGCATCAGGAGTTGCAGCTCATTGCCGATTCCGACGACTGTGGCGTGAGCATCGTCATGGCGCGCGGCGGCCGTGAATTCTTCATCACCGGCCACTTGGAGTATGCGCCCAACACGCTCGACAAGGAATACCGGCGTGACAAGGACGTGCGCGACGACGTGGAGCTCCCCCAGAACTACTACCGTGGTGACGATCCTGACAACGAGCCTATAGTGAGCTGGCGTGCCCATGCCAACTTGTTCTACAGCAACTGGATTAACTATTACGTCTATCAGGAGACGCCGTACGACATCAACAAGATTGAGTGACGATGACAGAACTTGAGCTGCTTGCCCCTGCAAAGAATCTGGAGTGCGGAATTGCTGCCGTTGACCACGGTGCCGATGCCGTGTATATAGGCCCTGAGCGTTTCGGGGCCCGCGTAGCTGCCGGCAATTCGGTTGACGACATCCGCCAGCTGTGCGCCTATGCCCACCAGTACGGCGTCAAAGTGTTTGCCACGGTGAACACGCTGCTGCATGCTGACGAGCTGGAGCCCGCGCGGCAGCTCATCTGGCAGTTGTACGAAGCGGGTGTCGATGCGGTGCTGGTGCAGGACATGGCGCTGCTCGCTGAGCAGCTGCCGCCCATTGCGCTGCATGCCTCGACGCAGACCGACAACCGCACGGCTGAGCGGGTGCGGCAGTTGCGCGAGGCGGGGTTCCGCCGCGTGGTGCTGGCGCGCGAACTGTCGGTGAGCGAGATTGCCGCCATTCACGAGGCGGTGCCCGACATGCCGCTCGAGGTCTTCGTGCATGGGGCGTTGTGCGTCAGCTATTCAGGACGGTGCAACATTTCCGAGCACTGCTTCGGCCGCTCGGCCAACCGCGGGGCCTGTGCGCAGGTGTGCCGCATGGCCTTCGACCTGCTGGATGCCGACGGCGAGGTGATAGAGAAAGACCGCTACCTGCTGTCGCTGAAGGACCTGAACCAGATGGCACACCTGCAGGAACTGGTGGATGCCGGTGCCACGTCGTTCAAGATTGAGGGCCGGCTGAAGGATGTGGCCTACGTGAAGAACGTGACGGCGGCCTACAGCGAGGCGCTGAATGCCATCGTCAGCCGCCACCCGGGTGAGTACCGGCGTGCGTCGCGCGGCCGTTGCCGCTACACGTTCACGCCCCGTCTGGAGAAGACGTTTAACCGTGGCTTTACCAACTACTTCCTGCACGGTCGTCAGCCCGACATTTTCTCGCCTGACACGCCGAAGGCCATGGGCGAGTATGTGGGCACGGTGAAGGAGATTCGCGGCCGTTCGCTGACGGTGGCGGGCACGGCGCGGTTTGCCAATGGCGACGGGCTGTGCTATATATATATAAATAATGTACGCGCGCGAAAACTGGAGGGCTTCCGTGTGAACCGTGCCGAGGGCAACCGGCTGTTTCCGCAGCAGATGCCGGCGACGCTGCGTCCGGGCATGCGGCTCTGGCGTAACAACGACATGGAGTTCGAGCGCGTGCTGTCGCGGCCGAGCAGCGAGCGAAAAATTCCCGTCACCATGCGGCTCAGCGCCACGCCGACGGGCTTCCGGCTGACGGCCGACGGTGCCGAGGCCACCATCGACTGCCCTCACCAGACGGCCGAGAAGCCGCAGCGCGACAACATAGTGCGGCAGCTCTCCAAGCTGGGGGGCACGCCCTACGAGTGTGAGGGGGTGGAGCTGGCGGATGGCTTCAGCTTTTTCGTTCCCAGCAGTCAGCTGGCTGAGCTGCGGCGCAGGTTGGTGGAGGCTATGGGCCGTATAAGGCCTATAAGCCCTATAAGTCCTATAAGCCCTATACGGCCTATGGGCCTTATAGGTCCTATTGGGGGGGACGCTGCCCCTGGCGAGCCGCTCATGCAGTGCCGGCACTGCCTGCGCTATTCGTTGGGCTACTGCGTGCGGCGGGGCGGGCGGCGGCCGTCGTGGCACGAGCCGCTCTTCCTGCGCATGGGCGACGGGCGGCGCTTCCGCTTAGCGTTCGATTGTAACCACTGTCAGATGAATGTCTATGGAGAAGATTAAGCTTTTACCCTTTTGCCTGCTTTGCCTTCTGCTGTCAGCCTGCTACAACCAGGGGCAGCAGACGCCTGACGCGTGGGACCTGACCGTGGAGCAGCTGGACTCCATCTCCTTCTCGACCACTCACCACTACACGCAGGGCTACAACTTCGTGGTCATTGCCGACTCGCTCCTGCTGTTGGGCGACGACGGCGACACGCTCTACGTGGTGGCCGACGACCGGCTGGTGGTGGCCGACATCGACATTCAGCCGCAGGACTCCATCGACTCCGTGTGGGTGAAGGTGGCGCGCGACCAGCTGACGTTAGGGTGGCAGCGCGAGAGCGAGCTGCTGAAGCGCGTGTCGCCCGACGACCCCATATCTGAGTTCATCGACTTCTTCTCTAACAGCCACCTGCTTATTTTCCTGGCGTTCGTGGTGCTGACGGGGGCGGTTTACGGACTGCTGCATCTGCGGCGGCGGAATGCCAACATTGTTCATTTCCACGACATTGACTCGTTCTACCCCATGCTGCTTTGCCTTCTCGTGGCAGCGTCGGCCACGCTCTACGCCACCATCCAGATGTTCGGTGCCGAGACGTGGCGGCACTTCTATTACCACCCGTCGCTCAATCCGTTTGCGCTGCCTCCGGTGCTGGGGCTGTTCCTGTCGTCGGTGTGGGCCATCATCGTAGTGGGCGTGGCGGTGCTGTTCGACGTCTTACGCCGTCTGCCGCTTGGCGATGCGCTGCTCTATCTGGGCGGCCTGGCTGCGGTGTGTGCGGTTGACTACGTGGTGTTCAGCCTTACCACGCTGTGGTACGTGGGCTACCCGCTGCTGCTGGCCTACGTGGTGTGGGCCGTTCGCCGTTACGCCCGTTCCGTCCACGGCCGTTACCTCTGCGGCCAGTGCGGTCACGAAATTCCGGAGAAAGGCGTCTGCCCGTATTGTGGGGCTGTGAATGAGTGAAGGGGGGCATAATTCTTAGCTTTTCCCGCTATTCTTTGTAAAAATCTGCCTATTTTCCGCGCTTTAACGTTTTTTTCTTTTTTTTTGACGGCCTTTTGCAATTTTTGCAGTATTTTTGTGAGCAAATTGAATGTCAAACTAAAAAAGTACTTATGAAAAGAATTACTACTTTACTTTTTGCGCTTATTATCGCAACATCTTGGACAGTGGCTCAAACGTCACCCAAGCCTTTTGCTATTTATTCTAAAGTGTCTGGAACCCAATTAACAATTTATTATGGTGACAATTGGTGTCATTGGGAAGAACCGTATGGTGGAACACCAGATTGGTATGAGAATGCAGATGTTGAGAATCACAGTATTGTTCCTTCTGATGCTAATAATTTTGATGTTACTAATGCAATATCTCATGTTACGTACGAGGAATGGCCTGAATTTGATGATATTGATGGTACTTGGGAAGACCTTGTTGAAACAGTAGTTTTTGATAGTTCATTGGCTAATTTGAATTATCCTGTAATATACGGAGATTTTTTTAGCGAACCTCTTCCTAAAGTAAAGGCGATTGTGGGACTGGAGAATCTGGATTGGTCTCAAGTTAAATCCATTGCAGGCATGTTTTCAGAATTCTCTTCCTTGGAGAGCATTGACCTGAGCTTTTTAGCAAATTCAAAGAAAATCGAGGATGTGGGTGGCCTTTTCGCATGGTGTACTTCTTTAAAGAGTGTCGATTTAAGCTGTATAAATACAGAAAACGTGAATTCTATTAGTAGTCTTTTCATGGGATGTACCTCGCTTGAGAGTGTTAATCTTTTTAGTTTAAATTGTATGCAAGAATATTTGCAAATGGATGCGATGTTTTATGACTGTAAGTCATTAAGAACGCTTGATTTGAGCAACTTTGACATATCAAACGTGGGTAAGGTTTATATGAGTGACATGTTTTCTGGTTGCTCTTCATTGGAAGAAGTTGATTTGAGCAACTTTGACACATCGAACGTGTATTGGATGCAAGCAATGTTTTTGGATTGTAGTAATTTAGTATCGGTTTATGTAGGTTCAGGTTGGAGCACAGAGGCTATTCGTTACAACCAATATGGAGAAGATATGTTCACCGGCTGTACAAGTATTGTCGGTCAGGACGGTTCTGTTTATGATGCGAATTGTGCGAACGACTATAAGAAGGCGCATTACGGTCCTGGCGGCTACTTGAAGTTTAAGGGTGAGCAGCTTCCGACGGATGTCAGCCCGATAGGGGCGGAGAAGACGGTGGCGTTCCCCACTGACGGCAGCTTGGCTAACACGACGGTAGATGACGTCTATTATAACCTTACTGGCGACAACGGATATGATGCCAATGAGGGCTGCATCGTTATCAATGAGTCAACGACGATGACGACGGGTTCTGACGGAGGCGTGCGGTTCAGCGAGTTCATTGGCCTGAAGTTCATGGTGAACGGCAAGGGCGTTGTGGACCTGGACTGCCAGACGTATGGCCGTAAGCGCCTGTACGTGATGGTGGGCGAGGGCACGGAGCCTAAGGTTTATACGGAAGACCCGCGCGGCATTGTGGAGGTAAGCTACGATGTGACGGAGCCGACAAATATTTATGTTTATGCGATGGATGAGGCAGCGGCTCCCCGCATGGTGGAGGCCAAGTCGGACTGCGTGAAGCTCTGGTCGCTGACCGTGAAGCCGGGTGCTACGGCCATTGCTCCGGTTACCGCTGCGGAGCAGGCTGCCGGCGAATACTACACGCTGGACGGCCGGAAGCTGACAGGCAGACCGGCTACGGCAGGTGTCTATGTCACGGGCGGCCGCAAGGTGGTGGTGAAGTAACGGGCGTTGCACGCGTGTAATGTGGTTTCCACCCCCGTAGAAAATGCATTACACGCGTGCAACGGGGTTTCCACCGCCGTAGAAAGTGCATTACACGCGTGCAACTGACGCGCGCTACGCCGTCAAGCAGCGTGACCGCTACGAGGAGGAGGGGCTGAAGATGGCCCAGATGTGCAGTGACCTGATAGGCAGCATGAAGAACACGAAGGCGCTGCAGGCCATCGGTGCTAAGGAGCTGGTGCAGGAGATGCAGACGGTGAACACGGAGTGCCGCGAGCTGGTGACGCTGCGCAACTCGGAGCGCTCGCAGCAGGACAAGGGCCAGATGCAGGCTGCGCGCGACCGCATGGTGGAGGAGTACCGCCTGACGGTGCTGATACTGAACGCGCTGGCGCTGACCGACGCCGACGAGCAGCGCTACGAGCCGCTGGTGCGCGAGCTGAACGAGGACATTCGCTACTACCGCAAGGTGGTGCTGCAGAAGAAGGAGGGCAATGACGACGAGGACCCGGAGCCCGACCAGCAGCAGGCGTAACGGGAAGTGCGCTTTAGCAGTATAGCTATAGGTGAGCGGTCATTCAGTCAATGGCCGCTTTTTTTGTGGCCGAAGGTAAAATAATTGACAGTTGACAATGGATAATTGATAATTATTTCGTACTTTTGCAGTCGCATTATGAAGAAAGTCGTGATTCTCTGGCTCGTGGCCACGCTGGTGGCCGGCTGCTCGGGCGGGCGGCGACCCCTGCCGACGCAGGCTGAGCTGATGCGCCAGGACAGCCTGGAGCGCCTGGCCCACAGGCCGAAGCCGCGCACGTTCAGCACGCCCGAGGAGGAGCTGCTGTCGGTGCTGCCGTACCGGACGCTGCCGATGACGTACGAGGAGGGTTTCGAGCGCACGCTGCCGGGCTTTGGCGAGGTGCCGCCCACGCAGGTGCCGTGGCTTTTAGGCGTTGAGGGTCTGACGAAGACGAAGGCCATCCGGCTGCCCGACCGTGGCAGGACGCACGTGTTCCTGGTGGGTGGCGAGGATGCCGACGAGCAGCCCGCCGTCTATATGGTGACGCTCGACTCGCTGAAGTGGACGCCCGTCGATCAGCTCACGCTCTACGAGCAGTCGACGGCAGATGATGACGACGAGGAGGCTGACGCTGACGGCTTCGTAGCCGAAGAGGACCTGGGGCAGATGCGTGTGGAGTTCAGCGTGACGAGCCGCTACGAAATTTACATTCAGGTGGTGTTCCAGTCGTTTGTTGACGAGCGTCGTGAGCTGGAGGGCGTGTCGGTGTTCAGCATAGGCAGCGACGGCAAGTTTTTTGAATTAGAAAAGAACCGTTTGAATTATGGAGCAGAAGAAGATTGAGGTGACGGTGAGCGACGCTGCGCTGCGCGCGGCGGCAGCCGAGGGAATGGACGCCTTTGTGGGCCAGTTTGTCAAGGCCATCCGCGAGGCCATAGGCGGTGAGCTGACGGCCGAGACCATGGGCGGCCTGACGAGCGACCAGGTGACGCTCTTAGCGTGGGACGCGCTGCACGAGGAGGTGATGGACGGCGGTTTCGTCCAGCTCATTCACAACGGCTGGGGCCCGTTCATGTTCCGTAACCCCGTGGCGAAGGCCCTCCGTCTGTGGGGGCTGCGCGACCTGTCGAAGCTGGTTTACGAGGCCCACACGCTCTACACCAAGCATGGTGCCGACATAGAGCGCGACTGCACCGACGAGGAGTTCATGGCGCTGTTTGAGCGCTTCCCCGCCTTCGACGACCTGGACGACGCGTTCGTGGAGCACGAGGAGGAATGGACCGCCCAGATAGCCGAATACATCGACCAGCACATCGACCGCTTCGCTAACGTTAACGTTAACGCTAACGATAACATTTAAATCGTAAATAAAAAAAGGTGAACAAGGAGCAACAATTACTGAGGAAGAAGAGCCCCGTTCAGATTAAGAACAAGAAGGCATCGTTCGAGTATTTCTTCATTGAGGAATACACGGCGGGCATCGTGCTGACGGGCACCGAGATAAAGAGCATACGCCTGGGCAAGGCGTCGCTCGTTGACACGTACTGCACCATCATCAACGGCGAGCTGTGGGTGAAGGGCATGAACATCAGCACCTACTTCTACGGCTCGTATAACAACCACTCGGCCAAGCGCGACCGCAAGCTGCTCTTGACCAAGCGCGAAATTCAGAAACTGGCGTCGGCCACCAAGCAGACGGGCTACACCATTGTGCCCACGCTGGTGTTCCTCGACGACAATGGCCGCGCCAAGATGGACATCGCCCTCTGCAAGGGTAAGAAGCAGTACGACAAGCGCCAGACGCTGAAAGAGAAAGAAGACCGCCGCGAAATGGACCGCGCAATGAAAGTTTAAGCCCCCGTATAAGCCCTATGAGCCCTATAAGCCCTATAAGCCCCATAAGCCGTATGCGCCAGCTCTTGAGCCAGCGCATACTGATACTCGACGGTGCCATGGGCACCATGATTCAGCAGTACGGGCTCAGGGGGAACAACGACGTGTTCAACCTGACGCGCCCCGACGTGATAGCCGACATTCACCGCAAGTATCTGGCGGCCGGTGCCGACATCATCACCACCAACACGTTCAACAGCCAGCGCATCAGCCAGTCTGACTACGACATGCAGCAGCAGGTCCGGCAGATGGCCCTGGAGGGAGCCCGCATCGCCCGCCGCTGTGCCGACGAGTTCTCGTCGGCAGAAAAGCCCCGCTTCGTGGCCGGCAGCATCGGCCCCACGAACAAGACGTGCTCCATGTCGCCCGACGTCAGCAACCCTGCCTTCCGCGAGGTCAGTTTCACCGAGCTTTACGATGCCTACGCGGAGCAGACGGATGCGCTCATTGAGGGTGGGGCAGATGCCTTGCTCATTGAGACCATCTTCGACACGCTCAACGCCAAGGCCGCCATCTGTGCCGCCATGGACGTCATGCAGCGGCGCGGCGCAGAACTGCCCGTCATGCTCAGCGTCACCATCAGCGACGCCGCCGGGCGCACCCTCTCGGGCCAGACGCTCGACGCCTTCCTCGCCTCGGTCAGCACGTACCCCGTCTTCAGCGTCGGACTGAACTGTTCGTTCGGTGCCGACCAGATGAAACCCTACCTGCGACAGCTCGCAGCCCATGCACCTTATTATATATCGGCCTACCCGAATGCCGGACTGCCTAACTCGATGGGGCTCTACGACGAGACGCCCGACTCCATGGCCCCCAAGATTGCCGAGCTCATCGACGAGGGGTTGGTCAACATCGTGGGCGGATGCTGCGGAACCACCGACGAGTTCATCCGCCGCTACGTGCCGCTCGTCGAGGGCAAGCGCCCCCATCAGGTCGCTGAAAGGCCGCAGACGCTCTGGCTCAGCGGACTGGAACTGCTCGACGTCACGCCCGAAGTGCGATTCGTCAACGTGGGCGAGCGCTGCAACGTGGCCGGTTCGCGCAAGTTCCTCCGCCTCATTAAGGAGAAACAGTACGACGAGGCCCTCACCATTGCCCGCAAGCAGGTGGAGGACGGCGCCCTCGTCATCGACATCAATATGGACGACGGCCTGCTCGATGCCCGTCAGGAGATGACCACCTTCCTGAACCTGCTTGCCGCCGAGCCCGACATAGCCCGCGTGCCGCTGATGATTGACTCGTCGAAGTGGGACGTCATCACCGCCGCACTGCAGTGTGCGCAGGGCAAGAGCATCGTCAACAGCATCTCGCTCAAGGAGGGCGAGGAAGTCTTCCTGAGTCATGCCCGCGACGTCATGCGCTACGGTGCCGCCGTGGTCGTCATGTGTTTCGACGAACAGGGCCAGGCCACTACCTTCGAGCGTCGCATTGAGATTGCCCGGCGTGCCTACCGTCTGCTCACCGAGCAGGTGGGCATGAATCCGCTCGACATTATTTTCGACCCCAATATCCTCGCCATCGCCACTGGCATGGACGAACACAACCTGTATGCCGCCGACTTCATCCGCGCTACCCAGTGGATTCGCCAGAATCTGCCCGGTGCCCACGTCAGCGGCGGCGTGAGCAACCTTTCGTTCTCGTTCCGGGGCAACAACTACTTGCGCGAGGCCATGCACGCCGTGTTCCTTTACCATGCCATTCAGGCCGGCATGGACTTCGGCATTGTCAATCCTGCCACGAAGGTCACCTACGCTGACCTGCCCAAGGAACAGCTCACCGCCATCGAGGATGCCATTCTGCGTGGCAATCCCGAGGGGCTGTTGGAGCTGGCAGAAGAGCCTATAGACTCTATAGCTTCTATAGCCTCTATAGACCCTACAGCCTCTATCGCCTCACCCCCCTTGGAGGACCGCCTGCAGCAGGCCCTCATCCGCGGCATTGGCGACAACCTGGAGGCCGACCTGCAGGAGGCGCTGGCGAAATACCCGAGTCCTGTCGCCATCATCGAGGGCCCGCTCATGGCGGCCATGAACATTGTCGGTGAACGCTTCGGACAGGGCAAGATGTTCCTGCCGCAGGTGGTGAAGACCGCCCGCACCATGAAGCAGGCGGTAAGCATTCTCCAGCCGTATTTGCAGGGACAGCAGGCCACGGGCAACAGCCGCGTCGGCAAGGTGCTGCTGGCTACGGTCAAGGGCGACGTGCACGACATCGGCAAGAACATCGTGGCTGTGGTCATGGCCTGCAACAACTACGAGGTCATCGACATGGGCGTAATGGTTCCCGCCGAGGACATCGTGCGCAAGGCGAAGGAGGAGCATGTTGACATGATCGGCCTGTCGGGGCTCATTACCCCGTCGTTGGAGGAAATGGTCAACGTGGCACGCGAACTGGACCGCGCCGGGCTCCACATCCCCATCATGATTGGCGGTGCCACCACCAGCGAACTGCATGTGGCGCTGAAAATTGCCCCCGTCTATGCAGGGCCGGTGCTGTGGCTGAAGGATGCGTCGCAGAACGCCCTCGTGGCACAGCGGCTCATGACCGAAGAACAGCAGGTGGAGCAGGAACTCGACGCGAAGTATGCCCGTATGCGCGAAGATTACAACCACGAACAGGAACAGCTGCTTTCGCTCGACGAGGCACGCAAGAATAAACTGAAACTCTTTGAAGAATGATAAAGAATATAGTATTTGACTTAGGTGGTGTCATCATCACCTTGGGACAGGACGAAGCCATCCGCCGCTTCGAGGCCCTGGGGCTCGCCGATGCCCACGAACGGCTCGACGCCTACACGCAGAGCGGTATCTTCGGCGACTTGGAGCGCGGCGACATCGACGCCGAGACCTTCCGCGTGGAGCTGGGCAGGCTGGTAGGCCACGAGGTGACCTACGACCAGTGCCGCCATGCCTGGTTAGGCTATTGCCGTGAACTGCCCCAGCGTAATCTTGACTGCCTGCGCCGGTTGCGCAGTGAGGGATACCGGCTGCTGCTGCTCTCGAACACTAATCCCTACATGATGTCGTGGGCACTGAGCCCCGAGTTCGACGGACAGGGCCACTCCATTCGTGACTATATGGACGCGCTCTACATGAGTTACGAACAGCGCGTCCTGAAACCCGACCCCTTCTTCTTCAGCAAGATGCTCATGGCCGAGCACATTGCTCCTGCAGAGACGCTCTTCATTGATGACGGTCCGCGCAACGTGGCGGCCGCCAGTCAGATGGGCATTCGTACCTATTGCCCCGAGAACGGCAGCGACTGGACGAAGGAGATTTGGAACAAGATAAATGATTAAAACGTTAATGAAAATGAGAATAGAAATCATATCAAGGGCAAACAGGCTGGTAAGGTGTTCTTTACTTTTTTACCTTTTAACCTTTTTACTTTTATCCCTTCAGGCGCAACCCAAGCGTGAATTCCGCGGTGCCTGGATTCAGGCCGTCAACGGCCAGTGGGTAGGCATGTCAACCCAGCAGATGCAGCAGACGCTGCGCTATCAGCTTAACGCCCTGCAGCAGATGGGGGCCAATGCCATCATCTTCCAGGTTCGTCCTGAGTGTGACGCCCTCTATCAGAGTAATATAGAGCCGTGGAGCCGATTCCTGACAGGACAGCAGGGCAAGGCCCCCAACCCGTATTGGGACCCCCTGCAGTGGATGATTGACGAGTGCCACGCCCGCGGCATGGAGCTGCATGCATGGATTAATCCCTACCGTGCCAAGACAAAGACCACCAACGTGCTCAGCACTACCCACATTTCGCAGACCCACCCCGAGCGCGTGTTCCCCTATGACGGTCTGCTGGTGCTGAATCCGGGCCTGCAGGAGAACCGCGATTACATTTGTTCGGTGGTGGCCGACATCGTCAAGCGCTACGACGTGGACGGCATTCACTACGACGACTATTTCTATCCCTACCCGGCAGCGGGCCAGACCATCAACGACGATGCAGCATACAGGGCTAATCCGAATGGCATCAGCGACCGCGGTGACTGGCGCCGCCATCAGGTGAATCTGTTTGTGAAGCAGCTGTATGAAACCGTGCACGACCTGAAGCCGTGGGTAAAGGTAGGTGTGTCGCCATTCGGCATCTACCGCAATAAGAAGAACGACCCCAACGGCTCGCAGACCAACGGTCTTCAGAACTATGATGACCTCTATGCTGACATTCTGCTTTGGGTGAACAACGGCTGGGTGGATTATAACGTGCCGCAGATATACTGGGAGATTGGTAACCGTGCTGCTGATTATAATGAGTTGATACACTGGTGGAACCGTCATGCGTCGAAGCGTCCGCTCTTCATTGGTGAGGACATTGAGCGCACGGCGAAGTTCAACCAGCAGGACCGCAAGATGGCACTCTATGCCGAGTGTCCTAACGTGGAGGGTACCGTGCTCTGGTATGCCAAGGCTGCAGTCGATAATGTCGGCGGCTACGCCACTCAGCTCAAGCAGCGCTACTGGCGTCGGCAGGCCTTGCAGCCGCTGATGCCCTTTATTACCAAGACGTCGCCCAAGAAACCGCGCAAGGTGAAAGCCATCTGGATGTCTGACGACGAACAGGTGCTCTGCTGGACACCGCCTCGCGGCAGCGGCTGGAAGCGCGAGGCCGTGAAGTACGTGGTTTATCGTTTCCTTCAGGGCGAGCGCGTCGATATTGACAATCCGCAGCGCATCGTTGCCGTGACCGACGACACCTTCTACCGCCTGCCCCTTGGCGACGGTTCGCAGCGCTATGTCTATGTGGTGACGGCTCTCAACCGCATTCACAACGAGAGTAAGCCCGTGAAGGTGAAAGTAAGGATATAGTCCCACCAGAAAATGAAAGGAACCAGGTATGAATTACGAGGAACTGTTAGAATCGAAGTCGGCGGCTAAAGCCGTTGGTGCCAGAATGCCCTTAGGCATGTTCAGCAAGAAGCTGATAGGCGAGAAGTATCAGAACATCATCAGCATCACCCCAAGTCTGAACGACAGCATTAAGTTTGCCGAAGGGCTGAAGGCCGAGAGCGAGAAGAATCTTCAGCTGCGTCATAAGAACCAGCTGCACTTTGAGGTGGAGCAGGACAAGAAGGGCAATGCCGTGCTGCTTCGTCTGGAGCAAGGTAATTACCTGACGCTTAAACAGCTGCTGAACGAACAGCCGTCAATTGTAGCAAACAAGTCGTTTGTTGACGGACTCATCGGCCAATTGTTTGATGTGGCGGAGTATCTTCACGGCGAGGGCATCTTCCACGTTTGCTTTGCCCCGGAGAACATACTGATACGCAAAGGCGACAACACCCCGCTGCTGCTCAACCACGGTTCGTTCTATTTGGGCATGTCGGACAGCACAGCGCTCTACCAAGACATGGAGTCTTTTGTTGCGCCGGAGGTAAGTAAGGGCGGCACCGTCGATGCCCGTTGCGACATCTATTCATTAGGACGCCTCATGGAGTGGCTTTTCAGCTTGTCGGAGATGCCCTACGAGTACAAGCGTGTGATGAAGAAGGCCGTTAACGACGAGCCCGACAAACGTTATAACGCCATAGCCGACATGCGCAAGGCACTAAAGGTGAAGCGCGAGTTCTACAAGTCTGGATTGACGTTGGCTGCTGCGGTTGTCATCGCCCTGCTGTTGGTGGGGCTCTACTTTGAGCTGATGCCGGAGTCAACCAATGTGGAATTTGTGAAACCAGCTCCCCGTCAGGCAACCGACGACCTGTTGGAGGACGGTTTCGACCCCGCAGAGTTGGGCGTGGTGAGTGGCGACACGATGATTATGACGCCAGAGGAACGCCAGAGCAAAGCTGATTACGATGCCAAGGCGGAGCAGATTTTCCGTAAGCGTTTTACGGCTGAGGCTGACCGCGTGCTCTCCAAGATATATAATAATGAATACATGAGCTCCAGCGAGAAGAAGTTCCTTTCCGAGATGTCGAGCGTCAACGAGGAACTGCTCAAGCTGCAGGTTGAATTAGGCGAAGAGGCTGGTCTCACCACCTCACGCAGCCAGCTTATAGCCACGCAGATAGTGGAGGACCTCACGAATCAGAAGAAGAAAAAACTGCAGTACTACGGTGTGCAGAAGTAGATTGGAAAATAAACATTAAACAAAGATTATACCTATTTTATATTATGAGAAGTAGAACAGCTAACTGGTTTGAAACCGCCATCCGTTACGACAAGACGATGGAGGACGGTATGACAAAGAAAGTGATTGAGTATTATGTAGTTGATGCCCTGAGTTTCGGCGAGGCCGAGGAAACTATCACACAGGAGATGTCAGCATACATCAGCGGTGAGTTTGAGGTGAAGAACATCACCCCCGCCGCCTTCCACGAAGTGTTTTTCAGCGAGAACGACAATGACGACCGCTGGTACAAGGCCAAGCTCCAGTTTATCACCATCGACGAGAAGACAGAGAAGGAGAAACGTTCAAGTGTGACTTACCTGGTGCAGGCTGCCACCCTGAACGGTGCGGTGAAGAACATTGACGAGGTGATGGGAGGGACAATGATTGACTACGTCATTTCTAACATCAGCGAAACGAAGTTCATGGACGTCTTCGAACATACCGCTTCGACCAAGAAGGACGACAAACCAGAGTTTGAAGGCTAAAACGATGGATTACGACGTAAAGGGAAACCTGCGGCGCGTGCTGGGCGACCTGCCTGAGGGAGTGCGGCTGGTAGCCATCAGCAAGTATCACCCCAACGAATACATAGAAGCCGCCTATGCAGAGGGCCAGCGCATCTTCGGAGAGAGCCACGAGCAGGAGCTCCGGCAGAAGGTGGAGACGCTGCCCAAGGATATAGAGTGGCACTTCATCGGTCACCTGCAGACGAACAAGGTGAAATATATTGCGCCTTACATCTCAATGGTGGAAGCTGTCGATTCCTTGAAACTGCTCAAGGAAATAGACAAGCAGGCCAAGAAGAATAACCGCACCATTCGCGTGTTGCTGGAGTTGCACATTGCCGAGGAGGAAACGAAGTACGGTCTTACGCTCGATGACTGCCGACAGCTGCTGAGTGATGGCGAATGGCGGGCATTGGAGCATGTGCAGATTTGCGGGTTGATGATGATGGCTTCGTACGTTGACGACCAAGAACAGATACGCCGGGAAATGATGACCGCCCGCCAATTCTTTGACGAGGTAAAGGCGCAGTACTTTGCCGACTGTGACTACTTCTGCGAACGTTCGTGGGGCATGAGCCACGACTATCCGATAGCCGTAGAGTGCGGTTCCACAATGGTTCGTGTGGGTACCACTATCTTCGGTCCTCGCGTTTATTGAAGAGATACTGTCCGCGCTTCATCTTTGCCCAATGAATGGCATGCCGCGGACAATGATGATAACAGGCAAGACAATTGGTGCACCGTCCGTTGTGAATCCACTCGGGCGGTGCTCCTTTTATGTCATCAACAGGACAGACCCTTGCACAGAGTCCGCACTCGATGCAGGCCTCTTTATCTACCCAGAACTTATCGTCCTTAATGAGGTGGCGGTTATAATAGCCGCCGATGACGTAGGAGTAGGTACGCGGAATGGCACCTTTCACCAGTTGGCTTACCCCACGCTTTTTGTTCTTCACGATGTCGGCAATATGCTCCAGCTGTATGTCGGCGGCAGCAATTTTCTGTTCCGCCTTTTCGGGTGTGTCCAGATGCAGGAAAGAAAAGCATACGTTCGACTCGGGCATCACGACGGCAAAGCTGGCATCAAGCCATAGTCCGGCATTCTTCAGCTCCTTGCCGAAGATGGTCATCAGCTCACCCATGTTGTCGCCGCAGGTGGTGAGGGCGTAGATATACGTTGAAGGTGGAACGCTAAAGGCTGTGTGCTGAATAAACTCACGCACGATGCGTGGTGGCTGCCACCCGTGGGTAGGGAAGCAGAACCCCAGTCGCTCGCCTTCGCTGATGGTGACTTTTACGATGCCCTTACGTATAACGTCGGGAATAAAAAGAAGCTCCTCGCCCGTGACTTCCGCCATGCGTTGGGCTGCCCATTTGGTGTTTCCTGTTCCTGTAAAATAGAATATCATGCTGCAAAGGTACGATTAAGTGAGTAAAGTACAAAATAATTAGCAACAGATAACTGCCAATTGATAATTATTTTGTAATTTTGCACGCGAAATGCGATACTTCGTCTGGTTTTCCTATGATGGGACGGCATACCACGGGTGGCAGGTTCAACCCAACGGGGTGACGGTGCAGAGTGAACTGCAGCGTTGCTTGTCCATGCTTCTGCGGCAACCCATAGAAGTGGTGGGGGCAGGCCGGACCGATGCCGGTGTACATGCCCGGCAGATGGCAGCCCACTTCGACTACGAGGGTCCCTACGACATGGATAACCTTGCCTATAAGCTTGACCACGCCCTGCCTCGTGACATTAGCGTTGACAGGGTGGAGCCCGTCAGCGACGACATGCACGCCCGCTTCTCTGCCAAGCGTCGCACGTACCATTATTATATACATACCCACAAGTCGCCCTTCCTCTGGCGCTATTCCTGCCAACTGCATTACCAGCTTGACTTTGAGGCCATGAACCGCGCCGCGCGGGTGCTTATGGAGTACGAGGACTTTGGTGCTTTCTGCAAGGCCGGCAGCGACGTAAAGACCACGCTCTGCCGGGTGTATGCTGCTGAGTGGCACCAGACAAGTGAGACGGAGTGGTACTTCGAAATAACGGCCAACCGCTTCCTGCGTAACATGGTTCGCGCCGTAGTGGGTACACTTATAGAGGTGGGACGGGGGCGCATGACGATGAGCGAGTTTCGCCAGGTTATTGAGCAGGGCAGTCGCACAGGTGCAGGCGAGTCAATGCCTGCCAACGCTTTGTTTCTGGAGCGGGTGGAATATTAATCATAACGGCAAGGCGTAACATCTTGCCGTAACGAAAAAGAATAAGAAATGTGGCTAATATTAGCTTTTTTGTCTGCAGTCTTTTTAGGTTGCTACGATTCATTTAAGAAAGAGGCACTCAAGGATAACGCTGTCATTCCGGTGTTGTTTCTCAACACGCTTTTCTCTTCGCTGATCTTCCTGCCGTTTATCATTTTAAGTGCTTCGACTGGCTTACTTGATACATCCGACTTCCATGTGGCAAGCGGCGGATGGGAGGTTCATCGCTTCATTCTTTTGAAGAGTGTTATCGTGTTAAGCAGCTGGCTTTTAGGCTATTTCGGCATGAAGCATTTGCCGCTCACCATTGTCGGCCCCATTAATGCTACGCGTCCGGTAATGGTGCTGGTGGGTGCCTTGCTTGTGTTTGGCGAACGACTCAATCTCTGGCAGTGGGTGGGTGTGACGCTTGCCGTCGCTTCGTTTCTGTTGCTGAGCAAGAGCAGCAAGAAAGAGGGCATCGACTTCAAGCACGACCACTGGATATGGATGATAGTGGGCTCTGCCGCTATGGGAGCCATTAGCGGACTTTACGACAGATACCTCATGGCACCTGTTGGCGAGGATGGGGCAGGTCTCGACCGCATGATGGTGCAGTCGTGGTACACCATCTACCAATGTTTCATGATGGGTGCCATGCTTTTGTTGCTGTGGTGGCCCCAGCGTCACCATGTAACGCGTTTCCGTTGGAAATGGAGCATAATAGGCGTCAGCGTTTTCCTTTCTACGGCAGACTTCCTCTATTTCTACTCCTTGTCGCTGCCCGATGCTATGATCAGTATCGTCTCCATGATTCGGCGCGGCTCGGTGGTGGTCAGTTTCCTCTTTGGGGCATCCCTCTTCCACGAGAAGAATCTCAAGGCAAAAACCGTCGATTTGGTGCTGGTATTGTTGGGTATGCTGTTTCTTTACATCGGTTCGCATTGATTTTTGGCCGATAATTTTGTCAAATAAAAAAAACTTCGTACCTTTACGCACTCAAAATAGAAATAGGAACTAAACGTAAGCTACAATTATGATACAGTATATAGCCGAAAACCTGTGGCAGTTATGGGCAGTAGTTGCCGTCATCTGCCTGATTCTTGAAATGACGTCTGGCGATTTCTTCCTTATGTGCTTCGCTATTGGTGGTGCTGTGACGGCCTTGTTGTCACCCTTCGTGGGGTTCTACGTCCAGTTGGCAGTCTTTGCCGTAGTGAGTGTAGTCTGTCTGTTTACGGTACGCCCGGTAGCGCTGCGCTGGTTTCATAAGAACGACCCCGACCGTGTGAGTAATGCTGATGCACTTATTGGGCGCGAGGGCCGTGTTCGCGAGACCATAGAGGCTGACGGCTTTGGCCGTGTGGCCATTGATGGTGACGTGTGGAAGGCCAAGAGCCAGACTGGCGAGGCCATTTCCGCTGGGACGGCAGTCAAAGTGGTGAACCGCGAGAGCACCATTATTACCGTAGTCGTATCAAAGTAACGACAGTCCTGAAATAACAAAAACATCGACATAACAAATAAAAAAGTAATTGCTTATGGAGCCCATTATTATTGTATTGGTAGTCATCGTGTTGTGTGCGCTGGTGCTGGTGAAGAAGGCGCTGGTCATTATCCCCCAGTCGGAAACCAAGATTATTGAGCGTTTAGGCCGCTATCATGCCACGCTTAACCCGGGTATCAACATCATCATACCCTTCATTGACCGCGCCAAGGACATCGTCATTCTGAGTCGTGGACGCTACATGTACTCCACCACCATCGATTTGCGTGAGCAGGTGTATGACTTCCCGAAGCAGAATGTGATCACCAAGGATAATGTGCAGACCGAGATTAACGCGCTGCTATACTTCCAGATTGTTGACCCGTTCAAGGCTGCCTACGAAATCTCGAACCTGCCCAACGCCATAGAGAAGCTCACGCAGACCACGCTGCGTAACATCATCGGCGAACTGGAGCTGGACGAGACGCTGACCTCGCGTGACACCATCAACAAGAAGCTCGGGTCGGTACTTGACGAAGCTACCGACAAGTGGGGCGTTAAGGTCAATCGTGTTGAGCTGCAGGATATTACCCCGCCGGAGAGCGTGCTTACCGCTATGGAGAAGCAGATGCAGGCCGAGCGTAACAAACGTGCCACCATTCTGACCTCCGAGGGTAAGAAGGCTGCCGACATTCTGCAGTCGGAAGGTGAGAAGACCGCCATCATCAACAAGGCTGAAGCCGCCAAGCAGGAGGCCATCCTCAATGCAGAGGGTGAGGCTCAGGCACGTATTCGCAAGGCTGAGGCCGAGGCTAAGGCCATTGAGCTCATTACAGAGGCCGTGGGCAAGAGCACCAACCCTGCCAACTATCTGTTGGCCCAGAAGTATATACAGATGCTGGAGCAGCTGGCACAAGGTGACAATCAGAAGACCGTCTATCTGCCTTACGAAGCCACTAACCTCATGGGCAGCATTGGCGGCATCAAGGATTTGTTTAAATCGGAATAAACATATATATGGTACAAAATATATTCAAGGGTCTCGGCATAGCACTTATTACGCCCTTCAAGGCCGACGGACAAGTTGACTACCCCGCGCTTATCCGTCTGGTCAACTACCAGCTTGACAATGGGGCCGACTTTTTCTGCATATTGGCAACTACGGGTGAAACCCCTACGCTGACACCCGACGAGAAGCTGCGCATCAAGAACACCGTCGTTGACCTCGTGCAGGCACGTGTGCCCATCCTCATGGGGTGTGGCGGCTACAACACGGCCGCCATCGTTGAGGAGCTGAAGACGGGCGACTTCAAGGGCATCGACGGCGTGCTCAGCGTCTGTCCTTATTATAATAAGCCGTCGCAGGAGGGACTCTACCAGCATTTCCGCACCATAGCCGCAGCCACCGAACTGCCCGTTGTGCTCTACAACGTGCCGGGCCGTACAGGCGTTAATATGAAGGCAGAGACTACCGTCAGGCTGGCACGCGACTGCCGTAACATCGTGGCCATCAAGGAGGCGTCGGGCAATCTGGAGCAGGTAGATGAAATCATCAAGAACAAGCCACAAGACTTCGATGTCATCAGTGGCGATGATTCGCTCACCTTCCCCATGATCAGCTGTGGTGCCGTGGGCGTGATTAGCGTTATTGGCAACGCCCTGCCCAAGGAGTTCTCCAAGATGATCCGCCTGCAGTTCCGTGGTGAGTACGATGCTGCACGCAAGATTCACCACCGCTTTACTGACCTCTTCTCGTTGCTCTTCGTTGATGGTAACCCGGCTGGCGTCAAGGCCATGCTCCACGAAATGGGCTTCATCGAGAATGTGCTGCGCCTGCCGCTCGTTCCAACGCGCATCTCCACCCTGCAGAAGATGAGTGAAATCATGAAGGAACTGAAGATATAACGAACGTAGAACACTCCTAACTCCTAACTCAACATGGAAGTCATTCACGAAATAACGCCCCTGGGCGGACGCGACGTTCTCTACATTGCCGACCGTCACAAGAAGGAGTTCAATTACCCCATACACAACCACGACGTCTATGAGCTGAACTTCGTGGAGAATGCCAAGGGCGTTAGGCGCATTGTGGGTGACTCGTCGGAAGTTATCGACGACTACGACCTCGTGCTTATTACCTCGCCCGACCTTGAGCATGTGTGGGAGCAGCATGAGTGCACCAGTTCCGATGTTCACGAAGTCACCATACAGTTCGACCTCGACATATCTGAAGACGGCATCTTTGGCCGAAACCCCTTCCGCAGTATTCTCAACATGGTGCAGGAGGCGCGTAAGGGGCTTTGTTTCCCCATGTCTGCCATTATGCACGTCTATCCGCTCATTGTGGGGCTCAGCGAGATAAAGGACGGGTTCTATGCCGTGATGCAGTTCATGACCATACTCTACGAACTCTCGCGCCAAGACGGTGCCCGCACGCTGGCTACCAGCAGCTATGCCAAGGTTGACGTGGAGAGCGACTCGCGCCGCGTGCTGAAAGTGAAGAACTACATAGCAGCCCACTATCGTGACGACCTGCGTCTGCCCGAACTGGCCAGCCTGGCAGGCATGAGCCCATCGGCCTTCAGCCGCTTCTTCAAGCTGCACACCAGCCGCAACCTCTCGGAGTACATCATCGACATTCGTCTGGGCTATGCCGCCCGCCAGCTTGTTGACACTGCCAAGAGTGTCAGCGAAATCAGTTTCTTGTGCGGTTTCAACAACCTGAGCAACTTCAACCGGATATTCAAGAAGAAAAAGGGCTGTAGTCCTACTGAATTTAGGGAGAATTACCGCAAAACGCGCATTATTGTATAACTTTTTCAAAAAAAGTTCCAAAAAAGTTTGGCTGTTTCAGAAAAACTCCTTACCTTTGCACCCGCAATTAAGCAAAAGGCTCCCTAGCTCAACTGAATAGAGCATCTGACTACGGATCAGAAGGTTGTGGGTTTGAATCCCGCGGGAGTCACCAGAAGAGAG
>ONRS01000119.1 GCA_900320255.1 uncultured Prevotellaceae bacterium
TGTATTCCGTATTGGTGAGGTTGTTGTAGTCGTCCTCCTGCATGTTGAGCTTGTTGACGAATGGAATCTTCTTGAACAGCCGCTTCAACTGGAAGTGTCCGTAGGCCCGCAAGAACTTCATCTCTGCAGTACGCTGCTGGATGACAGTGTTGCTCTGGTCTGCAACGGCCAGCATGTCGAGCGACAGGCTGATGCGCGACAAATATTTGTAGAAACGGTTCCAGATGTCGTTGTAGGGCCAGTCGGTGGTCATCACCGTGGCATGCTTCTCCAGAATGTGGAAGGGCTCACCGTCTGATGGGTTCGAACCTCCTACGTAGGCATCGTCCGAACGGGTATCGTAGTTCCAAAGTGAGAACGAGGAGTTCATGTCCTCTATACTGAGCAGTCCGGCATATGCCGAAATCAGCACATTGTCAATGTATTCAGGCTTTTTTACCTCATCCTGTGTCAGCGTGGCCTGCGGCACCTGCTCGTCCAAAAATCCACTACAAGCACAGAAAGCACAGAGAAGACAGAGGACACAGAGGTTTACAACGTTATTGATGATCTGTTTCATATTTGTTTTGATTTGAGATTTATTTTTTTTGTCTAAGGTCTAAGGGAACCAGTCTAAGGCTTTTGGGGAAGTGGCCTTTGACCTTTGACTTTTGACCTTTGACCTTCATTCTTCACTCTTCACTCTTCATTCTTAACTTAAAACGCCACATTCAGTCCGAAGGTCAGATTGAGAGGTATGGGATAGTTGAATCCGGGGTTCTCGGGATCTGCTCCTGTAAACTTGCTGCTCTTGATAGTCAGCAGGTTCTGGGCCGAAGCGTAGATGCGTATGCGGTCCAGTCGCAGCTTGTCGGTCAGGCTCTTGGGCAGGTTGTAGCCCAACTGAATGGTACGCAGTTTAACGTATGAGCCGTTTTCAATGTAGTAAGTCGATATGCGTCCCTCACGGTTGGAGTCTGACGTAGTCAGCGCGGGAATGTCACTGCCCATGTTGTCAGGAGTCCATGCATCGAGCACGCGCACGCCTTTGTTCAGGTAAGGCACGTTGATATTCGAATTGGCCCAGAAGTCAGTCTGTGACTTAAAGCCTCGGCAATCTACATCCACGCCCTGCACGCCCTGCCAGAACATGGTCAGGTCGAAGTCCTTATACTGCAGGTAGATGTTCAGACCCCATGTGAAGTCGGGTGTAGGGTCGTATATCCAGTCCTGGTCGTCCTCTGTGATGACACCGTCGCCGTTCAGGTCTTTATAGCGGATGCGGCCCAGGCCGGCACCCTCCTGAATGGCGTGGTTGTCAATCTCTTCCTGACTTTTGAAGATGCCGTCAGCAATGAAACCCACCTGCGAGTACATGGGGTGCCCGATGACGGTCAGCTTACTGTTGCCGCCGTAGCGTCCGCTGGCAGCCACCGTTTCGGGCAGTTTGGCTACCTCGTTGCTGTAGCGGCTGATATTACCGTTGATGTCCCACGAGAAACCGTTGTTCAGGTGGTGACGGTAGCCCAGTGAGAACTCCCAACCGTTGTTCTTCACCTCACCGGCATTGATCCACTGTCCGTTACCCTCACCCATAGCGGCGATGCCGTCCATGAAAAGCAGAATGTCGGTGGTCTTCTTGTTGAACCAGTCGAAGCTACCGTAAATATCGCCTCTCAGCAGCGAGAAATCGACACCTATGTTGTGCTGGGTGCTGGTTTCCCACTTAATATCCTCGTTGCCGCGCTGGTTGCGCACATAGCCGTTAGCCAGGTCGTAACCGCCGTTTCTGCCGGCAATGTCGTAAGAGGAACCTGCCTGACTACTGTCCCAAAGACCTGTTGATACCACCGACTTATAGAGTGTGTAGCGGGCAGTGTTCGAAATTTCCTGGTTACCGGTCTGTCCCCAAGAGTAACGCAGTTTCAGGTTGTCGAGCCAACCCTTGGTCTTCTCCATGAACTTCTCTTCGCTGATGCGCCAACCGGCACTGAACGAGGGGAAGGTACCATATTGGTTGTTGGAACCGAAGCGGCTGGAACCGTCATAACGCAGGGTAAATGAAGCCAGATATTTGTCATTGTAAGTGTAGTTGGCCTTGCCAAAGAAAGACACGAGCGAGAAACCTTCGCCAAAGCCTTCGGCCAGCTGACGCCCTGCACCGGCACTGGGCCACATGTAGTCCGTATTCAGGATGGCCAGCTCATAACGCTTGGCACTGCTCATTTTGTAGTCCATGCGGTTTATCTCGGTGCCCACCATCACGTCGGCACGGTGCTTGCCAATGGCTAGGTTGTAAGTGGCAATGGCGTTCCACATCCAGCGCATGGTGTGCTCCTGCTTCGACTCCACGGCACTCTCCGTGCGCATCACCTTACCGTTGGCAATGGGGTAGGTGAAGAATCGCTGCTCCTTCTGGGTGTAGTCCATGCCGAGCGTGGTGCGCACCATGAGGTTTTTGAAGGGCGTGATGCTCAGGTGTACGTCGCCGAACGTGCGCCACTGGGTATATTCGTTATCCCTTGAGTTTTCAATCATACTTAGCGGGTTCTCACGCTCCGAGTAGGCTCCCAGTGCCTGGGCATACTTGCCGTTCTCTGCATAGATGGGGAAGTTGGGGTTGAACTCCAGTGCATGCTCCAGCACGCCCCCCGGGGCATCTACACCCTTGGTGCGGTTGACGGTGAAGTTCTCACCAATGACGATGATGCCGTCCATCAGTTTGTAGTCAGCATTGGCACGTGCCGAGAGACGGTTGAAGTAGCTGTCCTTGATGGTGCCCTGGTTGTCATAGTATCCCAGGCTGAGGAATGCGTTGCCCCGTTCGTTTCCGTTGCTCACCGAGAGGTTGTACTGCTGTACCACACCCGTACGGGTAATCTCCTTGAACCAGTCAGTATCGCCGGCACGTACGGAAGCATTCTCGTCCAGATACATGTCCATCGTCATCTTGTTCAGCACAGGGTGACCCTGAGCGTTGTAGCTCCAGTCGTAGTTGTAGCCCAGGTTGTTGTTGTTGGGGTTCAGTCCGTCGTTTATGTTGGCCTGCCAGAAAGCGCGTCCCCACTGGCTGGCATTCATGGTCTCAATCTTGTTCGTGTAGAAAGAGGTGGCCACGCTGCCGTCGAAGTTCACCTTCACCTTGCCGTCCTTGCCCTTCTTGGTGGTGATGATAATCACACCGTTGGCAGCACGGCTACCGTAGATTGAAGCCGAGGCGGCATCCTTGAGCACCTGAATGCTCTCAATGTCGTTGCCGTTCAGTTCGTGCATGCCTGCCTTGGTGGGCACGCCGTCGATGATGTAAAGTGGGTCGTTGTCGTTCAGTGTGCCGATACCGCGAATTCGTACGGTAGCAGCTCCCGAGGGGTTACCGTCGGCTTGAATGTTCATGCCTGGCACGCGGCCTTGCAGAGCCTTCATGGGGTTGTTTTCGTTCTGCTTGGCGATTTCATCAATGCTCACGGTCGAAATAGCACCCGTAAGGTCGGCCTTGCGCTGGGTAGTGTAGCCAACGACGACAACTTCGGCCAGCTCGGTGGCATCTTCTTTCAGCTGAACCTGCATGCCGTTTTGGGCAGGAAGTTCCTGCGTGTTGAAGCCGATGTAGGAGAATACCAGCGTGGTGCCGGCAGCTACCTTCATCTTGAAATTACCATCGATGTCGGTAATGACACCATTCGATGTCCCCTTCTCCATGACGGTGGCACCGATAATCGGTTCTCCTTCAGGGTCCACCACGTTACCTGTAATTTCCTGTTGCGCGTACATTATTGTAGATAGCAACGTAACAAGGAAACTCAGAATCAGTCTTTTCGATTGTTTCATTTCTTACAGTTTTTTGGTTAGTACATATTGTTTTTATTTAAATATCTGCTGCAAAAGTAACGATACCCTCAAAAAAAAGGTAAAAAACATCGTTCCTTGATTAATAATAATGTTTCAGGAAACATTTATTGACTATTTTGTCAACTTTGTAAACTCTAAATATAAAGGCGGTCACCATGGGGGAACCGCCTTTTAGTGTAACTATTTCAACAAGACCTTCTTACCGTTAATAATATACAGACCTTTTGTTGGCTGGCTGACACGCTGACCCTCGAGTGTGTAAACGTGGGCAGTGGCGGTTGACTGACGGACGATGGGAGCAATGGCAGTGATGGCTCCGTCGGCAGTAACGATGGTGATATCAGGACATTTTGTCAGAATCTGGTCCCAGTCCTCTTCCCAATGTCCGGCAGCTGTCACGTCGAGCTTCGTAGCTGAAGGAGCCAGCTTGGCAGCCAGCAGGGCATAGTCGTCGTAAGTCTCGGGGTGCCAGTCACCGTCCCAGGTGTTTTGATAGCTTCCCTTGCCAATGACACCCGTGACCACCACCTCGCCTATTAGCGAATTGTCGGCTACGGTACGCACAGCCATGCCGTCGGTCATGGGACCTTCCAACTTGATATCGTCAACATAGACCGTCTGCCCTACATTACTCAGGGCATCACCTTCTTCGAACGGCCAGATTTCCAGCACCGTATTGCCAGTATCGGTTATCTTCTCATTATCAGGACCGGCAGCAAACTCAAAGGTTAGGATATTCCATTCGTCGGCATTGCCACACCAGAACAGACGTCCCGAAGAATAGCCACCGTCACCGTCTTTGACCAGTCTTACCAGTACGTTGTGGTTGACGCTCATCTTGATTCTCAGCGTCAGGCGGCGCAAGCCCTTGAAGTCAACATCGCCCAAAGGCAACGCAAAGTTGCAGTGTTCCTTGTCCCAACCTTCAGGATTCGCTTTGGTGGTGAACTTCATCACCTTGTTGCCTGCTTCATCCACTACTGTAGGTTCTGCCCGATTCCAGAATCCTCCGTCAGAATCTGGTTCCTTGTCTTCACCATCCCAAAGCACGATCTGTGCGTTACTCACTGTTGCAGCAAACAGGGCTGCCAAAAGTAAAAATTTTTTCATCTTTATATCTCATTTTTAGGGTTAGTAATTTGAAAAATCTGCTGCAAAGATATAAAGACAAGAGTCAACGAACTATCAATTATCGTTCGTTGACTCGCAAAAATGTTTCAGGAAACAATTGTTGACTATTATGTCAACTTTGTTCGCTGCGCAGTTCCATGGGGTATTTTCCGTACTGCTGGCGGAAGCACTTGGAGAAATAGCCTGGCGTGCCGAAGCCTACCTCGTAGGCTATTTCCTGTACGGTCTTGTTGGTGGTGGCCAGCAGTACGTAACCCTGCTGTAGGCGCATCTGGCGGAGCAGCTCAACGGGTGTCAGACCGGTGATGGCCTTCACCTTGCGGTAGAGCTGCACACGACTTAGCCCTACGGCGTTGCCCAGGTCATCCATCTTCAGGTTGGGGTTCGACATGGTTTGGCGTATAGCCTCGTTGAGCGTCTCTGCAAAGATGGAGTCCTGCGAGCGTGGTGTGGGCAACGTTTCATTATCGCTCTCAAAGACCTGTAGAAGTGTGCGGCTGTCGGGGTTGGTGTAGAAGAGCGTCTGCTCTTCGTGCATGGTCTGGCGCTGGCGCACCACGCGGCGCATCTGGATGAAGGCTCGCCAGGTGAGCAGACAGCCAACAGCCAGAGCCAGACACCCTGCGGCCAGCGCCCAGAGCAACTTGCGCTGCAAGTTGTAGAGTCCAAGATAGTCTTCGAGCTTATTCTGAATGGTGACAAGGTCTTTATTTTGTCGCATCAGTTCGCTGCTGGTCTGGGCTATGGACCATGCGTTTTCGCGCACCACAAGGATGCCTGGCAGGATGTTCTCGCGCTTATATGGCCGATGCGTGAGGATGTCGAGGGCCAGCCGGATGATTTCGCTGCCTCCCGTAGGATAAACGTAACTGGCCGTCTGGTGGCCGAACTGCACATAGTCGAGTCCCTCGCCCGGCATGCCGTCGATGCCGAAAATCTGTATGTGGTCGGCGGTCTGCGTCTCCACTACGGCCTTATAGGCTCCTGTGGCCATGCCGTCGTTATGACAGAAGACGATGTCCGGTTGACGGCCTTCGAGGATGAGCTGTTTCACGATGCGGTAGGTCTCCTCTGAACTCCAGTCGCCCTGACGGCAGAGGTATTCCAGCTCGTCGTGTCCCTTCAAGGCTTGGGAAAAGCCCTGATGGCGCTCTCTGGCTGGGGAGCTGCTCATGAGTGCCGTCACTTCCAGTACGCGGGGCTTCCGACCGGGACGGGTGAGTCCGTGGGCGACGTCAACGACATTCACGCCTATGGCATGGCCTGCCTCCACATTGCTGCCGCCGATGAAGGCGGTGCAGTTCTGGAGGGGTACTCTACGGTCGAAGCAGACGACGGGAATGCCGCGCTGCCTGACGCGCTGGAGGGCAGACGAAAGGGGGGCCGACTCGTTGGGGGCAATGACCAGCAGGTCGATGCCGCTGTCGGCCAGCGAGTCTATCTGCTGAATCTGCCGCTCGGTGTCGTCGTAGGCACAGGCTATGCTGACTTTCACGGCGTGCTCATAGAGGTGCTGGGCGGCAAGCATCTCGTTGTTGACTTTTTCGCGCCATGCGCCTCCTGAGCACTGTGACACGCCGATGCGATAGGTGTTGCTGTCTGAACAGCTGGTAATAACGGTCGTTATGGCCAGCATGCTTAGGGCTATACTTTTTTTCATTCTCAAAAAATAATAAAGAACGGGCGGCCTATGGCGACACCCGTTCTCTCTTTATTGCTGGTCTCATCAGATGGACATGAGGTAGTCAACGCTGTTCTTGGCCATGCGCAGAATGTTCTGCTGGCAGGAGTTGTTACGGGGCGTGGCACTCTTGTCGGGTGTGCCGTCCTCGTTCTTCATGGAGAATTCGCAGCCGCCATTGCCTATGCAGAGCACGGTGCCGGCACCCTTCTGGAACCCGTCGGGGGCCTTGTCGGCTCCCTTGGCCTCCCAGACGTTGAGCTGGCTAACCCACGACACCTGTGAGTCCCATGTGCCGAGCGGATAGATGCCGTACTCGTTGGTCAGCGTGTTATAGCACTCCTCGGTGTTGTTGTCGAGTCCGGTGAGCTTGGTGGGTATGTCGAAGAACAGGCAGTTGTGGTCTTCGGTCCAGCCGGCTCCCTTCATGGCTACAGCGGCGAAGCAGTTGTCGTTGAGCTTCTCGGTGGGAATGCCTGCATAGATGGGGTGCGAGCTGTAGTCCTTGGAGAAGGATCCGGTGTTGATGCATACGCCCATCTTCCACACATCGGGATTCCAGCCGCCCGCACCGCAGCCGAAGGCATTGCTCACGCCGCGCAGCAGCGAGGTGGGCAGACGGTTGATGGCTCCGATGTAGGGCACGGCGTGCGACCACAGCAGCAGGTTGCCGCCGTTCTTGACGTACTGCTCAATACAGGGGGCTGCATTACGGGCCACGTCAGAGAAGTTCCAGATGTCGTCGGGGTTGCCCGTCTCAATGTCGCGCAGCCAGAAGAGCATGCGGTAGTCGGCAATGTCCTCTACGGTATTGATGTTGCCGAAGTAGATGTACTCGCCCTTGGGGTAATTGGCCTGGAACCAGAGCCATGCTGAGGCCTCGTCGTCGTCGCCGTTGGCAATGAGCTCCTCGGGTGTGGCATACTCTGAGAGGAAGCCGGGAATCTTTCCGCCAATCTTGGCAGAGGCCAGTACGGGCAGTGCCTTGCCGTCGTTGTTCTGGGCAATGACGGTAGCCTCGAAGCGGTCCTTCATCTTCACGTTCTTCAACACGTATGAGGTGCCGTTCACGGTGGTGTTGACCACTTCCTCGGTGCTGTTCTTCACCACCTTCAGGATGTAGGAGGTAGCATCGGCACTTTCTGCCCACGAAATGTTCAGGTCGTGCTCGTCGTCAGAGATGTCAACCTGGTCCATCTTCACCTCGGCAGGCGTTGTGGCGCCGGGACGTGTGAAGGTGGTGATGACGCCGTTCGACGTGGCGTCGCCGTTGGCATACTTGAAGAGGAACTCGTAGAGCTGGTTGGTCTCCAGGTTGCGGAGAGTGAACGAGTTGCCCTGGCAGGGTGTGAGTGCCTGCTGCTGTGTCCCGTTCTTATAGACGGCCACCTGCATGACGCTGCCCGACGGTCCCTGCGGCCATGTGAGTGTGTAGTCATAGTTGTTCTCACCGTTAGACACTCCGTTTATCTGTGTGACGTCAGGACTGGGCAGTTGCATGGTGCCCGAACCGGGCAGGTCGCGGTCCTGACAGGATGTTAAAGGTAAAAGGGTAAAAAGGTAAAAGGGTAAAACCGCCTTCGCCAGAGTCCTTACCTTATTAAATATATTTGTCTTCATAATTTTTTTACTTTTTTAATTTTTTACTTTTTTACCTTTACTTTAGTACCCCTTGTTCTGGTGGTAGAGACCCTGAACGTAGTTCATCTGGTTAGATGCAATGGGGAAGTACTCGTTCTTGCCGGCGGTGAAGAAGGCGTCCTTGTAGTAGAGGGCATAGGTCTGACCGTCGTACTCGTCGGTCTTCTCCGTCTCGAAGTACTTGTTGAGCGTGGTAGAGAGCAGGCCCCAACGACGCAGGTCGAAGAAGCGGTGACCCTCCATGGCCAGTTCCACACGGCGCTCCCAGCGCAGAGCCTTGCGGGCGTCGTCTTTGCTGGCGAAGGAGCCGTAGAGGCTAATTTCACACTGGTCCTTGGCATACTTGATGAGCGAAGTGCTGCTGATGTCGCGCTTGGCACGTTCGCGGATGGTGTTGATGATTTGCAGGGCCTCGCCGTTGAAGTCGCCGCTCTCGATGAGTGCCTCGGCACGCATCAGCATGACGTCGGTATAGCGCAGTACATAGTCGTTCTGGCCGAAGGCCTGCCAGGGGTTGTCGTAGTCCTCGCCCTTGGAACGCTGCGGAATCTCCTTCATGGAGCAGTAGTAGCCGTAGGTGTTGGGCGTGCGGCTGTTGGCCTTGGTCAGCGTGAACTGAGCCTCGTACTTATAGGGATAGGTGGGCATGCCCACGGTGTGGAACAGACGGGGGTCGTATTTGTATTTGGAGTCGGCACCGTTGATGACGATGGCGTTGTGGTCTTCGTCGAAGTCGTCCATAGGCAGGCCGTTCCTGGTCTTGAAGGCATTGACCAGGTTCTGTGAGGGCTTGTGGAAGTCCCAGCCGCAGGTCCAGATCTTCTCTTTCTTGCCGTTGTTGTCAAACTCGCCCCACACGCCATTCAGCATGTTCGACCAGTTGGCACGGCCGTAGAGCGTGCCGTCGTCGGCCTTGTTGGAGTGCTGCACGGCAAAGATGCTCTCGCAGGAGTTGGCATAGTCCTGCAGGAAGATGTGGCCGTAGGTGTCCAGATAGTCATAGGGGGAGTTCTTCACCACCTCGGTGTATTCAATGACTTTCTGAATCTTCTGCTGGTCAACGTGGCTGTAGCCTGTGTTGGCCTCGTAGCCGTCGCCGTAGGCCCAGTTCAGGTAGCACTTGGCCAGATAGGCGGCAGCTGCCACCTTGTGGGCTCGGCCCGTAGTGCCTGGGTTGGCCTCGGCCAGGTTCTCGTAGGCATACTGGAAGTCGTCAATGATGAGTTGCATAATCTCGTCGTGCGAGCTCTGGGGGCAGGCCTCGATGGCGGCATTGTCCATACCCTCCTTGACGAAGGGAACCTCGTACCACATCTGCTGCAGCTTGTAGTAGAAGTGTCCGCGAAGGAAGCGTGTCTCTGCCTTCAGCTGCCTGATTTGGGGCGTCTCCTCAACGTTGGCCATTGACTCTAAGGCGCGGTTGCAGCGGCTCACGGCACTGTAGAGCTGATACCACAGCTCGTCGAACTCACCGCGGTCGGGCTGCAGGGTGGAGAATATCTCCATGGGGTGATAGCCGGTGTCGTTCTCGCCAGAGCCACCCTTCAGACAGTCGTCGGCACTCATGTCGCCGTATGGCCAGAGATTGAACGGATAGGAATACCAGTCGTCGCCCAGCTTGGCGTAGGCTGCGGTGACCAGTTTCTCAGGGCTCGAGAATGCCGTCTCGTCATCGAGCGTGCCCTGCGGTTTCACGTCATCAACGCTACAGGACGTTAAAGGTAAAAGGGTAAAAAGGTAAAAGGGTAAAACCGCTTTCGCCAGAGTCCTTACCTTATTATATATGTTTGTTTTCATAA
>ONRS01000079.1 GCA_900320255.1 uncultured Prevotellaceae bacterium
AGGTTTTGATTGAGTTTCGGAATTCACATCAAACAACCTGTCCCCATTGATTCGGTAGAGATGTTTGGGCGAACATGCAAATTTTCTAAATTCCCCCAACACCTACCTCCAAACGTCTGAAAGGCCGATGTACACTGGGTTTGGGATGAGGTAGGTGTTGCTCAAACACCTACCTAACACCTACCTAAGACCTACCTTGACACCTACCTTCCTTATGATGTAGGTAATGGTGCATAAATGGCATAGTTAAGCTGCGTAAGTGGCGCATTTGGCTGGCTAAGTGGCGCA
This sequence comes from uncultured Prevotellaceae bacterium, assembly GCA_900320255.1. GTDB lineage: Bacteria > Bacteroidota > Bacteroidia > Bacteroidales > Bacteroidaceae > Prevotella. The sequence goes on from ONRS01000079.1 coordinate 289, forward strand.
TTTAGGTGGTGAAAACGGCACTTTTAGTAAGGAGAAACGGCACTTCTCTTGGAGAGAAACGGCACTTTATTTCGTAGGTAGGTGATGAGGTAGGTGATAGGTAGGTGTTAGGTAGGTGTTTGGGCAACACCTACCTTGCCTGAAACGCTGTGTACATCGGGCTTTCAGGCGTTTGGAGGTAGGTGTTGAGAGTTTTTTAGTTATCTTCCTGTTTTACCTGGAGCTGAATGACGTATTGGTCGTTGACGTTCAGATAGTAGCAGGTCTGCACGTGGTAACTGCTGAAGGTGCCTTGGCGTGGGTCTTTGTCGCCGCGGTCGCCGCTGCAGGTTTCCAGGGGGAAGCCGAGCGACTCCAGTTCGTCGCAGAGCCGGTGGTAGGCGGCCTTTACCATTTGCTTGTCCTTGGAGTATAGCTTAAAATAATAGTTGTAGCCCTGTAGCTGCTGGTTGTCGTCCCAGCACATTTCGGCTCCTATACGTATGCCGTGGTAGGTGAAGTCGTAACCGTCGGCCTGCGTAAATTCCAGTTCGTGGTAGTCGGGTTCGTCGTCCATGACCCATTCGGTGTTGTTCCGTATTATCTGTATGGCCGTGGCAGGCTTCATGCCACGAATGTCGGAGGGGAAGCAGCCGAGGGCGTGGAACACCAGCTCGTCGATACTCTTTTCGCGCCGGCTGTTCTGAAACCCGCTCACGTCGTAGTCTTCGGCTTCGCGGCTGTCGGGTGAGTTGAATGCCTCGGTGTTACAGCCCGCCAGCATGAGCTCCTGGCAGATGCCGTTCAGGTATTGTGCTGACTTGAAGCCTAACAGCTTGAGGTTCAGCGTGGTGTTGGCTATGCTGATGGCGACGATGTCGTAGCGGCGCAGCTTGGTGGCGAGGGTTGCGTTGAGCGTTGAGTGTTGAGCGTTGAGCGTTGAGGGTGGAGTGTTAAGGGATGGCGTTATGGGTGCTGTGAGCATGACGGTGTGGTGGGTGTTGTCTTCGGTCAGGTTGTTGATGCTGAAGTTGAGTTCCACCTCCTCGTTATTCTCCAATACCAGCGTGGCGTGGTGGCGGAACTGTCCGTCGATAAGCTTTGAGCCCGCATTGGCTATCTGCTTGACGATGAGTTCCTGGCTCTTGGCCGTCATGGCGTCGGCATGCAGCCAGATGTTCAGCATGGTGGGGTAGATTTTGTCTCCCTGCGGGTTGTGCTGCGTCAGCGAGAAGGTGCAGATAATGGTCTCACTCTTCGAGAAGATGGCATCGGTAGTGCCGAAGAAGCCGTAGTCCGTCTGCATGGCTTCGTACTTCGGCTCGTATTCCTCTTCAGGCGTGTCAGCAGGCTCCTGGGCATAAGCTCCGAAGGCAGTCAGACAGGCTGCGGCGAGTATGGTTAAACGTTGCTTTATGTTCATTTCTTTCGTATTTTGGGGCAAAAATACAAAATAATTATCAATTATCAGTTGTCAATTATCAATTATTTATTATCTTTGCACCAACATAAGGAGATTAGCTATGACGAAAACCTCAAACTGGTCGGATGACTACTGGCTGTTGCTGTTGCAACTCTACCTGCGTAAGCCGGTGGGTGTGAAGCCCATGTACAGCAGGGCACTGGTTGACTTGTCGCTTGAACTGCACATTCACCCCAAGGAGCTGTTTCATAAAGAATGTCAGATAGCCACGCTGCAGACGCCACGCATAGAGCGTATATGGGAGCGCTATGCCAACAACCCCAGGCGGCTGAAGCGTGCCGTCAGTCTGCTGCGCCAGATGGCTGGCTACGGCAATGCCGAGCTGTTCTACGACGGCGTGGAGGTGAACGAGTCGTTCGAGAAGGACTTTAAGCCCGTGGAACCCGGTTCGCCCTGGACGCCGGTAGCGCTCGTCATGGTGCTGGACCTTTACTTCCGGCTCACCCCTAACACGATGGTTACGGAGACCCCCGAGGTGCAGGAGCTGGCCCGGTTGCTGAAGGTGAAGGCTGTTGACGTGGTTGAGGTGATGGACATTTACCAACGTCTGGACCCCTACTTGAATCGTCGTGACGTGATGTTCAACAGCCTGCTGGGTCCATGCTCTGACGTTTGGCGGCGTTATGGCAATAGCGATATGGACCGTCTGGCTGCCTACGCAAGAGAACTGAAGGACTTTTTTGAGTGAGGGCGAAGGTCAAAGGTCAAAGGTCAAAGGTCAAATCAAAATAACTCTAACGGAAATGGCTCAGGAACAGATACAGGTACAACAGCAGGAGCAGGCACTCAAGCAGACTCAAAGCGTGACACAGCAGCAGCTGTTACAGGCGCAACTGGTAGAGCTGCCTGTCAATCAGCTGGTGGAGCGTGTCAATGCTGAAATGGACGATAACCCTGCGCTGGAAGTGGCGATGGGTGATGAACCTGCGGACTGGAAGGATCATGACGAAACGGACGATGGCGAGATGCGCGACGACGACTATGCTGCTGAAAGCGAACGCGAGGAGTGGCAGTCGGCCTTGGACGACGCGCTGGCCTCGCTGGGACGTGACGACGAGGAGCTGCCCGTCTATCACGGTGGCACCAGCAGTCAGGAGCCCCCCGAGCAGACGGTCTATGGTGACACCACGTCGTTCTACGACTACCTGAAAAAGCAGTTAGGCGAGTTGGAGCTGACGGAGACGGAGGCCAACATCATGGAGTACCTGATAGGCTCGCTCGACGACGACGGCCTGCTGCGCAAGAGTCTTGACAGCATTGCCGACGAGCTGGCCATCTACCATAACATAGACACTACCCACGAGGAGCTGGAGCGGTTGCTGAAGCGGTTACAAGGCTTCGACCCAGCCGGCATAGGTGCCCGTTCGCTGCAGGAGTGCCTGCTCTTGCAGATCAGGCGCAAGACACCCTCGGCCCACACCCAGCTCATGGAGAGGGTGGTGACCAGCTATTTCGAGGAGTTTACCCGGAAGAGCTGGGACAAGATTCAGCGCGCCCTGAAGCTGAGCGACCTGCAGACGGAAGCCCTGATAGGCGAGTTACGCAAGCTGAACCCCAAGCCCGGTGCCTCGATGGGCGAGGCGGTAGGCCGCTCGTTGCAGCAGATAACGCCCGACTTCATTGTAGAGACGCAGGAGGACGGCACGGTGACGTTCCACCTGAACCACGGTGAGCTGCCCGAGCTGCAAGTGTCGCAGTCGTTTGCCGACATGCTCAAAGAGTATCAGCAGAACCGTGAGCACATGACGCGGCAGATGAAGGAGGCGCTGCTCTACACCAAGAAAAAGGTAGATGCCGCGCAAGGGTTTATTGAGGCCATTCATGCTCGTCAGCATACGCTGACCGTCACCATGCGGGCCATCATACAGATACAGCACAACTTCTTCGTCGATGGTGACGAAGCATCGATGAGGCCCATGCGGCTGGTTGATGTGAGTGAGCGTACGGGCCTTGACCTGAGCACCATCTCGCGTGTCAGCAACTCCAAGTATGCCCAGACGCGCTGGGGCACTTTCCCTTTGCGCTATTTCTTCAGCGACGGCTACGTGACGGAGAGCGGAGAGGAGTTGTCAACGCGCCGAATAAAGTCAGCCCTGCGCGACATTGTGGAGGGTGAGGACAAGAGCTGTCCGCTGAGTGACGATGCCATTAGGGAACAGCTCTCCGGTCAGGGCTACCCCATAGCCCGTCGCACGGTGGCGAAGTATCGTGAGCAGCTGGGCATTCCCGTAGCCCGACTGCGGAAGAATTGAAGTAAATCAGCAATAGTTAAATAGTAAAATAGTCCAATAAAAAGGTGTCTCGAGAGAAGCAAATCATATTAGGAGCAAGGGTGGTGAGCATGGTGTTCACCCCGTTCTATCTGCCGTTGGTGGGGCTGTTGGCTCTATTCTTGTTCAGCTACCTGAGCCTTTATCCGTGGGGCTTCAAGCTGCGGGTCATAGCGCTGGTCTATCTGTTCACCATTCTGCTGCCCACATTCCTCATCCGCCTGTACCGTCGCTATAACGGCTGGACACCCATTGAGCTGGGCAGAAAGGAGCGCCGCATGGTGCCTTACATCATCTCCATTCTGTGTTACTTCGTCTGCGTCTATCTTATGGAGCAGCTGCACATTCCCCACTTCATGGCGAGCATCGTCATAGCCGCCTTAGTGGTACAGATAGTTTGTGCGCTCATTAATATGTTCTGGAAAATCTCTACCCATACGGCTGCCATTGGCGGTTTTGCCGGAGCACTCTTTGTGTTTGCCGATGCCTTTGGCTTCAACCCCGTGTGGTGGTTCTGCCTGCTCTTCGTTCTGGCAGGTCTGCTGGGCAGCAGCCGCATGATTCTGCGTCAGCACACGCTGGCCCAGGTGGTCACCGGCTTCCTCGTGGGGGCCGTCTGCACCGTCTTAGCCATACTTTGGTTATAAAGGTCAAAGGTCAAAGGGCGAAGGTCAAAAGTCAAAGGTCAAAAGTCAAAGGTCAAATCTCAAATCTCAAATCTCAAATCAATATGAATCCAGTAGTCAGCATCATCATGGGCAGCACCAGTGACCTGCCCGTCATGGAGAAAGCCTGCAAGCTGCTCGACGAGCTGCAGGTACCGTTCGAAGTCAACGCACTCTCAGCCCACCGCACTCCCGATGCCGTAGAGCAGTTTGCCAAGGGAGCCAAGGAGCGTGGCCTGCGGGTCATCATAGCCGGGGCAGGCATGGCCGCCGCCCTGCCGGGTGTCATAGCCGCCAGCACCACGCTGCCCGTCATCGGCGTTCCCATCAAGGGCATGCTCGACGGGCTCGATGCCATGCTCTCCATCATTCAGATGCCGCCGGGCATTCCTGTGGCTACCGTAGGGGTAAACGGTGCGCAGAATGCCGCCATCCTGGCTGTCGAGATGCTGGCACTGAGCGACGAGGCTTTGGCCGCCCGCCTCTCTGCCTACAAGGACGGTCTTCGCAACAAGATAGTAAAGGCCAACGAGGAATTAGCAAAAGTAGAATATGAGTACAAGACGAATTAGCACAGAAGTACGTATAGGCAACTTGCGGCTTGGCGGCACGAACCCCATTCGCATACAGTCGATGGCCACCGTTGACACCAACGACACCGAGGGGTGTGTCAGTCAGGCCAAGCGCATTATTGATGCCGGAGGCGAACTGGTGCGCTTCACCACACAGGGAACGCGTGAGGCCGAGAACATGAAAAACATCTCTGCCCGCCTGAAGGCTGACGGCTACACACAGCCGTTAGTGGCCGACGTGCACTTCACGGCCCATACGGCCGACGTGGCGGCACAGTATTGTGAGAAGGTGCGCATCAACCCCGGCAACTATGTTGACCCGGGCCGCACGTTCAAGCACCTGGAATATACCGACGAGGAATACCAGGCAGAGCTCCTGAAGATAGAAGAGAAGCTCGTGCCCTTTATTAATATATGTAAGGAGCACCACACCGCCGTACGCATCGGCGTGAACCACGGCTCACTCTCTGACCGCATCATGTCGCGCTATGGTGACACGCCCGAAGGCATTGTGGAGAGCTGTATGGAGTTTCTGCGCATCTTCCGCCGCGAGCAGTTCAACGACGTGGTCATCAGCATCAAGGCCTCTAACACCGTCGTCATGGTGAATACCGTGCGCCTGTTGGTAAAGACCATGGACCGCGAGGACATGCACTACCCGCTGCACCTGGGCGTCACCGAGGCAGGCGAAGGCGAGGACGGCCGTATTAAGTCGGCCTTGGGCATTGGTGCCCTGCTCACCGAGGGCATTGGCGACACCATTCGCGTGTCACTCTCAGAGGAGCCCGAGTGCGAGATTCCCGTTGCCCGTAAGTTAGTGGAGCTTATTCCAGAGTGTACCCGTCTGCGTCAGGAGGCCGAAGCCAGCATCAAGGATGACACCATCACCCTCACCCTCGATGCCCCCGACTGGGAAACCTTCCAGCTGAAGGCCGCCATGGCCGTAGGTGCCCTGCTCATTGACCGCAAGGCCACGAAGGTTATTTTTAACGTCAACGATAACGTCAACGTCAACCCTAACGCTAACAACGCTCAACGCTCCACGCTCAACACTCAACACTCCACGCTCAACACTCCACCCTCCACGCTCAACGCCTTGGCGGATGCCATACTGCAAGCCGCCCGCATCAAGTTTACCAAGACGGAGTACATCTCATGTCCTGGCTGTGGCCGCACGCTTTACAACCTGCAGGACACCATAGCCCGCATCAAGGCAGCCACCAGTCATCTGGTAGGACTGAAGATTGGCATCATGGGCTGCATCGTCAACGGCCCGGGCGAGATGGCTGATGCCGACTACGGCTACGTGGGAGCCGGGCGTGGCAAGATTTCACTCTATCGTCAGCGGGAATGCGTGCTGAAGAACATTCCCGAGGAAGAGGCCGTAGAGCAGCTGCTGAAGCTTATAAACGACGATAAGCGATAAAAAAGAAAGTGCCTGATGTCAAAGTTGACGCCAGGCACTTTCGTTTTTTAGGATATTACTTTGTGTTATTTGCCTCAATCCATTGTCTTAGTTCTTGCTCGTATTGGATGGTGGGAAGCTGTTGCTTTATTTCCATGAAGGGTGCAGAGCCAGTGTCTTCAGGCTCCACGGGTTCTTCCGTCTGCTCTTCATTGAAATAGGTGATGAGCTCCATGATAAATTCCATCAGGTCAATGCCTGAGTCTTGCGACATTTCCACAAGATCCTGTTCGGTAAGCCCCAGTTGTGCCAAGGCAGCCTGAATGGCAGCCTGCAGATTCTCTGTGTCTATGGGCTGTATGGGCTGGCCACTGTCGTCGGTAGGCAACGGTGGCAACTGTTCGATGACAGTCTTAATCAGTCCACGGCAGTCGAAGCCCATAGAGTCCAGATAGCGCATCAGCTCTACGGGGTCCTTCTCACTGACTATTTGCTGATACACGGGGTTCAGCTGTCCGTTGGTGTACATCGTGGGCCATGCCTTCAGCGCTGCTACGGTCTGAATGAGGTAGATGAGCGTAGCCGAGAGATGCCCCAGCTTAGGCACCACGAAGTTGGTCTGCAGGTTCGTGGCTCCCGGCACGATGCTGGCCTCGAACCCGTTAGCCTCTAAGAATCTCAGCACGGGACGTGCCGCCTGTACGGGTACGTAGTCATCAGCGCGTGAGTGGAAGATGTAGAGTTTCTGCGAGGGGTCGGGCGTCCAGTACGAGGGGATGCTCAGGTCCTGGAACACCTCCTGTATGTACTGGCTCTCGGGAGAGTTCAGGTCGCAGTAGGTGTCGCTCAGAATCTCGTGAACCATCTTCTCGCGGCCAATGGCATCGCATACGGGCCACGACGAGTAGTTCTTCGACATGACGTATTCGTCAATCATTGGCACAATGTCGGGCTGGAACACCTGTTCGTAGGTCAGTCCCAGCCTGAGCGTCTCGTTGGTGGAGAGCATCAGCAGCAGCGGCACGGCGTTGTAGGCCGTACGGTCAATGGTGACGTACTGGCGGTAGCACTCCTTGATGTCCGACGGGGAGCCACCGGCAAAGGTCTTGTCGAAGCTCACCCTGTCGCTGTACTCCATGTCGCGCAGCTTCTGCACGGCGAGGGCATCGAAGCCGCCGCTGCTGTAGCCCACGTTGAAGGTCAGCGGACCATAGTTGAAACCCCGCTCGTCGAGCAGCTGACGTGCTGCCAGCAGCGCGTCGAGGTTGGCGCGAGCGTTGTGGGTGCCCTGCAGGAATGCCTGTGGGAAGCGTTCGGTGACGCCAAAGCCGTAGAAGTCGCTCTCCACGATGATGTAGTCAGGTGTCAGCGGGTTAGCCAGCAGCATGCCCTCCAGCGTGGCAAAGCCCCGTGTGGGAGCCTCCGTGCGGTTGAAGATGGTGTAGTGGTCATACAGTATGATGCCCTGGCACGTTTTCTCACCGTTCATGATGTCGGTAGGAATGAGTATGCTGCCGCTCAGCGTGATGGGCTCGCTGAATGGGTCAGTCGATGTATAGACGTAGTTCAGCCGCTTGGCGTCGCGGTCGTAGTTCAGGTCAACGGGTAGTCCGTCAACGTCGGCCTCAAAGCTCAGCACGTCGTCCACCTCCTCGTAGATGATGTCCTCGTAACCCACGGTCAGTTCGTCGAACTCAGCGCCGAGTGCCTCCAGTACCTCGCCGTCGAAGGTGGTAATGGTCAGCGTGCCGTCGTCGTTAAAGTCGATGGCGTCCAGCTGCGACGTGGTAAATACCTTCACCGTTCCGTCAGCCAGCGTTATCTTAATGGTCTTGGCCTCGGCTGCCATGCAAGCCACAAAGACCAAAAGGGTAAACAAAATTCTTCTCATCATAATCTTTTTACTGTTTAATGTTTAATAGTCTAAGGTCGAAAGTCAAAGGGCGAAGGTACGAGGTGCGAGGTACGAGGTACGAGGTGCGAAGACACGCTCAACACCCAACACCCAACACCCAACCCTCAACGTTTAACCTTCTTCACCCTTTTACCTTCTTTCTTAATATACACCCCATTGCCGTTAGGCACCGACTGCAGGCGGCGGCCGTCAAGCGTGTAGTATTGGCTGTTAACGTTAGCGTTAGGGTTAGCGTTAGGGTTAAGGTTAACGTTATGAATCCCCGTAGCCGCTTCGCGGTGAATAGTGGTTTGGCTGACATTGTCATCCTTCGTTCCGTCTTGATAGACCAGAGTGACATTCTCGCGGTCGAAGGTGATGCGCTTCACGGTCTTCCCGCTCTCTGTCACGGCAACGCTTTGTGCGCTGGCGCTCAGGCTGCCGCAAGCCAAGCCGAAGGCCAACAGCAGTCCTACATAAATCTTTCTCATAAGCAAAAAGTTGTTAATCAAATTTTAATAATTTATAGTTGTGTACAAATTTACACATTATATCTCCGTTTCCGTTCTATTCGTGCAAAGTATTAACATTTTTTTTGCTTTTGTGCCCCCAGCCCCCCTCTTATCCCCCCACGTTGGGTGTTGGGTGTTGGGTGTGTCTTCGCACCTCGTACCTCGCACCTCGTACCTCGACCTTCGGCCTTTGACCTTCGGGCTCTCCCTTACATCAGCTCCTGCAGCCTGCGGAAGGCAGGGGCGAGCAGCGTGGTCTCCACCTCCTGACCGCCGGGCGAACGGAAGATGCAGCGGCGCTGCTTGGGTAGCAGCTTGCTGACGTTCTGAATGTTGACCAGCGTGCTGCGGTCGGCACGCACGAAGACCTCGGGGCTAAGTCGCTTTTCCAGTGCGCCCAAGCCCAACAGTACGGTGTCCTGGTCGTGGTACGTCACCATGAGCGAATAGTTGCCGTCACCCTTGAAATAGGCAATGTCCTGTACATCCACGGCAACGGTGCCGCTTGCCGTGCGGAAGGTGAGTCGCTCATCGTAGCTCTTCTCCGTCATCCGCACAATGTCGTTGAGGGCTCCCTCCAAGCCTTCCTGAGGTGAAGTTTTCTCTGTATCAGGTCTGCCATCAGGTTGTGGCGACAGGAAGGGGGCTCTTGCCTTCTCGCGAATGGCCTCTATCTGTTTCTCCTTCTGCAGCTTTTCCGCCTGCAGACGTATCATGGTCTTTCGGTTACGGCGCTTCTCGTACCAGCGGGCCAGCAGCCAACACCCAACACCCATCACCCAACACCCAACACCCAACACCCACCAGTGCTGCCACCAGCGCAGGGGCGGGCTGATGTAGGTGTCGGCTTCGCTCAAGGCCAGCAGATCGGCGGGTCGGAACGAGGTCATCTCCTCTACGCCGCACACCCACACCGTGCCGTCATTGGTTTCAGCAATGGTGGCCATTAGGGGCTCCAGGGCCGTAAAGCCGTTACGGTGGTCAAAGAACCGCACGTCGCTGAGTGCGTAGTCCTTGTCTAATCGGGCCACAAAGAGGCCGTCGATGACTGCCACCACCAGAAAACCCTTGGGTGACACATGGAGCGACCGCACCTCGTGGCCGGAAAGGGCATCCAGCCGGAGGGGCGAAACCTCGCCATTGCGGATGAGGAAGAGTGAGTCTTTCGATGCAAAGAGAATGTTGCCCTGCTTGTCGCGCTGCATGGTGGTGACAATAAGTTTTTGAGGGTATTCCACTTTCTCACCATCGGCAAAGAGCCCGAACGTGCTGCCAACCCAGAGTCTGCCCTGAGCGTCCTGGGCAGCGCACCAGGGGTAGGGCACCTCCGTGCTCAGCGTGTCAATAGCGCCTGTTGCGGGGTGATAGGCGCTGATGCACTTCCGGCTGCCTATGATGAGGCGTCCGCCAGCTTCTGCCACAAACTGGTAGCGGTCATGGGGCAGGTGGAGCCAGTATAGCCCGCTGTCGCAGTAGCACGCCACATCGCCATCTCCCACCATATACACCTTGCCGTCGATGGTGGTGGTGCAGGGGGCGAAGAAACCCCCCTCCAACCTCCCCTGACTGGGGGAGGCTTCAAGCGCATCGGCTGCCTCCCCCAGTTGGGGGAGGTTGGAGGAGGCCAATAACTTCCCATTCAGCGTTCCCATGACCAGTTGTCCTTTTCCATCCACGCCCACGGCTCTCACAATGTCGTTGGGGTCAGTCAGACGGTGGTTGGTGAAACAGCGGGTGAAGTAGCAGTAAAGCCCTTGGTAGGTGGCTGCCCACAGACGATCCCACCGATCGACCAACAGGTCTTTGATGAGGTTGAATCCTGTTGCTATTTCCTGCACGTGGCTTCCGTCGTACTCGTAGAGAGAGTGCTCGTCGGCTATGATCAGACGTCCGTTAGCCAGCGTCCTGACAATAAGTCCGTAGCTGCTTTGGCTGAAGTCGAACGGGGTCTTCATGCACAGCCCCCTCTCGCTGACCGTATGG
>ONRS01000081.1 GCA_900320255.1 uncultured Prevotellaceae bacterium
ACAATATAATTATTTATCTCTATCAGCTGGGCGTGGCCATTGCGAGTCTTTTCAATGAGAAGGTGCGCAAGATGTGGCGTGGTGAGCACGATGCCTTCAGGGTGTTGCGTGAACAGGTAGATCCAGAGGCAAAGTATGTGTGGTTCCATGCCGCCTCGCTGGGTGAGTTTGAACAGGGCCGTCCGCTCATGGAGCAGCTGCGCCGTGAGCATCCTGAGTACAAGATTCTGCTGACGTTCTTCTCGCCTTCCGGCTATGAGGTGCGCAAGAACTATGAGGGGGCAGACATCATCTGCTATCTGCCGCTCGACACCATTACCAATGCCCGCCGGTTCCTGCGTACCATCCGTCCTGTGATGGCGTTCTTCATCAAGTACGAGTTCTGGTACAACTATCTGCACATCCTGAAGCATCGTAATGTGCCGGTATATAGCGTCAGCAGTATCTTCCGTCCCGACCAGATATTCTTTAAGTGGTATGGCAAGCAGTATAAGCTTGTGCTGAATTGTTTTACTCATTTCTATGTGCAGAACGAGGTCAGTCGTGAACTGTTGGCCACGCTTGGCATTACTGACGTGTCGGTGGTGGGTGACACACGCTTCGACCGCGTGCTGCAAATCAAGCAAGCAGTAGAAGCCCCCCTTTCGTCCCCCGAGGGGGACACAATAGCCCGGTGGCTTGGTAATGAAGCCCCCTCGGGGGCAGTAGGGGGGGCACCTGTCTTTGTGGCAGGTTCTTCCTGGCCTCCCGATGAGGAAATCTTTATTCGTTACTTCATGCAGCATCCGGAGTGGAAACTCATCATAGCTCCTCATGTCATTGGTGAAGACCATTTGCAACAGATAGAAAGTAAGTTGCAGGGGTGGCATGTCGAACGATACAGCAAATTGGCAGCTCAAGGAGATTCTGCTCCCCTCGCCCCTTGGAGAGGGGTTGGTGGTGAGGCTCTCATCATCGACTGCTTTGGCCTTTTGTCAAGCATCTATCGTTATGCCACCGTGGCATACATTGGCGGTGGCTTCGGGGTGAGCATCCACAACACGGTGGAGGCTGCCGTTTGGGGCGTGCCCGTCATCTTCGGCCCTAACAACCAGAAGTTCCAGGAGGCACAGGAGTTGAAAGCCTGTGGCGGTGGCATCGAAATTAAGGGTTACGATGATTTTGCGGCCTGTATGAACCGGCTGTCGGCTAATGCGGACGAAACGGCACGTCGTGGAAAGGCTGCCGGTGACTACGTCATGGGTAAGGCTGGTGCTACTGCGAAGGTATTAAAAGACGTTAATTTTTAGGGCTTTTGTCCCTTTTACCTGCAAGGTTTTTGTATCTGCAGCGTTTCTATATACAAAAGACAATTTGTATATGAAAGATTCCTGCTTTTACAAAAAGCTAACATTGTTGCTCCTGTTTACGTTGCCGCTGTTGGCTATGACCTGCGAAGAAGAATCCAAGTCTTATGAGCTTGACGAGACTGGCAAACCTTATGTAGGTAATATCACTACCATTACCAGCGAAGAGTTCAATAGCATGGTTGTGGGAAAAGGATGGCGACTCAATAATACTATTCTTCTTAACCAACAAGGAAAGGGGGAAGTTTTTCATTGGGTATCAGGTAGTCATAGTGGTCCGGCTGACCTCTTCTTCAGTAATGACGAGTTGTTCTTGTTTGTTTATGAGAAAGAGCATAACCTGCTGAAAACCGGTAGTTATGTGTATGAGCCACGAGAGAATCTTGTTGAATGTTCTTTGGCACCTTATATGAGGATTACTTATGTGTCAGAATGGCTGCTTATTACCATAGAACGATTATCAGGTGATGACAAGATGGGAGTTTATGTAGAGAACACTTATGAATCCATGAGTGAACATGAACTGAATGCAAAGTGGTTAGGATTCAAGGCGGAGGAGGAATAAGCCATGCAGCGTTTTTTTGTGTTTTTTGTGATGATGTGGTGTGCTGCTGGAGCATTAGCACAACACGGGGCGATAACAACGAACCGTGTTTATCCCTATGCACGGATAGGCTTGGCATTGACATTACCTAATGATAAGGCAGGCATTGACACCCATACTGGTCTGATGTTAGGTGGTGGGGTGCGAATACCACTTGACCGAAGGGAGCATATTCACCTTCAAACTGAGTTGCAATATGTGAGTAAAGGTATGATGTATAAAAACAAAGCCATTTCTAATGATATCTTGGCAGATGCTAACTACCTTATGCTTCCTGTGAGTATTTCTTATAACTTCTTTCCTGAAACATCGTTCGGCTATTCTATTGGTGCAGGTCTTTACGGCGCTTATGGGGTGGGAGGACACATAGATGCTACCGAAGGCATGTACTATTATGAGGGTTTCCCTGTTGACGGGCATCGTAGCACCTTCACTGATGGCGGCTTTCCAAGGTGGGATGTTGGGGGACAATTAGTCAATGTGCTGAGATACAAGCATGTGCTTCTCTCTTTTGACTTGTCATTTAGTTTCCTGAAGAGGAAAATGATAGGAGGAAACCAAAATATATGTAACATTGCGACACTGTCGTTGGGGATTGGCTATGAGCTTTAGTTCAATTCTGAAACTAAAGTTAAATATTTTTGCTTTTTGATGGTTTATATGTACCTTTGCCGCCGAAAACCCAAGCAAATGCGTTATATGTGGATCATTTTTATGTTGCTGCCCATTCTTGCCCTTGCCTATCTGGCTTGGCATCTTTGGTGCTTGTTGCCTCTGGCTGCCGTTTGGAAGGCTGTGATTATAGCTCTTGGCGTTGGTAGTTTTCTGCTGATGTTTCTCAGCGTGGCTCGTAAGTTCGACAGTCTGCCGCTGGGGCTGGCCTCTGCCTGTTACGACATCGGCACGTCAAGCATCTTCGTCATGCTCTATATGTTCATGATGTTCCTTTTGCTTGACATAGGAAGACTGGTCCGGTTAGTGCCGAAGGCATGGCTCTACGATAACTGGGTGACCACGGGCGTCTTGGGGGTATTGCTGGTTGGCATCTTCGTCTATGGCAACATTCATTATAATAATAAGGTACGCGAGGAACTGACACTTACTACCGACAAACCACTGCAGAAAGAATTGAAGATGGTGATGATCAGCGACATGCACATAGGCTATCACAACCGGCGCAGTGAACTGGCCCGCTGGGTTGATTTGCTGAATGCTGAACACGCTGACATGATACTTGTGGCAGGTGACATTATCGACGGCAGTATGCGTCCGCTGATGGAAGAACGTATGGCCGAGGAGTTCCGTCGGTTGAATGCACCCGTCTATGCCTGTTTAGGCAACCACGAATACTATGCTGGCGACCGTGATGCAGAGCAGTTCTATCGTGATGCAGGCATCCACCTGCTGCGTGACAGCGTAGCCATGGTAAATGGCATTGCCATCATAGGCCGTGACGACCGTACTAATGTGGGGCGTAAGAGTGTGAAGGAGTTAGCCGTAGGGGGGGCCTATACCATCCTTCTCGACCATCAGCCCTACCACTTGGAGCGGACGGAGGCAGCTGGTGTTGATTTTCAGTTCAGCGGGCATACTCACTACGGACAGGTGTGGCCCATCTCCTGGATAACCGATGCTATTTATGAATGTGCCTTTGGCGCGTACCAACGTGGCAACACCCGCTACTACGTCAGCTCTGGCCTCGGCATCTGGGGTGGAAAGTTCCGTATAGGCACACGGTCAGAGTATGTGGTGGTAACGCTTCGGAATGAGAAATGAGTAATGAGTAATGAGTAATAAGATATGACAAAAAAGATTTCAATATTAGCAATGGCCCTGGTGCTGATGAGCATGACCAAGGGCGACGGTGTAATAACTAAGCAAGATGGTATGTATGTAGTAAATACTACGACGCTGGCTAAGGATGTGCGCGGATATCGTGGCACCACACCCCTCAAAATCTACATTAAGAAGAATAAAATTGAGCGTATTGAGGCCCTCAAGAACCGTGAGACTCCCGAGTATTTCGAGGAGGTGGAAGCCGTTATGCTGCCCAAGTGGAAAGGACTGACGGTGAAAAAGGCACTCCAGACTGAAGTTGACGGTGTGACAGGAGCTACCTTCTCGTCGAAGGCTGTCCGCGAGAATGTTAAGCGTGGCTTGGAGTACTACCAGAAGAACCGTTGAGGGTTGAGGGTTGAGGGTTGAGGGTTGAGCGTGGAGAGAGGAGAGAGGAGAGAGGAGAGAGGAGAGAGGAAAGAGGACTAACCCTAACACTCCACGCTCCACGCTCCACGCTCAACGCTCAACGCTCCACGCTCCACACTCCACCCTCAACGTTCATTTAGCAATAAACATGAGCGGTGCCTGCGAGTATAGCTCAGAGTCTTTGCTGTTGTCTAAATACACACCGTACTCAATGGTCTGGAAATTCAGCTGACGGCCCGCAGCAGAACTGGAACCCCATGAATAGTCTCCATAGAGGAACGCAATGTTTACCTTGTGTTCCTCCTCCTTGTAGTTGATATTGAAGGTGGTCGTCTTTGGCAGCAGCACAAACTCAATGGGTGATGCGTTGAAGAAGGCGATGCGCGATTCCACATCTACCGGTTCTGCCGCATTGATGGCTTCCTTCAGACTCTCGTTGGGAATGAGTGTAGCAAACACCTTTGGCGGTACGTTATACATCATCAGTGTCGTGTCGTTGGTTACGGCACACTGTATCACTACCGAGTCAACCTCTGGTGACATGGCTATCTCTTTATAGAAATAAAGCTTACCGGAATATTCTCCGGCTATGCTCAAGTAGCAACTGTGCTTTTGTGTTTCGGTGAGACCGACATTTTTGTTCGTGTTGTTGTCGTCGTCATCGCCCAGACATGCTGTAAAGGCAAAAGCTGTCAGGCAGAGCATGACAACTGATAAAAAGGCATACTTCTTCATATTGTCGTTTGTTGTTTATTGATTGTTATCTGCAGTCCGTTGTTCTTCTAAGTACCATTTCGAGTACTCCACGTAGTGCTTGGCGTTGTCAGTCTGGCCAGGCCGGGTGGGCTTGATGTATTTAGCAGGCACGCCGCCCCATATCTCCCGTGGACCAATCTTCGTGTTCTGCAGCACTAAAGCACCGGCAGCCACAATGGCTCCCTCGCCAATCTCGCATCCGTCCAGCAGTGTTGAACCCATGCCGATGAGAGCCCCGTCGTGAATGGTGCAGGCATGTACCGTCACATTGTGGCCTATGGTGACATAGTTGCCTATGTGTGTAGGTCCCGTCTCGTGGGTAACATGGACACATGAACCGTCCTGAATATTCGTGCAGTTGCCAATGGTGATGGGAGCCACATCGCCGCGAACCACCGCATTGAACCATACCGAGCACTCGTCGCCCATGGTCACGTCGCCTACTATTGTAGCGTTCTCGCTGAAGTAGCAGTCCTTGCCCCATTTGGGTGTCAGACCCTTATAACTTTTGATTAATGCCATAAATAAAAGTGTTGTTTTGAGCTGCAAAAGTAATAAAAAAAGAAGACTCGCCGTCACGGCGAGCCTGCTCTTAACGCTAATTTAACATACCGTTACACCTTATGTCTCTTTACCTCATACTAAAAAACTACTAACCTATTTGCAATATAAAAATGTAACGCTATTTGTTTTTTACGTGTGCAAAGGTACGACAAGCAGTTTTCTTGAGCAAAAATAATCTACGAACGCCCCATTTTGTTCAGTAAAAGTGGAAGAGAGCAGCCTTGCTATCCTTTTCTCAGCTCTATGGGAGTGAGTCCAAAATGGTCTTTTACATATTTGCCGAAGAACGACGGATTGGGAAATCCCAACAGGTCGGCCACTTGTTTGATGCTAAGGTCAGAGTGCTTTAAGTAGTAGCGAATGTCCTCCATGACGTATTCGCATATCCACTCGTTGGCCGTTTTTCCGGAATGTTTCTTGCAGACAATGGAAAGATATTTGGGTGTAATGCATAATTCATTGGCATACGACTCCACGGTTCTGTGCTTTACTTCACTTTGGGTAAGCAGAGTGAGAAAGCGCTGGAAATGACTGTCGGACGATTTCATGTCCATAGGGCGGTCGTTAGTGAATTTCTGTTTCATGGCTCCGCAGAGTGCGAGCATGGCACACCGTAACAAGGACTGTATAATCTCTGTCCGGAAGGGATTGTCCTTGCCCCGTTCAAAACAGAGCCGGAGCATGTCATAGAAATGGGTATAGAAGAGGAAGTCGTCTTCACTCAGCGTAAGGATGTGCAGTCGGCGGACGTACATCACTTCGTTCCAAACGCTCAGCTTCTCCCTAAGGAAGCGCTGTAGAATTTGATTGGTGAAGAACATGGCCTTCAGGTTAAAGTCAGGACTGATCATCAGCCCAGTTATTCTGACGTTGGCAGGAATGACGGCAACTTGGTTTTGTAGCAGTTCTATCGTCTGTCCGTTCAGCTGTCCCTGTACCCGTCCGCAGGTGCAGATGGCAATGGCGCTCATTGAAACGTGTGCAGCACTGACTTCGGCAAATTGCTGGATGCTATCTACCACCACGATGTCGTTGTCAGAGTAGCCGATATTGATATCCTCGTTGTCAGTTAGTGTTTGTAACGAAACCTCTTCTTGTACCATGTTAATGTCTGATTTTGGATGCAAAGGTAAGCAATTCAGGTGAAAAAGAATGTCTTGTTTGGGAAGTATTATGGTAAATTTAGTAATTAATGGTAAAATGAGTAGTAAAATAGTCCGAATTGGACATGGCGTTTAAGAAAATTTCTTTTACTTTTGCAGTTAAAAAATAAACAAAAACAAGTACAATGAACAGAAGTGTATTAGGCTTGCTGGCTATCTTGATGGTGCTGGGCAGCTGCAGTGAGAAAAAGGAACAGGTGGCCAAAGCCCCCATAAGGGTGAAGACCGAAGTGCTGACAACTGCCACAAGTGGTGGCGGTCAGACGTATGTAGGCATCGTAGAAGAGAACGAAGGCACGTCAGTCAGTTTTACTGGCATGGGTGTGGTACGCCGTGTGTTGGTTGATGAGGGCCAGACCGTCAGTCGTGGTCAGTTGCTGGCCGTGATGGACGATACCCAGGCCCGTAACCTGTTGAGTGCTGCCGAGGCACAGATGGCGCAGGCTAATGATGCGCTGGAGCGTTACGGTATGCTGCATGACAACGGTTCGCTGCCTGAAGTGCAGTGGGTTGAGATTCAGAGCAAGGTGGCGCAGGCCAAGTCGCAACTGGAGATAGCGCGTAAGAACTTGGCTGACTGTCAGCTGAAGGCTCCTGTCAGCGGAGTCGTTGGCCGTAAGTTGGTTGGTGCGGGAGAGACAGCCCTCCCGTCGCAGGCTGTTATTACAATTCTTGATGTGCGGAGTGTGAAGGTGAAGGTCTCTATTCCCGAGGCTGAGATGAATGCCATCAGCCCCCGCACGCCCTCGCTAATCCGGGTGGAGGCCATAGAGCGGAGTTTCAGTGGCGGGCTTATTGAGAAGGGAGTGACTGCCGATGCGCTGACACATACCTACGATGTTCGTATCAATGTGCCTAACGCTGACCGCCGGCTGTTGCCAGGAATGGTGGCTTCTGTCCGGTTTGCTGCTGCTGAGCCCCAGCTTACAGGACAAGAACTGACGCTGCCTGTCACCAGTGTGCAGCGAAAGAGTGACGGCTCTCTGTTTGTATGGACAGTGGCTGCTGACAGCACAGCCCATCGCACAACGGTTGGCGTTGGTCTGACGCAGGGCAACCGGGTGGTGATTACTGAGGGTGTAACACCTCAACAGCGTGTGGTTACCGAAGGGTACCAGAAACTGAGTGAAGGAACAAGAGTCGTTTACTAATTGACAATTATGAAAGAGAAAATGTCATGGCTCAAGTGGCCATTGGAGCATTACCCGATAACGTTGCTCATTGTTATTATCTTCTTTGTGCTGGGCATTTACGGTATGTATGTGATGCCCAAGGACGAGTTTCCCCATGCCACTATACGCCAGGGCGTGGTGGTGGCGGTCTATCCTGGCGCGACGGCCGAGGAGGTGGAGGTGCAGGTGGCCCGTCCGCTGGAGCGTTACCTCTTTACCTTTGGTGAAGTGTATCGTGCAAAGACGACGACAACATCACAAAACGGTATGTGCATAGTCATGGTTCGGCTGAATGACGACGTGAACAACAAAGACGAGGTGTGGAGCAAGATAAAGCATGGGTTGAATCGGTTTAAGCCGTCGTTGCCACAGGGGGTGCTCGCCCTGGTGGCAAACGACGACTTCGGCAATACGTCGGCCCTGCTGATTGCCATAGAGAGCGACCAGCGCAGCTATCGCGAACTGAAGTATTACAGTGACCAGCTTTCCGACCGTCTGCGCCGTGTACCTTCGGTAGCCAACGTAAAGATTTTCGGTGAGCAGAAGGAGCAGATTTCCCTTTACGTTGACAGACAGCGTCTGCAGGCCTATGGCATCGGCCAGCAAATGCTTTTCAGTCGTCTGCAGGCCCAGGGAATGACCACCATGAGCGGAAGCATCCACGACGATGACCAGCTGATTCCCATTCATGTGGAGACCACTGAAAATAGCGAGGAAGAGATTGCCAACCAGATTATTTTCAGCGACCCCGCCACGGGAAAGGTGGCAAGGGTAAGAGACGTGGCCCGGGTGGTCCGCGAATATGACAGTCCTTCCAGCCGTATCGAGCAGAACGGCCATCCCTGCATGCTGCTGTCAATGGAGATGACACCAGGCAACAATGTGGTGCAGTATGGTGATGAGGTGGAGCGCGTGCTCAGCGATTTCATGGAAGAGGAGCTTCCCGACGATGTGACAGTTACGCGTATTGCCGATAAGCCGAAGGTGGTGGGCGAGAGCGTCAGTTCGTTCCTTCGCGACCTCATTATCTCAATGGTCATTATCATTCTGGTCATGATGATATTGTTCCCGTTCCGCTCTGCGCTTGTGGCCTCCATCACCATTCCGCTCAGCACGTTTATTTCGGTCTCTATTATGTATCTGATGGGCATAGAACTGAACATCGTGACACTTGCGGCGCTGATTGTGGTGCTGGGAATGATTGTTGACAACAGCATCGTGGTCATCGACGGTTATTTAGAGTATCTTGGCAAAGGCTATGAACCGAAGGCGGCTGCCATCGAGTCGTCAAGGCAGTACTTTATGCCGATGATGCTCGCCACGATATGTATCTGCGCCATTTTCTACCCTTATCTCATCACCATGAGGGGCGTGTTCCACGATGCGCTGAAGGACTTCCCCGTTACTATTACCATCAACCTGATGGTGTCGCTCTTCCTGGCCGTGACGGTTATTCCTTTCTTAGAAGTGCTGATTATCAAACCAGGCAAGGTGAAGACCGGTGGCAATGTGATTACCAAGACCGTACAGTCTATATATAATAAGGTGTTAGCCGTTACCTTCCGCCATCCCTGGCTGACCATAGGCAGTGGACTCGCCGTGATAATGGTTTCCACACTGATTATGCCGACGCTGAAGATACGACTCTTCCCCTTTGCTGACCGCGACCAGTTTGCCGTAGAGATTTATCTGCCTGACGGCAAGGGACTGTCGGAGACGCAAGTGGTAGCTGACTCGGTACGGCGTGCGCTGCAGGCTGACGAACGGGTGACGGCCATCACAGGCTTTATTGGCTGTGCCTCGCCGCGTTTCATGGATGCCTATGCTCCGCAAATGGCGAGCGACAACTATGCCCAGTTCATTGTTAACACCAAGTCAGACAGGGCAACGCTGGCCCTGCTGGCCGACTATCAGCCGAAGCTGAGTGAGGCGTTCCCTAATGCTTATGTCAAGTTTAAGCGACTCGACTATCTGGAGGTGACGGAACTGGAGTACCGCTTCTATGGAGAAAACCTTGACTCCTTGCACGTCGTAGCAGAAAGAATGATGGAACGTATGCGCCAGATGCCGGAGCTGGAGTGGGTGCATACTGACTATCTGCTGCCTTATCCCATCATCAATGTTGAACTGGACCCCGTGGCCTCGGCGCAGTTAGGATTTACGCGAACCACGGCGGCCATAGCCCTCAGCGCTACGGCTAATGACCTGCGTGTGGGACAAATATGGGAGGGTAACTACGAGCTGCCGGTCGTGGTGAAAGATGCTGCCGACATGACTTATTCGGATGTTGAGAACATGGGACTTTCCTCACCCGTAACCATGCTGTCGGCAGGAGTGAACACCAGCAATACCACTGTTCCGCTGCGTTCAATAGCAAGTGTAAAGCCCAAGTGGGGCGAGAGCCGCATCATGCACCGTGGTGGCGAGCGCTGTATTACTGTTACGGCGCACTTCGCCCAGGGGGTGTATGCTGCTCCTGTAGAGAACCGGCTGGCAGAAATGATGCAGAAGGAGATCCAACTGCCTCAAGGGGTACGTACTGAGGTGGGCGGTGAGCTGGAATATGGTGACGAGGCACTGCCGCAAATCTTCTGGGGAACCGCCATCGCAATGGTGATTGTGTTCTTCTTCCTGCTCTTCAACTTCAAGAAGTATGGCATCACACTGATTTGCATGGCTGCCCTTGGCCTGATGATTCCCGGTGCACTCATCGGACTCGGAATCATGAACCGGGCCCTCGGCCTGACCTCTATCTTCGGACTTATCACGCTCATGGGTATGATTATGCGTAATGAGATTCTGATTTTTGAGCATGCCATCGACCTCATCAAGGTGCACGTAGCCGAACATGGAGACTGGACTGTTGACCGTCAGGCTTATAACCAGGCGGTGAGAAATGCTGCCTTCGAGGCGGGCAAGCGGCGTATGGTGCCCATCTTCCTTACCACGGCCACCACGGCTGTCGGTGTGGTGCCCATGATTATTGCCCAGTCGTCGTTCTGGATGCCTGTGGGTGTTACCATCTTTGCCGGTGGCATAGGCTCACTCATCCTTGTGGTCACCATGCTGCCGGTCATCTACTGGAAAGTCAGCTTGAAGTAAAGGTAAAAAATAAGAACTTAAAAAGGTTAAGCAATGAAAAAGTATATCTTCCTCACTCTTCTTTGTTCCGTATGCTGTAGCTTTGTCTCAGCCCAGACCTATACGCTGGAGCAGCTCAAGGACTCAGCCCTGAAGCACAACAATGCCATGAGGGCCGCGCGTTTCGATGTGGAGGCTGCAAGACAGCAGCGGCGTGAAGCCTTCACGAAGTATTTTCCGAATGTGAGTGGCACGGCTGCGTGGTTTAATGCCAACAAGCATATTGTCTCTGCCGATGTTAACCCGGCGGAGTACATTCCGCAGTCATTGGCTGCCACGATGGCACAGGTGTTGCCCGCTGAGGCATTGGCGGCAATGGCCAGTCCCGTCAGCATCTCCATGCTCAAGGACGGTGTGCTGGCGGGTGTCAATGCCGTACAGCCCGTCTTTGCCGGTGGACAGATTATCAATGGAAACCGTCTTGCCAAGGTTGGTGAGGATGTCGGTCTGCTGAAGTTGCAACTGACAGAGAACGAGGTGACGCTGCAGACGGAACAGTACTACTGGCAGCTGGTGTCGCTGAATGAGAAAGTGAAGACGCTTGATGCCGTTGACAGCCTGCTGGCAGGCATCGGGAAGGACGTGGAAGTGGCCGTAAGGGCTGGCGTCGCCCTCCGTAATGACTTGTTGCAGGTGCAGCTGCGCCAGAACGATGTGGCCAGTCAGCGGCTGAAGTTGCAGAACGGCATCAGCTTGGTACAGATGCTGTTGGGGCAATATTGCGGATTGAGTAGTTCTGAGTTCATAGTTCATAGTTCAAAGTTATTGCCTACAGACTCCATCAATGCGGAGCCAGACTATGAACTATGCACTATGAACTATGCACTAACCAACCTTCCCGAATACCAGCTGTTACAGAAGCAGGTGGAGGCGGCCCGTCTGCAGCATCGCATGGAGGTGGGCAGCAGGCTGCCAAGTGTGGGCGTAGGTGTAGGGTATAACTATAATAACCTGGTCATGAAACAGGACATGTCGTTCGGCATGGTGTTTGCCACGGTCAGCGTACCGCTGAGCGACTGGTGGGGAGGTTCTCATGCCATCAAACGGAAGAAGATTGCCGTGCAGAAGGCTGAAGAGCAATTGGCTGACAATGCTGAGATGCTCACCATACGCATGCGAAAGACCTACAACGACATGGAGGAGGCTCTCCAGCAGGTGACGCTGGCCAAGAAGGGTGTTGAACAGGCTGAGGAGAACCTGCGCCTGAACCGTGACTACTACCGTGCCGGAACATCGCGCATGGCTGACCTGCTGGAAGCGCAGCTGCTCTATCAGCAGACGTGCGACCGCTATGTGGAGGCCACTGCTGACTACCAGATCAAGAAAACCCTCTACCGCCAGGCAATGGGGAGGTAGCGTTGAGTGTTGAGTGTTGAGTGTTGAGTGTTGAGTGTTGAGTGTTGAGCGTTGAGTGTTGAGTGTTGAGCGTTGAGCGTTGAGTGTTGAGTGTTGAGTGTTGAGTGTTGAGCGTTGAGTGTTGAGTGTTGAGCGTTGAGTGTTTCGCCAAAGTAAAAGGGCTAAAAAGTTATTCCTAACCTTTTAACCCTTTTTCTTTTGACCTTAGTCCTTTGACCTTAGACCTTAGACCTTCGCCCTTTTACAGGTTCGGATTAATCTTGTTCCACTCAGCAATGGGCGGCACAATGTTCAGCGTTACCAGCTCGTCGCGCATCTTGCACAGGTGCTCGTAAGAGGCATCCAGCTTAGCGTTCTCCTCGGGAGTTCCCTGCGGAACTTCGTAGGTGGCACCCTCGGGGCTCAGCTTCGTCTTCATGGCCATCATGATGTGGTCGTACTTGTCAGTCTTCACGTAGGTGCCTACGGGGAAACGGAACGGCTCGCCACCCATAGCAGCGCGAATCATCTCAACGCTAAGGTATGAGGGGCTTTGGAAGCTGGAACGGCCGCGCAGCTTGATGATGGCGGCACCA
>ONRS01000088.1 GCA_900320255.1 uncultured Prevotellaceae bacterium
GAAGATGATGGTCTTGTCGCCCACGAGTGCCTGGTCGTGGCTCTCGCAGTAAGAGATGGTCTTCTCGTCAGGACGGCGGTTCTTCACCTCCCAGAAGATGGAGGTCACGTTGATGTCCTCGTCGCGTACCTCTTTTATAGTCTTTATCCAGTAGTCGGGAATGTTCATCGCCATGCGGTAGTCGAAGCCATAGCCGCCATCCTCGAACTTAGCTGCCAGTCCGGGCATGCCCGATACCTCCTCAGCAATGGTGATGGCGTTGGGCTTCACCTCGTGGATGAGCTTATTGGCCAGCGTGAGGTAGCAGATGGCATTATCGTCTTCATGACCATTGAAGTAGTCACCATAGCCACCGAAGGCCTCTCCCAGTCCGTGGCTGTAGTAGAGCATAGAGGTGACACCGTCAAAGCGGAAGCCATCGAACTGAAACTCCTCGAGCCAGTACTTACAGTTAGAGAGCAGGAAGTGGAGCACGTCGTCCTTACCGTAGTCGAAGCAGAGCGAGTCCCAAGCCGGGTGCTCATGACGGTCACCGGGATAGAAGAACTGGTTGGGGTCGCCAGCCAGATTGCCAAGACCCTCCACCTCATTCTTCACGGCATGAGAGTGAACGATGTCCATGATGACGGCAATACCCATCTTGTGGGCGGTGTCAATCATCTCCTTCAGCTCATCGGGGGTGCCGAAACGACTACTTGGAGCAAAGAACGAGCTGACATGATAACCGAAGGAGCCGTAATAGGGGTGCTCCTGAATGGCCATAACCTGAATGGCGTTATAGCCATCTTTCTTTACTCGCGGCAGGATGTTCTCGGTGAACTCCTTGTAAGTGCCCACCTTCTCGGCATCCTGTGCCATACCCACGTGGCACTCATAGATGAGCAGCGGGTCAGTATGGGGCTTGAAGTTCTTCTTCTTGAAGACATAAGGCTTCTCGGGGTTCCACACCTGTGCTGAGAATATCTTGGTCTGGTCGTCCTGAACGACACGCTGACACCATGCGGGGATGCGCTCGCCCTCACCACCGTTCCACTTTACCTTCATCTTATAGAGCTGTCCGTGCTTGAGGGCTTTCTCGGAGAGTTTCAGTTCCCAGTTGTCGGTTCCCTCGATGCGCTTGCAGCGGTATTTCTCTGTCTCCTGCCAGTTGTTGAAGTCGCCAATGAGATATATCTCAGTAGCGTTAGGAGCCCACTCACGGAACACCCAGCCCTTGGCGAGTTTATGCAGTCCGAAGTAGAGGTGACCGGTAGCAAAGTCGGAGAGTGTCTTCTTTCCGTTGTGGGTGAGCTGACTGATCTTCCACAGTGCATGGTCATGACGACCGCGGATGGCATCCTCAAAGGGTTCCAGCCATGAGTCATTACGTACGAGTCCGATATGCTGCGGTGCTTCTTCTGTTACTTTCTTTGCGGCCGTCTTCTTAGGCTTTGCCGCTGTTTTCTTTGTTGTTGCCATAATTACTTTTTTTCAATTAGTAATTAATAATGAGTAATGAGTAATTATGATTTCCATGCATGCCATGGACAAACAGCAAAACATAGGGCAATTCTGCCTTTATGTGAGTAATCATAATTACTCATTACTAATTACTCATTACTCATTAATACTTTATTTTAAATATTGCTTTCTTGATTTCGGGTTCAAAGGAGATGCAGGGGGCGTGGCCATCCTGGGGGAAGAAGACGGCGAACATGCCCTGGTGGCAGGTGACGTAGCTCTCGGCAGCAAGTTCGCCAAACTTGGTGATGTCCTTCTCGGCATTGTAGGCGGCATCCGGGAGGTTACAGGCGGGCGTATAGCCATAGGTCTCATCGCCTGACAGAGGAATCTGGATGTCAATCATCAGGCGGTGGGTCTCGAGCACAGCCTCGTCGGGTGTCTTTCCCTTTGCTGTAGTGATGTTAACGAAGAGGTCTTTTCCGGCAATCTCGTACTTGCCTGGTTCCATTTTGTTCAGGTCGTTAGCCTTCAGGAATTCCACTACTTGCGGGAATAGCGGATTGAGCGTTGCATAGCTGCTCAACTTGTCTAATGTGTCAATAATCATATTCTTAGATGTTTTGAGTATTTAAGCTTTTAAGTTTGAAAGATATCGTTTTTCAGTCCTTCTTCTTACGGCCACGCACATAGGTGCCATGACCTGTGATGTTGCCATTACGGTCACGCTCTACATAGCGGCCGTCACGACGGTCGTCAACATAGGTACCCTCGAAGCGATTGCCGTCCTTGTCCTCCTCGATGGCAGCACCATTGCGCTTGCCATTCTTGAACGTACCCTTGAACTTAGAGCCGTCAGCATAACGGGCGACGCCCTCACCATCGATGTTGCCGTCCTTGAAGTCACCCTCGAAGACGTCACCACTCTTAGTGGTCAGCTTACCATGACCATTGGGTTTGTCGTTCTGCCACTGTCCGGTGTAGGTGTTGCCATTCTTCCACACCAGCGTGCCCTGTCCGTGCTTGTCACCCTTGAGGAACTGTCCTGTGTATTTATCGCCGTTGGCATAGGTGAAGATGCCTGTTCCCGTGCGGGCTCCATCAGCATACTCTCCCTCGTAGATGTCGCCATTCTGGAACTTATAGATGCCACGTCCATGCTGTACGTCATTCTTCCACTGACCCACATAGACATCGCCGTCAGCATACTTGAACGTGCCACGCCCATTACGCTGGTTATCAACCCATTCGCCATCGTAGGTTGAACCGTCAGCCCAGTCGTAGATGCCCTTACCACTCTTCTTGTCGTTGACCCACTGACCATCGTAATAGGCACCATTGGCAAAGGTGTATTTGCCATAGCCATGCCGACGGTCGTTCTCCCAGTTGCCTTCGTACTTATCACCATTATAATAATACATAGTACCGAAGCCCTGCTGCACATCAATGTACCAGAGTCCTACATATTTATTATTATTGAGGAAATAATAGGTGCCCTCGCCCACCTGATGGTCCTTGACCCATTCGCCTTCGTACTTCTCACCATCGAAGAACAAGAAGATGCCGTAGCCCTGGCGAAGTCCCTTGACATACTCGCCTTCGTAGCTGTTACCGTCAGGAAAAACCGTCTTACCCTTGCCATGAGGCTTGCCGCCCTGCATCTCGCCGTTATACTGTCCTCCGTCGTGCGTCTCACAGGTGCCAAGGGTGATTTTCTGTGCTCCGACGAAGAGAGGCAATGCCATTAATATAGAAGTGATGATATATCGTATTTTCATTGTTCGTTATTTTTTAAACCTTACAAAGGTAGAAAATAATTCATAATTCATAATTCACTATTCACAATTATTTTGTACCTTTGCAAAAAATTAGTATTTATTATGAAGTTTATTGCTATCATCCCTGCGCGCTATGCCTCGACGCGCTTTCCCGGAAAGCCACTGGCCATGTTAGGAGGCAAGCCCGTCATTCAGCGTGTCTATGAACAAGCCATCAGCGTGTTGCCCGAGGCATACGTGGCTACTGACGACGAGCGCATCTTTCAGACGGTCAGCGACTTTGGAGGACGTGCCATCATGACACGCAGTGACCACAAGAGCGGAACAGACCGCATTGAGGAAGCAGTGGAAATCATCACCCATCACCCATCACCCATCACCCATCACCCAACAGCCATCACCCACCACCCATCACCCACCACCCCCGATGTCATTATCAACATTCAGGGTGACGAGCCTTTCGTACAGCCCTCACAAATAGAGACGCTCTGCCACTTGTTTGACGACCCCGAGACACAGATAGGCACCTTAGGAAAGCCCTTTGAGAACAAGGAGGCTGTGGAGAATCCCAACTCACCGAAGATAGTCTGTGACAAGCGTGGATTCGCCCTTTACTTCAGTCGCAGCGTCATTCCGTTTGTGAGAGGTGAGGAACGAGACAAATGGTTCGGTCACTTCCCCTACCTGAAACACCTGGGGCTTTATGCCTACCGTCGCGAAGTGTTACGCGAGGTGACCCAGCTGCCCCAGTCGCCATTGGAACTGGCAGAGAGTTTGGAACAGCTGCGATGGTTGGAGAATGGCTACCGCATACGCGTAGGGCTGACCGATGTGGAAACGGTAGGCATTGACACCCCGGCAGACCTTCAGCGGGCAGAGGAGTTTCTTCGTTGACATGCGTCAACGACAACGCTAACCCTAACGATAACGTTAACTATCTTCGCTCAACACTCTACGCTCCACGCTCAACAAGATACGGAGTTCATGTAAGCGGCACACATTTCAGCACAGCGCTCACCATCGACACCGGCAGAGACGATGCCTCCGGCATACCCGGCACCTTCGCCACAAGGGAAGAGCCCATGTACCTGGACATGCATGAGCGTTTCAGCATCACGCAGAATACGCACAGGACTTGACGTGCGCGTCTCTGCTGCTATCATGACCGCCTCGTTGGTAAGGAACCCGTGTGCCTGACGACCAAAAGTCTTAAAACCTTCCTGCAGTCGCTTGGACACCATTGGCGGCAACCAAAAATGCAGGGGCGAGGAGATGAGTCCCGGGGCATAGCTGGAACGCGGCAGGTCATAGCTGAGTCGATTGTTGACAAAGTCTGCCATGCGTTGTGCGGGTGCTGTCTGTCGGCGATTTCCCTGCTGCCAGCAGTCGCGCTCTATCTGTTCCTGGAAAGCCATTACTTTTAATGAAGAGTTAAGAGTTAAGAGTGAAGATTCACTATCAATGTCTTCCGGACGAATCTCTACCACCATGCCGGAGTTAGACCACTGGCCACCACGATTAGAAGGCGACATGCCATTGACAACAATCTGTTCATCGCCGGTGGCTGCGGGAATTACGAAACCACCGGGACACATGCAGAAGCTATAGACACCACGGCCATCCACCTGCGTCTTAAAGCTGTATTCAGCAGCGGGCAGATACTTGCCACGACCCTGTTTGGAGTGGTACTGTATCTGGTCGATGAGCATGGAGGGATGTTCAAGACGCACTCCCACAGCAATGCCCTTGGCCTCTATCTGCACCTTGGCCTCAGCCAGATAGCGATAGACATCACGCGCCGAGTGGCCTGTGGCTAAGATGACGGGGCCGGTGAAACGTTGAGCGTTGAGTGTTGAGCGTTCTTGCTCTGGCAAGCGTCCCTTCGGGCCGACCGGAGGGTTGAGCGTTGAGAGTGCCTCTACGCCAACTATTGTTCTGTCGGCATCAAAGATAAGGCGGGTCATCTTGGTCTGGAAATGTACCTCACCACCACAACGAAGAATGGTGTTACGCATGTTCTCAATGACACGGGGCAATCGGTCAGTACCGATATGCGGATGAGCATCGGCGAGGATGGCCGTTGATGCCCCATGCTGACAGAACACATGCAGGATCTTCTCGGTAGAGCCACGCTTCTTGGAGCGTGTGTAGAGCTTGCCGTCAGAGTAGGCACCTGCCCCACCCTCACCAAAGCAATAGTTGCTCTCAGGGTCAACACGCTGGTCCTGACGGATGCGTGCCAAGTCCTTCTTACGCTCATGCACGTCCTTGCCACGCTCCAGCACAATGGGGCGCAAGCCCAGTTCTATGAGACGAAGGGCCGCAAACAGGCCTCCAGGACCTGCTCCCACCACGATGACCTGCGGGCGGTCGCTGACGTCATGATATTCAGTATGAATGTACTCATCGTCCTCGGGCTGTTCGTTGATGTAGGCCCGTACCTTCAGATTGACAAAGATGGTATGCTGACGGGCATCGATGCTGCGTTTCAGTATGCGCACGGCTGTCAGGGTGCGAGCATCAAATCCATACTCCTCAGCCAGATAGCTGCGCAGTGACTGTTCGTTAGCTGCCACATGAGGCTGAACGCGAAGTTGATATTCCTGTATCATGGTTGTATTATTTTTCCGCAAAGGTACAAAATAATTGTGAATTGTGCATGGTGAATTGTGCATTATTAATTATATTTGCACGATAAAAACGAGAAAAAGATGCAAATCATAGAAATAAAGACCCTGCAAGAGCCGGGCATAGAGATATTCAGCACACTAACGGAACGACAGCTGCGCATGACGCTGGAACCGGAAAAAGGACTCTTCATAGCCGAGAGTCCGAAGGTGATACGCGTGGCCCTGGATGCCGGCTATGAACCAACGGCACTGCTGTGTGAGCGACGCCACATAACGGGTGATGCCAAGGACATCATCGAGCGATGTGGCGACATACCCGTCTATACTGGAGAACGCGAGTTGCTCGCCCAGCTGACGGGCTACACGCTGACACGAGGAGTGCTCTGTGCCATGCGGCGAAAGAAGCCTGTCAGCGTAGAAGAGATATGCCGCGATGCACGCCGGCTGGTAGTCATTGAGGGTGTTACCGACACCACGAACATAGGTGCCATCTTCCGTTCGGCTGCTGCCTTAGGCATTGATGGCGTGCTGCTGACTCCCGACTCCTGCGACCCACTGAACCGAAGGGCTGTGAGGGTTTCGATGGGTACGGTGTTTCTGGTGCCCTGGACGTGGATGAGCAGCGACGTGCGCGAACTCAACCAGTATGGATTCAAGACAGCCGCCATGGCCCTGACAGACAACAGTCTGCCGCTGGACGACCCACAGCTGAAGCGTACGGAGCGCTTAGCACTGGTGATGGGCACCGAAGGTGACGGGTTACCAAAAAAGACCATCGGTAACTGCGACTACGTGGTTCGCATACCGATGGCACATGGGGTTGACTCCCTCAACGTGGCTGCTGCTACAGCCGTTGCCTGTTGGGAGTTGAGGTAATTTCGAGGTGCGGGGTACGAGGTGCGGGGTACGAGGTCCGGAGTACGATTCTTACTCCTCCTTCTTAGGCTGAGTGGCCGTAGTAGGCTTATAGCGCTTGTTCAGTCCGTTGATGACATCAACAGTAATGTCATAGCGCTTGTCAGCAAACAGGATGTTGCTTGTAGCGTCCGACTTAGAGAGAATCATGTCGAACTTCTTATCCTTATTATATATAGCAAGGAAGTGGTCGAGCGAGTCCTTCAGGGCTACAGAGAAGTCGGCAGCCTCCTTGTCCAGTTCAGCAGCCAGACGGTTCTGCAGTTCCTGTAATGACTGCTGACTGCGCTGAATGGCCAGCTGGGCGTTCTCAGCCTCCTCACGACTGCGGAACTGGTTGTTATTAATTTTCTGCTGGAAGTTGTTCATGGCAGCCTGCAACTGCTGACCCTTCTGATTCAGCGTGTTGGTAGCGTTGGTTCGCTTCTTCTCGAGAATCTTGGTGTAGTCAATGCAGAACTTGTACTGTGATGCCAGAGAGTCAACTTCAACGTAGGCAATCTTAATACCGCCCTGAGGTGTAGCTGCAGGCTGCTCGTCCATCTTGGGAGCAGCATTGTTGCAAGCTGTGAATGCAAGTGCTGTCATCACAGCAACCGACATGGTCTTAAACATGCTCTTTTTCATTTTGTTTCTATTTTTAAATTTAATCCTTAATTCTTATCCTTAATGTTCAACTTTTCTCCCTCACCGCCAGTCTGCTCTTGCGGCGAAGTTCCCGATCCTGATCCATTACGCAGTGAATGCCGCGTTCACGCATTGCCTTACTGTCGTGAATATGCTGCGAAGAGAACGTTCCATTGGGCTTCAAAAGCACCTTTATCAGCAAAAATATCATGCCGATAGCAATTATTAACGCACTTATTAGCAGAATTTCCGTCATTTTTTCGTAACTTTGCAAAATCGCCTGCAAAGGTAAACAAAATAAAACAATAAACTATCAAGTGAAACATTAAAAATGAATAAAAGAGATTTAAAACCGCAAAGTGTCTTTGAACAATTTGCAAGAATCAACGAGATTCCGCGTCCCTCAAAGCATGAGGAGAAGATGATTGCCTACTTGCAGAAGTGGGGGGAAGACCACCATCTCGACACCCGGGTAGATGAAACCGGCAACGTCATTATCCGCAAGCCTGCCACACCTGGCTACGAGAACCGCAAGACGGTCATACTGCAGAGTCACATGGACATGGTATGCGACAAGCTGGTGGATGTAGAATTCGACTTCGACCGTGACGCCATCAAGACCTACATCGACGGCGAGTGGCTGACTGCCGAGGGCACCACCTTAGGAGCAGACGACGGCATCGGCTGCGCCATGGAGCTGGCCTTGTTGGACGCTAATGACATTGAGCACGGCCCCATTGAGTGTGTCTTCACCCGCGATGAAGAGACTGGTCTGACAGGTGCCGAGGGCATGAAGAGCGACTTCATGACCGGCGACTACCTCATCAACTTAGACTCAGAGGACGAGGGCGAGATATTCGTGTCGTGTGCAGGAGGACGTAACACCACCGCCCACTTCGACATCACCCGCGCTAAGGCTAACGACGGTGCCTTCTTCCTGAAGGGCTCGCTGAAAGGTCTGAACGGTGGTCACTCAGGTGACGACATCAACAAGAAGCGTGCCAACGCCATCAAGCTGTTAGGTCGTTTCCTCTATCAGGAGATGCAGCGCTACGAGGGCATTCAGCTGGCACAGTTCCACTCTGGCAAGCTGCACAACGCCATTCCGCGTGACGGCTACTTCGTGATTGCCGTACCCAACGAGAAGAAGGAGAACATACGTGCCGACTGGAACGTCTTTGCTACCGACGTGCAGGATGAGTTCCACGTTACCGACAATGCCATGGTGTTCAACATGGAGAGCTGCGATGCAGAACCCGTCATCGACGACAACGTGGCCTGCCGCTTCGTCTTCGCCCTGCAGGGTGTTGACAACGGCATCTATGCCATCTGTCAGGACGAAGCCTTAGGCGGCATGGTGGAGACCTCCAGCAACATTGCCAGCGTGCACACCTCAGAGACGGCCATTGACATTCTGAGCAGCCAGCGTTCCAACGTCATGTCAAACCTTGACAACATGTGTGCCACCTTTGCTGCCACGTTCCGTCTGGCCGGTGCCCAGGTAGTCAGCTCCGACGGCTATCCTGCATGGAAGATGCGTCAGAACAGCGAGCTGCAGAAGATTGTGGTAGATTCCTACCAGAAGCTCTTCGGCAAGCAGCCCATTGTTCGCGGCATACATGCGGGTCTGGAGTGCGGCCTCTTCTCAGAGCGTTATCCTAACCTCGACATGGTGAGCTTCGGCCCCACCCTGCGTGGTGTTCACACGCCTGACGAGCGTCTGCTCATCTCCACCGTACAAATGGTGTGGGACCACCTGCTTGACGTGCTCAAGAACATTCCGGCGGCAACTGTCTGAATTTAACGAAAACGCGCTTGCTCTGTTTTTCGAGGTACCTCGCACCTCGAAAAACAGAGCGAATGCGAAATCAATTAGAACTTACAAAACAAAAGTGACAGAAATCATTATCGTAGCAGTAGTTGGCATCATCGTTGGTCTTACCATCGGCATGCTGTTAATGCGTAACCAGAAGTTGACGCTTCTTACTAAGGTGGAGGTGCTGAACGCCCAGATGGAAAGCATCAGGCGTGAGGCAGAAGCAACGAGGCAAGAAGCCGAGAAACACTATCAGCAATCGTTATTCGAAAAGGACAAGACATGTAAAGATGCCCTTGCAGCCAAGGACGAGGCTGTCAAGGAGGCTCTTTCGGCCAAGGACGAGGCATGTCGTGAGCGGTTGGAGGCACAGGAAACCCGACACATAGCATCAATGAAGGCCCAGCAAGAGCGCTTCGACGAGACAGTTGCCAAGATCAGCGAGCAGATGAAGACTGCCACCGACGAAATGCTGAAACAGCGTCAGAAGGAGTTCAACGATGCCAGCAACGCCAATCTCGGCCAGATAGTCAATCCGCTGAAGGAGACCATCGAGAAGATGAAACAGACGATGGCCGACAACACCATCAAACAGACGGAGATCAGCAGCGACATGAAGGCGAACATCCAGAACATGATGCGCCAGAGCGAAGCTGCCAAGCAGAGTGCCGATGAACTGACTCGCGTCTTCAAGCACGGGTCAAAGGTACAGGGCGACTGGGGAGAGACCGTCCTTGACGAACTGCTCGACGCACAGGGTTTCACACAGGGTATTCACTACAGCGTGCAGACCTACATTCGCGATGCCAACGGCAACATCATCAAGTCTGACGAAGGGTCGATGATGCGTCCCGACATCGTCCTTCACCTTGACCAGCGCCGTGAAGTCATCATCGACTCCAAGGTTTCACTGACAGCCTTCATGGACTATATCAATGCCGAAAATGAAGAGGAACGCGAAAAGTATCTGAGGGCCCATATCGACAGCCTCAACAAGCACGTCAAGGAACTCTCGACCAAGGATTACTCGTCCTACATCCAGTCGCCCAAGGTGAAGATGGACTACGTCATCATGTTCGTTCCCAACACCGGAGCCCTGTGGACCGCCCTCCATGCCCAGCCCGACCTCTGGCGCAAGGCCATGGACAAGAACGTCTATATTGCCGACGAACAGACACTCTATGCCGCCCTGCGTATCATCAAGCTGACGTGGACCCAGATTGCCCAGGTCCAGAATCAGCAGAAGGTGTTCGACCTGGCCACCGAGATGCTGGACCGTGTAGGCCAGTTCATGAGACACTATCAAAATATTGGCAAGCAATTAGACGCTGCCAGAAAAGCCTTCGACGACGGTGAGAAGAAGCTGCAGCCTCAGGGTCAGAGTATTCTGCAGACCTGCGGTAAACTCCAGAAACTTGGAGTCAAGCAGAGTTCCAAGAACCCCCTGCCCCAACTTGCCGACATTGATGATATCCTTGCCAACGGAGCTGAATACGTTGACGAAGAACAACCGTCATCCGGCCATTCTCTTACCTAACGACCAGTTTCCTGCCATTACGAATATAAACACCCTTTGCCGAAGGCTTCTGGAAGAGACGGCGACCTTGCAAGTCAAAGTACTCCTCTGCCTTTTGTCTAAGGGACATGTTACTTGGCTGAACTGACGTTTCCGTCTGTCCTGCCTTATACAACAGACGGCCATAGTTATAATAGCCGCCATTGGCAAAAGGCATAACACCCGTCAGCAGATCGTGATTGGTGAAGATAATCTCCACAGGTTCTGCCTCAGAAAATAAACAGAGAAGAAAATGAAAACAATAATAGTCTGATGATGACAGCAAGAGAGATTATACGATATATGGAGTCGTTGCGCGATGAGGAGCAGCGACGCGTGCTGATGGGGTTTTTCAAGACCGCAGCAGGACAGTACGGTTATGGCGACGAGTTCTTAGGCATCAAGGTGCCGCAGACACGGGAGGTCGTCAAGATGGCAGCAAAAGACATGCCACTAAGCGAGATTCCCGGACTGCTGACGTGCCAGTGGCATGAGGTAAGACTCTGCGGACTGCTGATACTCGTATGGCATTTTGAGCGAATGGCCACCAAGCGACTCATCAACGACACGCAGGCAACGAAGCAGCGTGACGAAATGCTGAGCCTTTACCTGCAACATGCCGAACAGGCCAACAACTGGGACCTGGTCGATTTGTCTGCACCGAAGATTCTCGGCCATTGGCTGATGCTGCCAACCATGCTCCCTGAAGGAAAGGCAGGCCAAAACAAAGATTACAAGTTGAAGGTACTCGACGAACTGGCTGCCAGCACATGCCTCTGGAAGCAGCGCATGAGCATGGTCTGCACATGGAAGACCTCACAGATGGGCGATGCTTCGTGGTGTCTGCGCTATGCAGAAATACACCTGCAGCACCCGCACGACCTGATGCATAAAGCCGTAGGCTGGATGTTACGTGAAATGGGTAAACGGGTGTCAATGGACCTGCTGAGAGACTTCCTGCGCCAACATGTCCACGAGATGCCGCGCACAGCACTTCGCTATGCCATTGAGAAGATGGACGACGACGAGCGGCAGTACTGGATGAGCGTTACCACCGACACGACACAGCAAAAACCGCAGCGACGCGCTACTGAATGTGAATAAGCTTGTGAGTCTGCAGGGACAGATGCCACTGGGGATGCTTCTTGATGTACTCCACACACTGGCGCGTCACCTCACGATTACGCTCGGTGTTGCCCGTATCGCATGGCTGCAGATTCAGGTACAGACCCTTGTTCTTTCCCCATGTCCCCGGGTCGTGAATGCCGTCGAAGACCACCTTCACCTCGTCAACCTTCTTTGCTGCCAAAGCCGGAGCATGCTCAACAAAACAGTTTTTCGGAGAAAGTGTCACCCAGTCGATGGCTGATGGCAGCGGACAAGTGCCGTTGGTCTCTATCGCAATATAAAAGCCCTCACGATGCAAGGCTTCAATAAGCGGCTCATCGACCTGTAATGCCGGCTCACCACCTGTCAGCACAACGAATCCGCAGTCTTTCCACTGGCTTACTTTCGCCACTATCTCTTCGGCCGTCATCCGCTGGTAGTCACTATAGTCAGTATCGCAGAACGGACATCTCAGGTTACAGCCACTGAACCTTACAAACACAGCAGCACGGCCCGTATGGCGTCCTTCACCTTGCAGTGAATAGAAAATCTCGTTAATTCGGTATGTCTTCATGGCTACAGCAGATATTCGGGTTCAATGGGAAAATGGTCGTCGTAGGCTTGGGCGACATTACCGCCTGACTCCTTGACGATAGCCTTATAACACTCGGGGAACTTCATGACCACCCAGGCAGCAATGTTCTCTGCCGTAGGGTTAAAGGGCAACAACTCATTAAAATTGCCGTGATCCAAATAACCGTGGATGGTCTTCTTGATATATTTGAAATCTACTACCATGCCGTCGGCATTCAGCTCCGACGAAGCAAGGAAAACAGTAATCAGCCAATTATGCCCGTGCAGCCTGCTGCACTTGCTTTCATACGACAGGTTGAGCTGATGGCTACCTGCCACCTCCATTTGTTTCGATATACAGTAAATCATATTCAAAAAAGCTTCCACCATTCCAATGGGTAGGAAAAAAACGTTTCCGTTTTTTCAGTATTTCTTATTTTCGCCTGCAAAGGTACGAATAAGTGAGGAAAGTACAAAAAGAAAAAGCAACTTTTTTTTTACTTTCGAACTCGACACCATAAAAAACTCCCGACAAAGCCGAAGCCTTGCCGGGAGCAATGAAAAACATAAAATTAATTTACTTCACCATCACCTTCACTATGCGACCGTCAGAATACTTCACGATGTTCAAGCCCTTCTGCGGAGCATTGAGCAGCTTACCGTCGATGGTGTAGAACTGCTGGACCTCGAGAGTTGAAGGCTGAGCATTGAGGACACCAATGCCTGTTGGTACATAGGGTTGAACCTTAGCCTTGGCAGCATTTAAGATAATACCACTATTGTCAACAATGAGAGCGGCTACATATACCTGATCCTTGTCAATGGCATTCCGAAGAGTTGAATTGGCGGGCATGCTCAGTGTATATTCGCTGATAGCAGGCTCAGTACTCGAAAGATTAGTGAGCGGGGTTGCCTTATTGCTGCCTGACACATAAGAACTGCTCAGAGCAACATCGTTGAAGGTAAGGCCACTAACTGTAGCCGTACCATACTTACCACCAGCGCCGAAGTCTGCCAAATCAGCTGGCAGGCCAGAGTTATACTGACTATAGTAGTTGGACTGTTTGAAACCGTTGGCCGTACCCTTGATTCCGTCACCAATAAGAACGTACTCAATTTTAAAGTTAGCTCCATCAACCAGCGACTGCACAGTGGCTTTGGCATCAACTTTCGACCCATCTTCGTTCCAGTTTGCCTCAACCTCTACACCAACCAAAGCGGGAATGCTCTGGACAGCAGAAAAATCATCACAAATGCCATAACCTTTTCCGTAATATGGATCAGTGAAGTATCGACGATCGAGAGTACATGAAGGAGCACCCGTGAAACCGATTCTTGCATAGCTGCTTGTAGCGATATACATGGCATCGGAAGAGTTATACTGATGAATGGCTATACCCACAAACAGGTCACCAAACTTATTGCGCAGTTTTTCCATTCCTACCATGCCACGTGGACACCAGCCGCAACCTGTACCGGTGTTCTCTTCGACAGTTACACGGTGCGTAACGAGTTCTGGTACGGTATATAACACAAAGGTAACTGATTTATTTGTTGCTGCATTTTCATTACCATTGATTTTTGTAATTGTAATGGTCTTTTCCTTGGCACCGTTTTCACTGTCAGCATCAAGCGTAATCTCAACCTCTCCAGTTCCGTTGAAGGCTATCGGAGATGCTACGTCAGCATGCATTTCTGAACTGGTATTACCATCAGAGGTAATAGTATAGTCGATACTCGTAATAGTGTTCTCGCCGTTGTTGGTAACTGGAATATTTACCTTGGTAGAGCTACCGAGCTGTGCTACTTGATAATCGATGGCTCCAGGTGTTGCATTATATGGGTCAAAGTCGCCATTCTCAACAAGAATCTGGAAAGCCAGCTTGCCAAATTCTTGACCATTCAAATCAGACCAAGGCACCTCATGTTCAGGAGCACAAATCCAGAAGGAGTTAGGAGCATCAGAGCCGCAGGACATAATGGGATATGTGGCTGAACTTGTCACAGCATAACCAATATAGATTCCCTGATTATTGACATCATACGGAGTAGCCAATTCGATATCATTAGCTCCATCTACCAACGCATCAGTGACATCCTGAACATATTCAGCCGCATCTGCCGTAGAGGGAAGAGTCTTTGAAACCCAAACCTTCACATCACTCATCGTTGATGCCAGACCGTCGCCCACATAAATACGAACAGCCTTGATGGTTGCACTACCCAACTGCTTGTGGTTGGCTGGAATATAGATAGCAGCCAAAAAAGAGGCCGGAGAACCAATACCAATAGTATTAGAGCTGGAGAGGTCAGACTCAGACATATAGCCCCACCAGACTTGTCCTTCGCCAGGGGTAATAGTTGCACTGTTGGGCACTACCTTCATTTGGTAGGCATTAAACTGATTCGTTACCGATTTTACCGACTCAGTCCATTGCTGCGCATTCACACATACTGCCAGTAATATGGCAGTAAACAAGAGTAAACTTCTTTTCTTCATACACTAAAAGTTTTTAAATGTTGGTGATTATTTGATAATTACTTTCTTTCCACCCTGAATATAAAGGCCTTTCACGGGTTGCTCCACACGACGGCCTGACAGGTCGTAATAGGTCTGAGGACGCTG
Organism: uncultured Prevotellaceae bacterium; assembly: GCA_900320255.1. Lineage (GTDB taxonomy): Bacteria > Bacteroidota > Bacteroidia > Bacteroidales > Bacteroidaceae > Prevotella. The sequence goes on from ONRS01000088.1 coordinate 15,068, forward strand.
GACGGAAACCGGGTTAATGCCTGCGGGGTCGGCATAACGATAGATAATAGTGACAGTAGAGGCGACCCGTGGATTGCTATAACCGGTAATACCGTTATAGTCGTATGCCATTAGCTCATACACCACCTTACACTGTCCGTAAGCATCAGCATACCATTCTGACTGAAGACTGCGCGTCTCATTGGCTTCAAGGGCACCCTTTTCTGTGTCGAAAGTTCCCGTGGCGTCTTTGCTCACGCAGTTGATAGGGAAACAAAGCTGAACGGCTCCATTGTCAATCTGCTCCACCGTCCATTTGATACTGGCGCCAGTCAGTATGGAGCGATTGTTACGGACAAAAAGACCAGAATTAGCTTCGTAGATAATGTCGAAGCCATCGTCAATAGCCTCGGCATCGATAGTAAGTGTTGTTCCGTCAGGAACCACGTTTCCATTCTTGTCGGTAAACTGCAAGTCAGCGGTCTGCGCTGATGCTGCCAACGTGAAGGCACAACCAAAGATAAATGTAAAAAATCTATTCATATGCATTTTAATTTAAGTCTTCATTATCTATTATTTGTATTAACGGGCTGCTGACGACCTGAATGACACCATCGGAGTCATTATACACGAAAGCAACCACCCGAATGTTTTCCTTAACCCAGCTTTCATCCAGCTCGACGCTGAAGTTGCTGTTCTTCACCTCACCTGGTGCAATGTGGTAGGCATCGCCCATCAGGTCGGTAGTCAACGAAGTGCGGAAAACATGCTGATGCAGGTATTCACGGTCAATGCTCCCGTCAGGCATGTATTGCGTATTGACGATGTTGTCTTCCACTAACCACACCTGAATCTTACCTTCTATGGCAGCATCCGTCAGGCTCAGGCACTTTATCAATACGTCTGCCTTGCCTTCATTTATTGAGACATTAACAACAGAGAGTTCCAACGGTGAAACCTCTGCCAGCACCTTTCTTACCTCCACCGCATACTCCGTGACCGCATAGAGCAGCTTGCCATTGCGGTTAATCATGGCACAGGGCTGTTGTTCCACCCCCCAGTGGTTGTAATAGTAGTCACCTGTCTCGGTAGCCAAAGGGAGCAATGGGCTGCTCATGGTGGTTCGATGGCCAAAGGGCCCTGAGTGTATGCCAACGGCAATGACTGCGTCTTCGCCATACTGCTCCTGCAGCCGGTGAATCTCGTCAGTAGCATTAGGACAGTTGACGCAGCGCTGACCCGTAAAGTCCTCTATCAGCACGCTTCGGTTGACAGATGCCGGCTTCACGTAGATGAGCCGTTCGTCCTCGCTGATGTTGCTGCAGGACGAGATTAATAACCCTAACGATAACGTTAACCCTAACGATAACGTTAACGATAAGCGTACCTTATTATATATAGCGTATTTCATTGGTTCCTGTCTTTCTGTTTTCACCTTTAGAAATTGTAGTTATACGAGAGCTTCAGACCCTTGCTGGCCGGCACGTAGCGGCATACACCACCCGAGCAGTTGTAGCCGTCGATCTCACGTCCGTAGCCCAGTTGCACGCGATGAGCTCCTGTTGTGAAGGTCACCTGCGCCATATAGTAGTGCACATGCTCCTTGTTGACCCTATACTCGTCGCTTAAGGTTATCATCCAATGAGGCACGAGCGACAGCTCCAGCAGTCCGAAGAGCCAGTTACCGTCGTCGTCAGTCGATTCCATGTATTGCAGCTCTCCGCGCAAGGCCACCTTCGGCGTGAACTGGTATTTTCCGTCAGCCACGAAGATGTCGTTATGTACCATGCCGCCGTGGTTCTCAATCTTTCCCTTGTTGTAGCGTTGGTTCATGTACATCAGGAAGAGCTTGAAGTCCTTGCTCAGCTTGCGCGTCAGCTGGAAGTTCAGGTCCTGGTAATAGGTCTGGCCTCCCCACTTGAAGAACGACGAGCTGTAGCCGTCGGTACCGCCATACTTCATACTGCCTGCCAACGTGTTAAACGGCAACTCGTCATCGAACTTACGGTCAATGGCCTTGACAAGGCTGTAGTTCATCTTGACAGTCATGCCGTACTTACCGCCCAGAGTGGTGTTACGCTTGAAATTGTAGCCCACCTCAGCCTGGTAGGCCCACTCACCGTCGGCTACCTGCGTGGCGTAGGGATATTTAGCTGCCAACGTGTAGGTATGATCCTGGGTAAAGGCGAGCAGATGGCCTATTGACGAGGAAACGCCAATAGCCTTGCTGGCATTTCCCGTGCTCTTGAACGACATGTTATCGCTACGCTTGGCCTGCAGCAGGATGCTGAGTCCCTTCTTAGAGTAAGAGCCTGACAGCATGGCAACGCTTCCCTTACGGAAGATGTAGCCGTTGGCATACGACGGGTCGTCGCCCTTCTGCGCATACTCGGCCAGCACGCTCCACGGGCCGTGATTCAGACTGACCCGCACGTCCCAGGCATTCACATACTTGGGGAAGTTGACCTTGTGGAAAGGGTCAACGAAGATTTCCTCCTCGTTGTTCTCATAGCGGTTCACCCACGAGCCTCCTATCATCAGGCGTGTGTTGCTCTTCTTCAGCGAGGGAATCCACTCGTCCAGGCTGACTTCTACGTCGGCACCACTCACCAGCGACTTGTTCCAGCTCCAGTAGCGGCGCTGCTTGCCCGAGAGCAGCTTGACGGTCACGCCATCGGTGGGTTTAAGCACCAGACGGCCTCCCAGCAGGGAGTTATCAATACCTAACGAACGCTCCTCGTAAGTACGCAGAATGAATCCCGAGCCGAACTGCTCGTAAAACGTACCTGCCGTGAGCTCTGCCATGCCCAGACGACCCTTGACGTAGAAGTGAGGCACGCCCCAGCCCTTGAAGTCGCCCTCATAGCCGGGCATCGGGTGCTCAAGGTACTCTAACCGAGCCCCGGCATCCACATACTTACTGTTCAGCTGTAGGGTGACGTAAGTGTTGGTCACCAGGTCCTCTGTCTTCTCGGCACCAATAATGGAGTCGTTCTGCGGCAACATGATGTCGCTCTGAATGCTTCCAGTCAGCGTCACCTTGTCCTGAGCGGATGCGGGACTAACGAATAAAAGAAGAAAAGAAAAGAGAAACAGACTCTCCCCCACCCCCTCCCTGTGAGGGAGGGGAGAAAATACTTTCTGCAATATTCTTTTTATAATCATATCTATCCTTCCTTTTTTGTAACCTCTACCCTCCCTTTAGGGAGGGGTTGGGGGGATTCATATAGTTATTTCAACAGTTTACGCACATTCTCTATCAGCTCCACTTCGGCTCCGTCGGTATATCCCTGGTGACGATAGACAATTTTCCCGTCGCCGTCACAAACCAAGACGAAGGGAATCATCTGAATGCCCAAAGCCTGACGAAGGTCGCTGTTGGGGTCGAGCAGCACGTCGTACTCCCATCCGCTGTTATCCACCAGCGGACGAACCTTGTTGATGTTCTGTGCCTGGTCAATAGACACGGCAAAAATCTTCACGCCCGTCTCTTCACGCCAGTCGTCATACACCTCGCTGATGGCATCGAGCTCACGGTTACAGGGTTTGCACCACGTGGCGAAGAAGTCGATGATAAAAGGCTTTCCGTCGTTACGTAAAGTATCCGTCCGGACAGTATGGCCGTCAATGGTTTTCAACGTCACAGCAGGCAGCTGAGCCTGAGCCATGCCCACCATGCAAAACATCATAAACACAAGTGATAAATAGAACTTTCGCATCATTTTTTTATAGTTATTATTATTTTAACGCCGCAAATTTACAACATTTTCCCCATCCAAACAAACATTTTGAAAGGAAAATGCAGCATAGGGCTCACAAATTGACATAAGAGGATATTCTCTGGGAGAGAAATACCGCTTCTCTCCCAGGCTTGAACGTCAGCACCAGCACGCGCTTCCATCCCATACGCCGTGCCAATTGGTAAGTAGTAAAGGTCTTACCAAAACGCATTTTACAGTTCCACAGGAAGTGAGGCACGCGACCAGCCTCCGACTTATAGCTGTCGAAGTAGGCAACCGTCTTATCCACAGCCCGTTTTTGTTCCGGACGCATGTCGAATGTCTTGTCTCGGTTCCACGCTACGTCCATTCTTTCCCTGACAGCCACGATGGCTGCCCTGACCTGCTGGGGCGTACAGCGGTACCACTCGCCCTCCGCGTGTTGGCATCCCATTCTGACCAGTTGGCGATGCACATCATGGTCCATAAATGCCGTACCATCCTGCCGCATGGCACTCTCGGCCACCAGTATGCGGTACGGAGGTTCGCCCGGACGCACGATGTTGTACTGCTGGCGCACCCGTTCCGGCACGCCTATCGTAGTATAGCCCACCTTCAGCAGTCCGCGCAGCTGTGGGTCATACTTGTCCTCGTAAGCATAAATCATCGGAGCCGACTCCGACTTGCGTGGGAAATAATTCTGTGTTGTTGCCATAACCTTATTGTTTTGTTATGGCGCTCTGACATGTTTATCTTAGTTTGTCTTGGAAGTCTTCAATGAAGCGGTCTACAGCACATAAGGTGATTTCTTATTCAGTTCAGAAAGAGAGAAAGTCAATTCCATTACTTGGTAATATGGACCGTATTGTATCCTTGTCGCTTGAATTCGTCAAACGACATTTTACCAGAAGTCAAGTCTTCCCAAACCTTGCGGAGACCTACAGAGCGCTTGAAAGCAGCCATCTTCTCTTCTTTTGTTTCGTACACCTTAATCATAGCAACTTGAATTTCTCGCTGCAAATGTACGAACTTTCTGCGAAACTTCCAAATAAATCTATCAAAAACTTGTCAAAGAGCGCCTTGTGTTATTATTCTATTTTCTTTTGCTTATTCCATCGGGCGAATCATCGATTCTATGAACTGGATTTCCTCGTCCGTCAAGTCGTACTTCTTGTAGAGTTCCTCGTCCGTCCAAGGGTGAGAGAAGTCTTGGAGGGGGACAAGAGTAAATGTTCTTTGTGACACATCGGGTGATACAATGGTAATCTGGCATAAAAGCCTAAAGAGCATTGTTTTTAAATATGAAAAGCAATTCTCTACTATTTTTTTGTTCTCTGACACGCAGACAACAATATAGGATTCTGTCACAACAGCCTGTAGCGTCGCCTCGGTCATAGACCTCTTGGCTGGCTCCGCAATACTTACATTTGCCTTGCACCCACGTATGACGAATGTCACGATAGCGGATGTTGCCGTCTTCGTCGTCGAACGTTGAAATGCTGAACTTGCCGCTGGCATTCTTCGAACAGTAGAGGCTTCGGCGGCTCATCATGGAGGTCAGCCGAGTAATGGCAATACCATAGAGCTGATGGTGCATGATGTGGTCGATTCGCTCTTGAACGTCGGGAATCTTGTCGGCTAATCCTTCTATCAGCCGCTTGGCAATCTCACGCAGAAAGACCCCGCTCTTCGTGCAGGGATCAAGAAACCGCGTGTCGGGACTCTGGAACAGCTCTTGC
>ONRS01000160.1 GCA_900320255.1 uncultured Prevotellaceae bacterium
GCATCATCTCATTCTTCAGCCGCTCCACTTCTTCTTTCAGCGCAGCGTTCTCGGACTGCAGCTTTTCTAATTCACTTTTTGCCATTTGCCTGTTATATGAAAAAGAGGAATGAGGGAGCCCCCATTCCTCATTTAATGATTAATTTTCTCTTTCTATCCAGCCGAGGTTATCGCCACGACGAACCTTGGCACCCTGCTTGGCTGCAACTTCAACAAGCTTGCCGCCGAGGGCAGCTGGAATGGGAACAATCTCGTTCCACGGAGCCTGGATGTAGCAGAAGGTGTCACCCTCCTTGTACTTCTGACCCACGAAGGGCTCGAGGCAGGGAGCACACTCGCCTTCGCCAGAGAACTCATAATAAACCTGTCCGGCTACGGGAGCCACCAGTGCGTCGGCCTTGGCATGCTTGAAGGCAGCCAGTTCCTCGGGCTTCATCTTGGCACCCAGCTTGGCGTCCTTCGCCTTCTGCAAGTCGGCCAGCATAGTCTTCTTGGCCTGCCCGCTCTTGAACGGACGGTATTGCTCGGGGTGCATGGCCAGTTCGAAGAGCTCTTCGTCGTCCTGTCCGTAGTCCCAACCGTTCTCGTCCATCTCCTTACGGAACGTGTCGAGGGCATTAGGAATGAGGGTATGCGGGTCAGCATCGGTAAACTCGCGCTTCTGCTTCTGAGCCAGTTCAACGAGTTCGGGTGCAATAGTGCCGGGCACCTTGCCGCTCTTACCGAGAATCATGCCCCAGATGGCATCGTCCATCATGACATAGCGTCCCTTGCCCTGCTCCATCGTGAGGAGGTTCATGAGGGCGATGTTCTTCGTATATTGTGAGAACGGCGTTACCAATGGGGGATAACCCACCTTCGGCCATACATACTCCACCTCGTTGAAGAGCTTGACGAGCATATCGTCCATCGTGAGGACAGACTCGCCCTTCTTCTCGCGCTCCTTGTTAATCATCTTCTGAATAGGACCGAGGTCAGCCATCATAGAGCCCATCATGCCGCCAGGCAGACCGCTGCCCAGGAGGAGTGAAGACATGTGCTTATTGGCAGGATTAATGAAACAGCCGAGCCAATCGTCAATGAACTCCTGTGTCAGCGTGCGGGCCTGCATGTAAGCATTCATATTGATGTCGGCCACCTCGAAGCCCTCGTTCTTCAGCATGGACTGCACGCTGATGATGTCGGGGTGTACCTTACCCCAGCTGAGCGGCTCAATGGCGGTATCGATGATGTCGGCACCATTGTTGCATACCTCCAGAATGCTGGCCATGGAGAGTCCCGGTCCAGAGTGTCCGTGATACTGAATGATGATATCGGGGTGTTTCGTCTTGATGCTCTTGGTGAGTGCGCCAAGCATGGCGGGCTGTCCGATGCCGGCCATATCCTTCAGGCAGATTTCCTCTGCTCCGGCGGCAATGACCTCGTCGGCAATGGCGCTGTAATACTCAACGGTGTGAACGGGCGAGGTGGTGATGCAGAGCGTAGCCTGCGGAATCATGCCAGCCTTCTTAGCCCACTTGATGGAAGGAATAATGTTACGTGTGTCGTTCAGACCACAGAAGATACGCGGAATGTCAACACCCTGTGCCTTCTTCACTTTGTACATCAGTTCACGCACATCGTCGGGAACGGGGTACATACGCAGCGCATTCAGGCCGCGGTCGAGCATGTGGGTCTGAATGCCCACCTGATTAAACGGTTTGCAGAAAGCGCGTACGGCAGCATTAGGATTCTCGCCGGCCATGAGGTTGACCTGTTCGAAGGCACCGCCATTGGTTTCTACACGGGCAAAGCACCCCATGTCGATGATAGCAGGAGCCACACGTTCCAACTGGTCTTTACGGGGCTGGAACTTTCCCGACGACTGCCACATGTCTCGATAAACAAGACTGAACTTAATCTTCTTTTTCATACTATTATATTTAATGTATAGATTATATGATTTTGCAAAAGTAATGAAAAAGGATTAAAATACAAAATAAAATCAAAGATTTTTTTACTTGAGACCTATCAGCCCGTGTTGCATGAGTCGCTGTTCGGCCAGCTGTTCGTACTTGGTGCCCGGACGTCCGTAGTTGGCAAAGGGATAGATGCTGATGCCGCCACGCGGTGTGAAGAGTCCCGTCACCTCGATGTACTTGGGCTGCATGAGCCGCACCAGGTCCTTCATAATAATGTTGATGCAGTCCTCGTGGAAGTCGCCGTGATTACGGAAGGAGAACAGGTAGAGCTTGAGGCTCTTCGATTCCACCATGCGCTCACCCGGCATGTACAGAATTTTTATTTCCGCAAAGTCAGGCTGGCCCGTAATAGGGCACAACGACGTAAATTCCGGGCAATTGAACTGCACCCAATAGTCGTTCTCAGGATGCTTGTTGACAAACGTTTCCAGCACTTCAGGGGCATAGTCCGTCTTGTACTCCGTCTTCTTTCCAAGTGCTTGTAATTGATCTTGTTCTCTGTTCATTGTTTCATCATTCTTATTAGTACGACTGCAAAATTACAAAAAAAATCACAATTGGCAATTCACAATTCACAATTATTTTGTACTTTTGCAGCTGTCACATGTGTTAATAACGAGAAAGAGTAATGAAAAAGCTACACATTCTTGCCCTTATGCTGCTGTTGCCTTTCGTGGCTGTTGCCCAGCAGACGGCGCTGAGCGTGGAAGGAACGGCTCCCACGGAAATGAAGATGATTTACCTGTTCGACCTGCAGCAGCAGGCTCCCGTTGACAGCGTGGCGAACACCAGCGGCGGTTTCCGGTTTAACAGGCTGACGGAGAATGACGGGTTTTACAAGGTGGGCTCGCGTGACGTGATGTTCCTCCTGGTGAGCGACGGAACGCCTGTGAGCATCAACTTTAACAGAGGCACGCTGACGGGGTCGGAGTTGAACGAGAGGCTGCACCGCTACGACCTCATGACGAGCAGCATAGAGATGAAGATGCAGTATGCCTATATGGCCAACAACAAACAACGGTTAGACTCGCTGAGGGGTGCGTGGCAGACGCTGCACAAGACCATAGTGACCGAAAACACCGACAACATTATTCCCGCCTACTTCATCAACGAGGTGGCTTACTTCTGTCCATACGCCGAGATGAAGCAGCTGCTGGCACCTGACAAGCCTTACTATAACCACCCTGTGGCAGAGCCCGCACGTACCATGCTGAGCGACTACGAGCTGAAAATGAGCGGACAGCCGTTCCACGAGCTGACGATGAACGACAGCTTCGGCCGTCCACGTCAGCTGAGCGAATGGTGCGGAAAGGGTAAGTATGTGCTACTGCACTTCTGGAGCTCAGCCTACTTAGGCTATCTGCAGGAGATGCGGCGCCTGGTGTATTGCTACGACGAGTTCCACCCGAAGGGACTGGAGGTGATTGGCATTGCTATGGACACCAACAAACAGGAGTGGTTGCGGGCCATCAACGAGCTGCACATGCCCTGGACGCAGCTGTGCGACCTGAAGCGGCAGAGTGCGGCCATCGACGCATGGGGCATTCACCAGTTGCCGGTCAACGTGCTCATTGGCCCTGACGGCAAGATTGTTGCCTCAAACCTCTTCAATGGTAATTTAGAGGACAAGTTAGAGGAAATCTTCGGGGAGTAACATGATACCTCCCGAAGAGCAGAGCTACACATTACTGAGCAGCCAGCCCAGGTAGCCACCATATCCCGCGATGAGGGCGACGCCCTCCCAGCGCTCAACGGTGTAGCGCGTAAACGAGAAGAGCCACACCAGCGTGATGGAACCCATCATGACACCCATATCAAGCAGCGTGATGCCCTCCATCTGCAGCGGACTGATGACTGCCGTAGCACCCAAGATGAGCAGAATGTTGAAGACGTTTGAGCCGATAACGTTGCCAATGGCTATGGCCGACTGACCCTTACGGGCAGCAACCACGCTGGTGGCCAGTTCGGGCAGCGACGTACCACCCGCCACGATGGTCAGACCAATGACGCTCTGACTGACGCCCAGCTCTGCTGCAACGCTTGATGCGGAGTCAACAAAGAGATTACTGCCGAACACCAGACCAGCCAGTCCGAGGATAATCCAGAGGATTGAGAGCCAAGGATTCTGTGGTTTTGATTCAACAGGCTGCTCCTCCTTCGTGCCCTTCGTCTGCCAAAGCGTGTAAGCCATGAAAATGGCAAAACCCACCAGCAGAACGGCACCGTCCCAGCGGCCTATGGCCGTATCTATGCCCAGCACGATAAGCAGCGCAGAGGCTGCTACCGAGAACGGAATATCCTTCTTCACCGTCGATGGACTGATGACCATCGGGGCCACCACAGCGGCACATCCCACTATGAGCATGGCATTCATGATGTTTGAGCCGACGACGTTTCCCACAGCCATATCGGGGGTTCCGTTCAGGGCCGACATCAGGCTGACGAAAAACTCAGGCATCGAAGTACCGCAGGCCACAATGGTGAGACCTATCACTATCTCGGGGACACCGAACCGACGCGCTATGGCGCTGGCTCCTTCGGTCAGGCGGTCGGCACCTACCAGCACCAACGTTACACCTATAATTATAAATAATATATTAAGAAACACGTTGTTATTTACGATTTACGGATTATCGATTTTATTGATTATGTCTAAGGGAACCGGTCTAAGGCTTGAGGGGAAGTGGCCTTTGACCTTTGACCTTCGACCTTCAGCCTTTGACCTTTGACCTTCGACCTTCGACCTTAGACATTGTGCCTCACTCCTCCCAGTCGAAGTCGTCGAAGTCTTCGAGCGACGGGCCTATAAACTCATCGAGGGCACGACGCTCCTTCTTCGTAGGACGACCCGTGCCCCGGGCCCTGTTGACAAAGCCACTGATGCGGTTCATCTCCAGCAGCTCGTACTGGTCGGCCGTGGTGACGTTCTCATAGACCTCGGGCAGCAGCTTGGCTCCCACGCGCTGCTCAATGGGTTTCAGAATCTTGAACGAATAAGTGACGGGCGGTTTGCGCACACTGACCGTCTCGCCCGCCTTCACCATACGCGAAGGCTTCACGTTAACACCACCTATGGTGACGCGTCCGTTCTTGATGGCATCGGCAGCTATGCTGCGTGTCTTAAAGATACGTGCTGCCCAGAGCCACTTGTCAATTCGGGCAAGAGCCTGCTGGCCCTCCAGACTCTCCCCCTTCCCCTCTCTGTGAGAGAGGGGAGAAGATACATTATGCTTTGTCTGTTTTTCCTTCATAATTATTCTTTATGAGGTAATTCCTCCCCTCCATTCAGGGAGGGGTTGGGGGTGGGTCTCTTCCCCAGCTTATTATACTGATTCATCGTCACATCAATGCCAGCCAGCACGAAGCTCTTGATTATCTCGACTGCCAGGCTGATGGCAGGCTGCAACTGCTGCAGCTGCTCGTCAGAGTATCGGCCGAGCACATAGTCAATCTGCGCACCCTGCGGATAGTCATTGCCGATGCCCATGCGCAGGCGGGCATACTGCTGCCCTATGAGCTGCTGAATGTGTCCCAGCCCGTTATGGCCGCCGTTCGAGCCGCTGGCCTTCAGACGGAACTGTCCGAGGGGCAGTGCCACATCGTCGCTGACGACGAGCAGCCGGCTCTCGTCAATGTTCTCCTTGTTCAGCCAGTAGCGCACGGCATTACCGCTCAGGTTCATGAAGGTGGAGGGCTTGAGCAGAAAGACCTTACGGCCCTTCAGCGACGTCTCTGCCACAAAGCCGTAGCGACGGTCGTCAAAAACAATATTGGACGCCTTTGCGAAAGCGTCCAATACCATGAATCCTGTATTGTGGCGGGTCATGTCGTACTCTTGGCCGACATTTCCCAGTCCTACAATAAGATACTTGTCCATTACTCAGCACCCTCCTCAGCTGTAGCAGCCGAACGAGAAGCACGTGTAGCCTTCACTGAGCAAACCACCACCTCGGGTGATGTAGCGATGTCGAGGCCCTCGAAGCTCAGCTCGCCCACCTTGATGCTCTTGCCGAGCTGCAGGTTGGTAACGTCGATGTCGAGCACTTCGGGAATGTTCTTGTAAGGAGCCGTAACGTTAATCTTGCGGATAGAGAGGTTAATGCGGCCACCATCGCGCACACCCTGTGCCAGTCCGTTCAGCTTCACGGGAATACCGACGGTGATGGGCTTTGTCTCGTTCACCTCGTAGAAGTCAGCGTGCAGCAGCGCGTCTGTTGTGGGGTGGAACTGCAGCTCCTTGACAACAGCAACGTGAAGCGTGCCGTCGATGGTGATGTTCATCACATATACATGAGGAGTATAGATAGCCTTACGGAGCTCAGACATAGGAATAGCGAAAGCCATAGCCTCGGGCAGCCCTTTGTCGTTTTTCTTCTCACCATACAGATTACAGGGCACGAGACCCTCCTTGCGAAGCAGCTTGCTGGCTTTCTTACCAGTGTCGGTGCGCTTCTGACCGTTCAATGCGATTTCTCTCATAATTGTGTTACTCTAAATTAAGTTGTTAAAAAAATACGTTTTTGCTTAATTCACCATCACACGGTGCCTAAAAAGCGGCTGCAAAGGTAATAATAATTTACGATTTACGATTTATAATTACGTTTTTTTTTCAAAAAAATGTTGTTTTTCTTGCATAATAGGGAAAATGTTTGTATTTTTGCAGTTGATAAGAGTATCAGAAACGTTATTTTAGGATATGATTAACCGCGAAATTATTAGAATTAAGATAGTTCAGTTAACCTACGCGTACTATCAGAACGGAAGCAAGAACATGGACTCAGCTGAAAAGGAACTCTTTTTCAGCCTCTCAAAAGCGTACGATCTCTACAACTACCTGCTGGTCCTGATGGTAGCCATTACCAAGGAAGCCCGCAAGCACCTGGAGGTGGCACAGTCGAAGGCCCGTCGCGAGGGCACGCCTGAACCCTCAGGCAAGTTTGCCTTCAACCGCTTTGCCTTGCAGTTAGAAGAGAACCACATGCTCAACGATTTCCTCGAAATTCAGAAAAAGTCATGGGATAACGATGCAGAGTTCGTACATTCGCTCTACAACCAGATTGTCAACAGCAGCATCTACCAGGACTACATGGACAGCGAGGAAGACTCCTACGCCTCCGACCGCGAGCTGTGGCGCAAGCTCTACCGCACCTTCATTCAGGACAATCCCGACCTGGACAGCGTGCTCGAGGAGCAGAGCCTCTACTGGAACGACGACAAGGAGATTGTTGACACCTTCGTGCTGAAGACCATCAAGCGTTTCGACGAGACCAACAAGGCCAGCCAGGAGCTGCTGCCCGAATACGACAGCGAGGAGGACAAGGACTTTGCCCGCAAGCTCTTCCGCGCCACCATTCTCAATGCCAACGAGTATCAGGGGTTCATGAACGAGGCTTCCCACAACTGGGACTTCTCCCGTCTGGCTTATATGGACGTGGTGATTATGCAGATAGCCATAGCCGAGATGATGACCTTCCCCAGCATTCCCGTCAGCGTAACCATCAACGAGTTTGTCGAAATAGCCAAGCTCTACTCCACCCCGCGCAGCGGCGGCTACATCAACGGCATGCTCGACGCCATAGCCCGTCACCTCATTGCCACCCGCCGGCTGCTGAAGCGCATGGACGAACCCCGCACGAAAAATCTCAAATAATAAAAAATTATGGATCCGAACACCCAAATGATTCTCATGATGGTGGCCATCTTCGCCATCTTCTATTTCTTCATGATCCGTCCGCAACAGAAAAAGCAGAAGGAGATACAGAAGTTCCAGAACTCTCTTACCGAAGGCACACAGGTCTTCACCAGCGGAGGCATCTATGGCACCGTCAAGAAGATTGACCTGGCCAACGCCGTCGTTGAAGTGGAGGTTGCAAAAGGCGTCGTCATTCGCGTCAACAAGAACCACGTGTTTAAAGACGACAGCAGCGTACCCCTTAACAAGTAAGTCAGCACCTCGTGAACATCATGGGTTTACTGCGCATCGTCAGAGACTTCTTCTTCAGCAACGCCAACAAGCAGTTACTGATTTTTATGAGCTTTCTCGCCCTCGCGGGTGTCTTCTGGCTGATGACGACCCTCAACGAGACCTACGAGAAAGAGCTGAGGATACCCGTGCGCATTACCCAGATACCCAAGAACGCCGTCCTTACCTCCGACGAGGTGGATACCGTCCGCATCACCGTACGCGACAGGGGATGGATGATACTTTCGTACCTGTACACCAACCGCATCAACGGGCTCAGCGCCGTCTTCAAGAACTATAACCGCACCAACGGCTACGGCTACGTCACCGCGGCAGAGCTGCAGAAACTCATTCACGCGCAAAACCCCAACATGACCTCCAAGATAGTCAGCGTAAAGCCCGACAAGCTGGAGTTCTACTACAACGACGGAGCCCACAAGCGCGTGCCCGTGCGCTGGAGCGGACGCGTCATTCCCGAACAGCTCTACTTCATTTCGCATACCCAGTACTGGCCCGACAGCGTCGATGTGTATGCCTCGCAGGAAAAGCTCGACAGCATCAGCGTCGTCTATACCGAGACCCTCAACTACGCCAACTTCCGCGATACGCTCATCATTGACTGCCACATGGCAAAGATGAAGGGCGTGAAGTGCGTGCCCGACCGTATCAAGGTGGGGTTCTACACCGACGTGCTGACCGAGGAGAGCATGGACGACGTCCCCGTAGTGGCCGTCAACATGCCCGACGGCAAGGTGCTGCGCACGTTCCCCGCCAAGGTGCGAGTAAATTTCGTGACAGGCGTGAGCCAGTACCGCAACCTGCGGCCCGACCAGTTCGTCGTCATTGCCGACTACAAGGAGATAGCGGCCAAGCCGTCCGACAAGTGCAACATCTACCTGAAGACCGTACCTCACGGCATCAGCCGCGCAACGCTCGACGTCAAACAAGTTGATTACCTCATCGAAGAAAGCGAATGAAGACAGGCATCACAGGAGGCATAGGCAGCGGCAAGAGCTACGTGTGCAGCAGGCTCCAGGCCCGCGGCATTCAGGTCTATGACTGCGACAGCGCAGCCAAGCGCCTCATCCGCACCTCGCCCGACATACGCCGGCAGCTCACGGCCCTCATCGGCTCCCTCGACAAGGCCGCCATGGCTCAGTTCCTGCTTAGCAGCGAGGAGAACGCCCGGGCCGTTGACGCCATTGTGCATCCCGCCGTGTTCCGCGACTACCGTGAGAGCGGCATCGAGTGGATGGAGAGTGCCATCATGTACGAGTCGGGCATCTACCAACTTGTTGACCGCGTCATCGTGGTCACCGCCCCCTTAGAGGTACGCATCCGGCGCGTCATGCAGCGCGACGGCATCACACGCGAAAAAGTGCTCGAGTGGATGGCCCGCCAGTGGCCGCAGGAGGAGATAATGCGGCGTGCCGACCTCGAAATCGTCAACGACGGCACGGCCGACATCGACGAACAGTTGGACCGCATATTAAAAGGTCAAAGGCTGAAGGTCAAAGGTCAAAGGTGCGAGGTACGAGGTACGAGGTACGAGGTACGAGGTGCGAGGTACGAAGACACGCTCAACGCTCAACGCTCAACCCTCAACGCTTAAGACCTTAAACAAAAAATATTTATCAAATAAAAAAATTATCATTATGTCACAACAGACTATTTTAGCTATCTCGGGCAAACCGGGACTTTACAAGCTCGTATCGCGGGCAAAGAACAGCCTCATCGTTGAAACACTCGACGAAGCGCACAAGCGCATACCGGCATTCGCCACCGACCGACTCACCTCGCTGGCCGACATCGCCATGTTTACCGAGACCGAGGACATTGCCCTCTATAAAGTGTTCAACGCCATCAAGGAGCTGGAGGGCGGCAAGCCTGCCAGCATCGACTACAAGAAGGCCAGCCCCCAGGAGCTGCACGACTACTTCACCCGCGTGCTGCCCGAGTGGGACCGCGACCGCGTACACAACAGCGACATCAAGAAGCTGCTGCAGTGGTACAACATTCTTGTAGCAGCCGGCTTCACCGACTTTGACGAACTCAAGCCCACCGAGGGTGACAACATCGACGACCGCAAGGAAGAAGAAGAAGAAGGAACCGCCACCACTTAACACTTTTTCACTCAATCGGAAAAAGCTTAACGAAGAAATTAGTAATGAGTAATTAGTAATTAGAAATTAGTAATTATGATTACCACATAAAGGCGGGGAATATACCCCCCGTCCATAAGGGCAGGTATTGTGCAATGGCTTGCACGGAAATCACAATTACTAATTACTCATTACTAATTACTAATTTTTCATTTCGAGAGTTGACGCAACTTTGTTTCAATCATCACGTCAAAGCCGAGTGCCGTTCCAGCGTAAATGAGGCACTGGGCAAAGAACCAAAGCACCGAGTCGCTGATTTCCCCGAAAGGCGGGGCAATGAAGCCCGCAACGCTCAGCGCAACACCCGCGGCAAGCATGGCCACGGCCGTCAAAACACGCACATTTTGTTTCATTGTAGTCACGTTTTTTAATGAGTAATTGAAGTTTCCCTCCCTCCTGACCCCCTCTGACTCCCCCTGACTCCTGACCCCCTCTGACTCCCCCTGTAGGGGGAGGACAGATAGCTTGCATGCCCTTGTGTGGTAATCGTCCCCCTCCTACAGGAGGGGTTAGGGGAGGTCACTAATTCCCTCTGACTCCTGACCCCCTCTGACTCCCCCTGTAGGGGGAGAACAGAATGTGTGCATGCCCTTGTGTGGTAATCGTCCCCCTCCTACAGGAGGGGATAGGGGAGGTCACTTCGGGCTCAATTTTACTGATCATCTCGCTATTCATGGAGGTAGGAAACTTTAGTTAGTAATTTTAAATTAGTAATTAGTAATTATGAGACCTATAGGTCAGAAATTATTTTCCTATCTGAAGTTTTATTCGTATTTTTGCACCCGTAAAATCTACCCCGACAGAATATGAAAAAGATATTTCTACTTACCGTGTTGTGTTTGCTCGCAGTCCTGAACGTGGAGGCGCAAGAGGCATACGCTCGTTTTAACAGTGACAATGGCACGCTGACGTTCTATTACGACAACAACAAGGCCAGCGGCGACTATAGCATGAACAATGTGGGACAGGTGCCTGCATGGAGTGCCGTCAAGGGCTCAGTCCTCTATGTGGAGTTCGTTGAGTCGTTTGCCAGCTATCGTCCAACCGCTACCAACTATTGGTTCCAGGGCATGTCGGAACTCAAAGGCATCAGGTACCTGAGCAACCTCAACACCGAGGAGGTAACCTCTATGGGCTACATGTTTGACGGTTGCAAGAAGCTGGGCCGCGGCTCTTTCGCCCTCGTGCTTCCTTCGTTCAAGACCGACAAGGTCACCAACATGCAGAGTATGTTCAAGGACTGTGCCATGCTTCCCCATATTGATGTCAACAGTTTCAACACGTCGAAAGTCCAGCAACAAGTGTTGGCGGGTTCTGAAGGAATGGAAGGTGGCCCAGGCGGAGTCCCCACCCACGCCTCAACACCCGAAGATAATCAAGAGAGTTGGTAGTAAAGACCCTATGAAGAAGCTTGCCTTCCTGTTTCTGATGCTGCCGCTGCTGACGGCCTGCACCGACACTCTGGAAGATCTACCTATAGCAACAAACAGAGTGTTGACGGCGGTACGCCTGTGGAAAAGCAGCTTACCGACGTGCAGATGTACGACATTGAATACCTGAACGCGCTGTTCAAGTGAATGACTCAACTTTCGCCTGTTTTGTTTTATCGCGCAGAGCCGCTGAGAACACTGAGTTTTCGCTGAGAAGTATTATCAGATCAGGGGAGTTCGGGGAGTTTAAGCGGCCAAGGGCCGCTCTCTGCGTTCTCCACCAGTTATGCGCAGCCAAAAGACACGTAGGGAAAACTCTTTCTACTCTGCGGCTCTGCGCGAGACAAAACTACCCAGCGAAACTCGAAATAATTTACTTGTTCAAGTATATTCGTCCTTTGTAGATTACTAACCCACGGTAGGACTTGTCAACCTGTTGTCCATTCATGTTGTAGATGGGAGCATCGACGCTGTACATAGTAGCAGGGGTGGCCTGGCGGTGACCGTCGTCAGCACTGATGCTCTCAATGGCTGTTGCTCCGGTAATCTTCTTCAGTCCCTTCAGGCAGTTAATCTTGCCATAGCCAGCCTGCACCTTGTTGTGCGACGGTATGTTTTCCAAGTCAGTGGTCCAGTCGTCGTTGTCGCTGGTCTCCTTGATGATGTTGATGATCTCGTTGGCGGTCAGCTCGGGGTTGGCCTGCATCCAGAGGGCGACGATACCAGTGACGACGGGTGCCGACATCGACGTTCCCTGCGTGAACATATACCAGTTCTCGCGGCCGAACTTGGTGACGGAGGGATAGAGATCGCCTACATTGGCATTCGAACGGGTCACTCCTGGCTGCGACTGCAGGAAATACCACGTATCATAGTTGCTGGCAGCCGAGACGAGACCCTGACCGGGCGCGAGCACTACGGGGCACCTGACACCCTTGTCGGCAATGCCATAGCTTGAGAAGTCGGAAATCTCGCCAATGGCCTGTTTCTTGCCCGTGACGGACGATGCGGGATAGCTGCTCGTTTGATTCAGGTAGTTGGTCCAGGAATTCTTGGTGATATACGAGCCTACGCTGATGGCGTATGGATTGGCGATTGACGTATTGAAGGCGAAATCGCCGTTGCCCTTGGTGTATCCGAGCTTGGAGAAGTCGGCATAGCCCTGCCCCCAGTTGGGCGCATCGAAGCAGGGCTCCGCGTTGGCTACTCCGTCGCATATCAGATTGACGGTCTGTCCGTCATGGCCGGGCTTGACGACGAGCACCAGGCGGTAGTCGCGATCGTCCATCCGGTAACCGTTTAAGTCAAAATCATAGTACGTCGTCTCTTCATTAGCATAATTTTTTCCCTTCCGTTTCTGCAACACGAGACTCCCTGGATCGACCGGGATACCATATTGGTCGGTCACATGGCTACCCCATGGAATGAGATTGCCCGTTGTCATATCCACGAGTTTCAGCTCGGCGTTGAAGTCCTGATAGTCAGTGGCATAGAAGAAGTAATACCCTTCGTATTGCGTCGCCTTAAAGGGATCAGCAACAGTAGGAAAGGTCCTGACACCCAGCACGGTCTTCAGTTCCTCGCTGGTGGAGGTGAACGTGTGTATGATTGAGTTCTTGTTGGCAGCGTGGTTGCCGACACTGATAACGACGGCGCGGCCCTTCGCCGTGCCTTTCTTCGTCAGCTCCTCAACGGCTAAGGCTGTCACGTCACCGCCGTCGTGCAGTCCCAGCACACTGCCCTGACTGAGGTTGACCACGGCGGGCATGTTCTTGCTTTCGGCATATTGAAAAATCTTCTCTATGCAGGCATTGACATGACTGCCGGAAAGACTGTTGCCCAGTCCGCACAGTATGAGGTCGGCCTCGGGAGCCATGCCCTGCTGTCCGTTGCCCAGATCAGACCCGCCAACGGTGGCAGACGTGTGGGTGCCGTGCGAGTCGGTAGCGTCAGAGGTCAGCTTCTTGATTTCATTGGCATCGGTCACTTCCTTCAGGCCCTCCGTTGCCTCGTCATAATAGATGGCCTTCACGATGCGTGTGTTACCCTCGGCATCGCGAAAGGCAGCGTGGTTGAAGTCGATGCCGCCGTCGATGATGCCCACCACGACACCCCTGCCAGTATATGCCTTGGGCAGCTGCTGGGCCTGGGCTGCGGCAGCGGTGTTCACCTGATCTACGCCGGTAGCCTTACGCGCAGCGTCGTTCATACGGCTCATCATTTCGTCGGCCTTCACGTAGCTGAACTCCTGAACCTGCTCCAGCAGGTGCAGCTTGTCGGCAGGTATGCGCAGCGTCACCATGCGGCCCAGCTGGTGGCGCACCTCAATGCCCATCTGCTGCAACTGCCCGGTGGGGCACTCGGCGCCCTCGTTCAGCAGGGCAATGGCCGACACCCAGTCCAGCGTGCCGTCGGCATGGAAGTTGACGAATAGGCGTTTCTTGACGGCGGCAGTGTCGATGGCTCGACCGCCCTGTGCCCTGCGCTGAACCGACTGCTCCACCAGTCCTGTCAGCCTTACGTCAACCTTTTGTCCAAAAGCTCCGCCAACCATCAGCAGCAGGAGCGCCCATGTCAATATTACTTTTTTCATTTTGGTGTACCTAAAATTACGATTTGAAAGTGTAAAGGTACAGAATAATTGTCAATTACTGCGGTTTAATACTTGTTTTTCACCTTTTTTCACCTTTTCACGCTGAAAGGAGGCTGAACGCAACCACCTGCGTCAGCCTCTTTTCGTTTAGAGATTAGCCATTCCTACGGAGTATCACCTTCAGAGTCTTCCTTCTTTTTCTTACTCTTAGGCGTGTAATCCACATAGACCGGCCGTTTACAGTACTTCAGCACCGTTGCCGTCTTGTTGTCCATCTGAGTCTGCGGACGTTCTGCCCTAAACTTGATGTTCAGCTTTTCGATGTTGTCATCCGTAAACTTCTCCTTAGTGTCAGCAGGTGTAGTCGTGATGGTGGTATGGAAAATTCCCAAACCAGGCATACGCACCTGATAACCCAAGGCCAAGTGATACGCAATGACGTCCGAGAGCTCAGACAACACCGCAAGCACGTCAGATTCGCGAACAGTACAGCGATTCTGTATCACCTGTGCTAAATCGTTAATACCCACCGTACCCAGCATGTGGGTACGTCCGTACCACTTACCAAACTGGTCCGATTTCTCATTAAGGTTTTGATACTTATAATACTGGATCCTTAAACCAGCATCTTGTTTGATTGCAATCATATTTTTTATGATTAATCGGGTTTATTTGTAGCCTTTTGATAGGATTCGCTCTATGGCTGAAGGCTACTACCTAAAAGTTAATGCTGGTTTACTGGCTTCAAGCTCGGAAACCGGTGCAAAGATAAACAAATTTGTAATAAGTCGTATCAGTTTTTCTCAAAAAAATCAAGTTTTCCTTTATTTTTTTCAGTTTTTATAGCCGCCATACCTATTGCGGTTTTTGGGGTATATCAAAAATTAATCGGAAATGATGCAAATAATCTTTCCCAATCATTCATCAGACAAATGCGTAATGGCATGAGAGCGGTTGCGCAATTATATGAGAGCGGTTGCGCAATTATATGGGGGCTGTTGCGCAATACCATTGCGGCCCTCCCCGCCCCTATATTGCGGCTACCCCCGCCATACCATCGCGGCATCCCCCGCCATACCATTGGGGGTTGTCCAAAATTATTTGCCCATTTTCTTGCAAACATCAATTTTTCTTGTTATCTTTGCAACGTCTTCACTTCAGAAACGGAAGCTAACATGCCGAAGCGGATGGGTGGGACCTAATTTACTGAAAAGCGTTTACTTGACGCTTTGTCTTTTGACTCTTCGGAATCTGGCAGTTCCAAAACAACTAGTCAAAAACAAAGCAGCGGTTGACGCTCATGGGTATGTATTATAATTATTGTACATACACGCGTGGGCTTCGGCGTTGCTCGTTCAGACTAGTTGGGCGATGCCAGAGCCTCGAAGAGTGGGACGAGTAACAGGTAAGATTCCCACGCTTCTTTTGTATATTAGCTACTGACCTAATTATTAACAGCAAGGAAGAGGGAGTCGCCTTGAGAAAATAAAAGAAAAATGAACCATATTTTAATAGACCAAACACTCAAAAAAATATGTTTTGTAATGAATTGTGAAACAACCTTTCGGTATTTTGACTACATCCAATGTCAGGGCGAATTCCACATCTCTGCGTCATTACCAATATGAAGCCTGGAACAATCGGTATTGTGAAGGTTGGTGAGAAGAACATAAAGATTATAATTAAGTAAGAACTGCA
>ONRS01000105.1 GCA_900320255.1 uncultured Prevotellaceae bacterium
GCTACCCTGCCAGAAACTCCCTGTTTGGTACGGAGAAACTCCCCGTTTGGTACGGGGTTTCTCCCTGTCCTCCCGGCACTGTCTTTTGCTTTTTTCCATAATAATTATCAAATATCAGTTGTTAATTGTCAATTATTTCTTATCTTTGCACCAAAATTAAGAAAAATAGCTTATGGCATTTGGTAGTTGGATAGGAGGATTTATCGGATACATCTTCGGCGGCACATTAGGGTCGCTGGCTGGTTTTATATTGGGTGGACTGTTTGATGCGGTGACTGGAAGCAACGGCGGACAGTCGCGCATTGGGTCGTTCTCGACGGACGAGGACAACAGCGTTAACTATGGCCGGCGGAGGCCTAATGTGAACGAGCGCGGCTCGTTTCTCTTCTCGCTGTTGGTGCTGACGGCTTACATCATCAAGGCTGACGGACGGGTGATGCACTCAGAGATGGAAATAGTGCGCCAGATGCTCCGCCAGAACTTTGGCGAGGAGGCAGTCCGCGAGGGTGAGCAGATACTGCTTCGCCTGTTTGACGAACAGAAGCGGCAGGGTAGTGGCGGTTTCCGTCGTACCGTGCAGCAATGCTGTAGCGAAATGGCGGTGGGCATGAACTATGGTCAGCGCCTGCAACTGCTGAACTTCTTGGTGATGGTGGCGAAGGCTGACGGCAGCGTGCCCCAGTCGGAGATTCAGGCCCTGCGCGATGTGTCCGGCTGGATGCGCCTACAGCCCTCAGAGGTCGATTCCATGCTCAACCTGGGCGGTGACTCGCTGGAGGAGGCCTACAAGGTGCTGGGTGTCAGTCCGCAGGCAACTGACGACGAAGTGAAGAAGGCATTCCGTCGCCTGGCCCTTGAGCACCATCCCGACAAGGTGGCTGCGCTGGGCGAGGACGTCCGCCGTGCTGCCGAGAAAAAGTTCCAGCAGATTAACGCTGCCAAGGACAAGATATGGAAAGCAAGGGGACTTTGAGCGGCCTTCGGCCTAAATGAGAAATGAGAAATAGTAGTGCTTTAGCACAGATGAAGCCCGACCAGTCTATACGTGGGACGGCCAGAAACATGTGTATGGATACGACAGAAAAGTCAAGCATTGACCGCGTGCTGCTGCACGCCTGCTGTGCGCCCTGTTCGTCAGCCATCGTAGAGTGGATGCTGCAGAACGGGGTGCGCCCCACCATCTTTTATTATAACCCGAACATCTTCCCCCGCGAGGAGTACGAGATTCGCAAGCAGGAGAGCAAAAGACACGCTGAGGGCCTGGGCATCGAATGGATAGACGGTGACTACGACCACGCCGAATGGCTGCAGGGCGTGTGCGGACTGGAGCAGGAACCCGAGCGCGGACGCCGCTGTGAACAGTGCTTCACACTGCGGCTGACGGCTGCGGCACGCAAGGCCAAGGAACTGGGCATAGAGTGGTTTGCCACCACGCTGGCCTCCAGTCGGTGGAAGAGTTTGGAGCAGATAGAACGTGCAGGCCTCGCAGCCGAACAAACCGTCAATGCCGAATCCTCAACACTCAACGCTCCACCCTCCACGCTCAACGCTCAACGCTCCACGCTCCCTGTCCACTTCTGGGCCCGAAACTGGCGCAAGGGCGGCCTGCAGGAGCGCCGCAACCAGCTGCTCCGTGAGTACGGATTCTACAATCAGCAGTACTGCGGCTGTGAGTTTTCCATGCCCAAAGATAAAAAAGTGGAAGAAAGTTGCGGTATTTAATAATAATTTTGTATCTTTGCGGGCAGAAAGAGAAAAAACTGAATAACCCATAAAAACGGAAAGACTATGAAACATTTTGTACTTATGTTGGCGGCAGTTGCCGTGTTGGGCAGCCAGAGTGTGATGGCCCAGAACAAAGTGAAGAACATTTCAGCAGAGTCGGCCAAGATGGACGTGGCCAAGATAGAGAACGTGGAGCAGCCCGTCAAGCTCTCGCGCTACCTCTATGCAGGCTATAACACGCTGTGCCTGCCCATGTCGTTGAGTGCCGAGCAGCTGGAGCAGGCTGTGCCGGGAGCCAGAATAGAGCGCCTCGTGGCCATTGGCCAGGAGGGGGCGACGCTGAACCTGTACTTTGCCGACTGCACCACTGAGGGCATAGAGGCTGGCATGCCTTACCTCATCTTCTCGCCCACGAAGAAGTATATGCGGGTGAAGAATACCGACGCCACACACTTCAGCACCGAGGCCAGCGTGGTACGCATGTCGGACGCTGAGGGCAACGAGCTGCTGTTCGGCAGCAGCTGGGAGATGCGCCAGCGCGACGGACTCTACGGCATTCCCGCCAAGCAGAACGTAGAGATACTGGAGAGCGTACTGATGCGCACCACCGGTGACCAGGCTTTCTATCCCACCCGTTGCAGCTTCAACTGGGAGCGCCAGTCGTCAACGGCCTCGCAGATAGAGATTCAGCACATTGGCAGCCTGTCGGAAACCACTGGCATACAGCAGCTGAACAAGCTTGGAGCCGCCCGTGTTGACGTTTATGACCTGAAGGGCAACGTCGTCATGCAGCAGGTGAAGGCCAGCGAAGCACAGTCGTTACTGCCCGCCGGCATCTATGTAGTAGGTGGCAAAAAGGTCATTGTCAGATAACCCTGTTGACCGTCAAGAAATAAAAAATGAGGCGTAATGTTTGTACGTCTCATTTTTTTTGATTATTTTTGCACCCCAATAGAAGAAAGTAAATGTTTAAATCGTAAATTATTAAGAGGTGTTTGAGAATTTATCAGAGAGACTTGAACGGTCGTTCAAGATACTGAAAGGTGAGGGAAAAATCACCGAGATTAACGTGGCGGAGACCATGAAGGACGTTCGCCGCGCATTGTTGGATGCCGACGTTAACTACAAGGTAGCCAAGCAGTTTACTGACACGGTGAAGCAGAAGGCTATGGGCATGAACGTGCTGACCGCCGTGAAGCCCAGTCAGCTGATGGTGAAGATTGTACACGACGAGCTGACCGAGCTGATGGGCGGCAAGGCCGTCGAGCTGAAGCTGGAGAACCGTCCGTCCATCATCCTGATGTCGGGTCTGCAGGGTTCCGGTAAGACCACGTTCAGCGGTAAGCTGGCCAACATGCTGAAGAAACAGCAGCACAAGAAGCCGCTGCTCGTAGCCTGCGACGTCTATCGTCCGGCTGCCATTGAGCAGTTGAAGGTAGTCGGCCAGACCGTCGGTGTGGATGTCTATACCGAGGAAGGCAACAAGAACGTGGTGGAGATAGCGCAGAACGCCATCCGCAAGGCCAAGCAGGAGAGCTACACCGTCGTCATCGTGGATACGGCAGGCCGACTGGCCGTTGACGAGGAGATGATGCAGGAGATTGAGACCCTGAAGAAGGCCATTCAGCCTGACGAGACGCTCTTTGTGGTTGACTCCATGACGGGTCAGGATGCCGTGAACACCGCCAAGGAATTTAATGACCGTCTGGACTTTGACGGCGTGGTGCTGACCAAGCTGGACGGTGACACCCGTGGTGGTGCAGCCCTCAGCATACGTACCGTTGTTACCAAGCCCATCAAGTTCGTGGGAACGGGCGAGAAGATGGAGGCCATCGACGTGTTCCACCCGGAGCGCATGGCAGACCGCATCCTCGGCATGGGCGACATCGTCAGCCTCGTGGAGCGTGCACAGCAGCAGTTCGACGAAGAGGAGGCCAAGCGCTTAGAGAAGAAAATCCGTAAGAACAAGTTCGACTTCAACGACTTCATGGGACAGATACAGCAGATCAAGAAGATGGGTAA
>ONRS01000089.1 GCA_900320255.1 uncultured Prevotellaceae bacterium
ATGGCACATCCTAAAAGAAGACAGTCGAATACCCGTACTGCAAAACGTCGTACTCACGACAAGGCCGTAGCTCCTACGCTGGCCGTATGCCCTAACTGTGGCGCTTACTATGTATATCACACCGTATGTCCTACCTGCGGATACTATCGTGGTAAGGTGGCTATCGTCAAGGACGAGGTAGCAGAGTAATAGAAAATTGATAATTGAAAATTGATAATTGACAATTGGAAAATAAAATCAATGCGATAATCACTGGCGTTGGCGGCTATGTGCCTGACTATGTCCTTAATAATGAGGAACTGTCGCGCATGGTGGACACCAACGACGAGTGGATTATGACGCGTGTAGGTATCAAGGAACGCCGCATCCTTACCGAGGAAGGTCTGGGCACCAGCTACATGGCGCGTAAGGCAGCCAAACAGCTGATACAGAAGACCGGCGTCGATCCAGACACCATTGATGCACTCATCGTAACCACTTCGACGGCTGATTATAAGTTTCCTTCTACGGCAAGCATCGTAGTAGGCAAGCTGGGGCTGAAAAATGCCTTTGCCTTCGACCTGTGGGGTGCCTGCTGTGGTTTTCTCTATACACTGGACATTGCTGCAAGCATGGTCGAGTGTGGGCGCTACAAAAAAATTATTGTGATTGGTGCCGACAAGATGTCATCGGTGGTTGACTATAAGGACCGCGCTACTTGTCCGCTCTTTGGCGACGGCGCAGCAGCTGTCCTCGTTGAAGGCACTGAGGAAGAAAACATCGGTTGCCGTGACACTTACTTCCGCTGCGACGGTAAGGGACTCCCGTTCCTGCACCTGAAGGCTGGCGGCTCAGTAAGTCCTGCCAGTCACTTCACGGTTGACCACCGTCTGCACTACCTCTATCAGGAGGGCCGCACGGTGTTCCGCTATGCAGTGACCAACATGAGTGACGACTGTGCTTTGATAGCAGAGCGTAACGGACTGAACAAGGATAACATCCAGTGGGTGGTTCCCCATCAGGCCAATATGCGCATCATTGAGGCAGTGGCCAAGCGTCTTGAGCTGCCGATAGAACAGGTAATGGTGAACATTGAGCACTATGGTAACACCAGTGCGGCCACCATCCCCCTGGCACTCTGGGATAACGAGCATCTGCTGAAGAAGGGCGACAACATGCTGTTCACTGCGTTTGGCGCCGGTTTCGTGCATGGTGCAAGCTATTACATTTGGGCGTATGACGGCTCAACGGTTAAATGAGAAATGAGTAATTAGAAATGAGAAATGACTCATAAAGCCGGATTTGTAAACATAGTTGGAAACCCCAACGTAGGAAAAAGTACGCTCATGAACCAGTTGGTTGGTGAGCGTATTTCAATTGCGACGTTTAAGGCCCAGACGACGCGTCACCGCATCATGGGCATAGTGAACACCCCCGAGATGCAGATTGTGTTCTCTGACACGCCAGGCGTGCTGAAGCCGAACTACAAACTGCAGGAGTCGATGCTGGCATTTTCGGAGTCAGCCCTTCAGGATGCCGACGTGCTGCTCTACGTGACTGACGTGGTGGAGAACCCCGAGAAGAACATGGACTTCTTAGAGAAGGTGCAGAAGATGGAGATTCCCGTGATTCTGCTGATTAATAAGATAGATATGGCCCCCTCGGGGACGGAAGGGGGGACTGATAATTGGCTTTCCAGTATTGTTGAGAAGTGGCATGGGCTGCTGCCCAAGGCAGAGATTCTGCCTATTTCGGCTAAGAACAAGTTTGGCACCGACATGCTCTTGAAACGTATTCAGGAACTGCTGCCCGAGAGTCCAGCCTACTTCGACAAGGACCAACTGACCGACAAGCCCGCCCGCTTCTTCGTCAGCGAGATTATCCGCGAGAAGATATTGTTGTACTACGACAAGGAGATACCCTACGCAGTAGAGGTGAGGGTGGAGCAGTTCAAGGAGACCCAGAAAAGCATCCACATCAATGCCGTTATCTACGTGGAGCGTGAGAGTCAGAAGGGCATCGTCATCGGCCATCAGGGCGTGGCGCTGAAGAAGGTCAGCACCGAAGCCCGCAAGGCACTTGAGAAGTTCTTTGGCAAGACCGTTTATCTGGAGACCTTCGTCAAGGTGGATAAGGACTGGCGCTCCAGTCAGCGTGAATTGGATTCATTTGGCTATAACCCAGAATAATATAAAAAGATGAGAAAGATTGTTCTTTTCCTGTTAGTGCTGGTAGGATTCCAGCAGATGGGCATTGCTGCCGTTCATGATGACTGGCAGCCCGTGAGTGACGAGCAGGCTGTGGCTTTTGTAGAGAACTTCTATTCCTGCATGTCAATGGATAATGGCCGTTGGGATGACGCAGTGCTGGAGCAGTATCTGGCCCCTTCGGTACTCAAGATGCTTCAAGAAGCGGCTGCTGACAATGAGTCGAAATATGCCTCGTGGCTATTGTCAGCTACTGACGACATGGAGATGATTAAACCGTCAATCCATTCGGAGAGTCCGGTAATGACTGCCGACGGCCGGGTAGCAAAGGTACAATCAGTTTTTTACTGGGGTGATACATGGCTTCGTGACACACAGACCATATACTTTACCGTAAAGAGCAAGGGCGGCCGGCTGATGATTACGCAGGTTGACGGTGCTGACGGAACGGCAGCGGCCAGTGTATGGCAGCAGTTGGAATCGCGCAATGAAGGACGGGAGATGGCTGCAGAAGAAGCCGCCGAAGAAAAACCTCAACCGCAGTTTGAGGGTAACATTGGTCCGTTCCCTGTCACACTCTTTATGGACCCCACTGTTTTTGAGGAGGGTGCAGAAGTAGGAAGTTATTATTATAATGAGCGCCCCAACTCCGTGTTTACACTGGTGTTAGTGACCAATGAGGCTGTCAATGCCAGCGGCTCTATGCACATTGTGCTCAAAGAATATACTGCCAACGGAAATCATACCGGTACGTTTGACGGTCAGTATGAGTGTCGTGGTGGAGGATATGAAGGAACCTTCACTACATCGAAGGGCAAGAAGTACCAATTTGAATTGATGGAGAAATAAAGATGGCAAACTTAGTAGCGATAGTAGGACGCCCGAACGTGGGTAAATCGACCTTGTTTAACCGTTTGACGAACAGTCGTCAGGCCATAGTGAGCGATGAGGCCGGCACCACGCGTGACCGTCAGTACGGCAAGTGTGAGTGGAATGGCCGCGAGTTTTCGGTCGTCGATACTGGCGGCTGGGTGGTTAACTCAGATGACATCTTCGAGGAAGAAATCCGTAAACAGGTGATAGTGGCAACAGAAGAGGCAGACCTCGTGCTGTTCCTGGTAGATATCAAGAACGGTGTTACCGATCTGGATATTGACGTGGCACAGATACTGCGCCGCTCGAAGCTGCCCGTAGTACTGGTGGCAAACAAGGCTGACGACGGCAAAGACCTGTATGGTCAGTATGAGTTCTACAAGCTGGGGCTGGGTGACCCGTTCTGTGTCAGTGCAGCTACCGGTTCTGGAACTGGCGACCTGTTGGACTATGTGCTGGAGAAACTCCCCGTTGCCCAGGCTGACGATGTGGAGGACGGAACGCCTCGCTTTGCTGTGGTGGGTCGTCCGAATGCTGGCAAGTCGAGCATTATCAATGCCTTTATCGGTGAAGACCGTAATATAGTGACCGAGATAGCGGGTACCACCCGCGACTCTATCTATACCAAGTACGACAAGTTCGGCTTTGACTTCTATTTGGTCGATACTGCGGGTATTCGCCGTAAGAACAAGGTCACAGAAGACTTGGAGTTCTATAGCGTCATGCGTAGCATTCGTGCCATTGAGAACTCTGACGTCTGCATACTGATGCTGGATGCCACCCGTGGCATTGAGGCGCAGGATATGAACATCTTCCAGCTTATACAGAAGAACAATAAGTCGCTTGTGGTGGTCGTCAACAAATGGGACTTGGTGGAAGATAAGTCGCAGGAAGCCATCAAGACCTTTGAATCAGCCATTCGCAACCGCATGGCGCCATTTGTGGATTTCCCCATCATCTTTGCTTCGGCGCTGACCAAACAGCGCATCTTCAAAGTGCTTGAAACGGCCAAGCAGGTCTATCTGAACCGCAAGGTGAAGATTGGCACATCGAAGCTGAACGAGGTGATGCTGCCCATCATTGAAATGACGCCGCCGCCCAGCATCAAGGGCAAGTATATAAAGATCAAGTACGTCAGTCAGGTGCCTGACACGCAGATTCCTACGTTCGTGTTCTATGCCAACCTGCCACAATACGTGAAAGAGCCCTACAAGCGATTCCTCGAGAACAAACTGCGTGAGAACTGGACGCTGACGGGAACGCCGATCAACGTGTTCGTGCGTCAGAAGTAAGCATCAAAGTGATAATCAGATGATGGGCATGGAAGTATATTGGCTGTATTCACTTTAGCAGCCATCTTCCGTCTTGCTGTACCATTGGCACGCAGATTTCTTCGGAAGTCGCATCGGCAAAGCGGAGTAAGAGAAAAACTTCCATACAATGTAGCGTAGTGTCGTTTCTGGCACTACGCACTTCTATGGCCTTAATGCCTTGGTGCAATTGCTTCAGCCGCTCAGTGTATTGCTTGGCCGAAGCACGCAGCTGTTCAGTGTAGTCGGCTGGTGCATTCTTTGTGCCACTGACGCCTTCCAAGTATTTGTCGTATTCGCCGGTAGCCAGATGCTCGTAGTAGCCTTTAGCTGCCAACGATGCCTGCTCTTCTGGAGTCAGTTCGTTGCTACAGGAAGTGAAGAGCGACAACTGCAGCACAACAGCAGTTGCGCACAGCAAGAGTCCTCGTATGATGTTTGTTCTTTTCATTTGTCTTTTTTCTCATGCTCCAGCACCACGCTGCGCATGTTTTTCAGCAGGTCGCTGGCGAAGATAAAATCTGTGAGCCGCTCGTTGGTAGAGTGCATGATGTCGGCTGACACACCCTGCCAATCTTTGCGTCCCTCATAAATAAAGATAATGTTCTCGCCAATGCCCATCACAGAGTTCATGTCGTGGGTGTTGATAATAGTGGTCATGTTATACTCCTGTGTGATGGAATGAAGCAGTTGGTCGATGACCAACGAAGTCTTGGGGTCAAGTCCGGAGTTGGGCTCATCGCAGAACAGGTACTTCGGATTCATAGAAATGGCGCGGGCTATGGCAACGCGCTTCTGCATGCCACCGCTTATCTCTCCAGGATATTTGTCTTCTGCATCCAGCAGGTTGACTCGGTCCAGACATTCCTTGGCACGCTTGATGCGGTTGCGGAGTGTCATAGGGGCAAACATATCAAGGGGGAACATGACATTCTCTAATACCGTCATGGAGTCGAACAGAGCCGCCGACTGGAAAATCATGCCCATCTCGCGTCGCATCATGATTTTCTCCTTCTTTGTCATGGACACAAAGTCACGACCGTCGTACAGCACTTGTCCGCTGGTTGGGGTAAGCAGTCCTACGAGGTTCTTCATCAGCACGGTCTTGCCACTGCCGCTCCTTCCGATGATGAGGTTGGTCTTTCCATTCTCGAAAGTGGTACTGATGTCCTTCAGCACTTCGAGGTCCTCAAAACTCTTATATAGGTTTTTGACTTCAATCATGACAGCAGTTTAGTTAGGAATACGTCAGAGAAAAGAATGAGCACGCTTGAGGTGACAACAGCATCGGTAGAAGCCTTGCCCACGTTGACAGAGCCACCTTCTACCGTGTAGCCGAAATAGCTTGGCACACTTGAGATGATGAAGGCGAAGAAAGTACTCTTAATAATACTCATCCATACAAACCATGGGATGAACGAGTGTTGTAGTCCCAACGTCAGGTCTTCAGGCGGGAGGATGCCTCCTATGTATGACGTGGCATAGGCACCGAGTATGCCCGTGGCAGATGAGAAGATGACGAGGAATGGCATAATGGTCATCATACCGAAAATCTTGGGCAATATAAGGTAGCAGGCAGAGTTGATACCCATAATGTCGAGGGCATCAATCTGCTGTGTGACACGCATGGTGCCCAGCTCAGAAGCGATGTTTGAACCCACCTTGCCTGCCAGGATAAGACACATGATACTGCTGGAGAACTCAAGGAGCATGATTTCGCGGGTAGTATAACCGGTCACCCAGCGTGGCATCCAAGGGCTCTGGATGTTGAGCTTCATCTGAATGCAGATAACGGCTCCGATGAAGAACGAGATTAGCAGCACAATGCCAATAGAGTTGACACCCAGCTGTGCCATCTCCTTGATATATTCCTTCAGAAACATTCTCAGCCGTTCTGGTCTTGAGAACGTACGCCCCATGAGCACCAGATAGTTTCCGAAAGAGGTTAGCCATTTCTTTAAAAGCATAATCAATCGTATTTTGTTTGCCTCATTGACGGTGCAAAGGTACAAAAAGCTGTGTAGATAGCCGTGAGGGACAGGGCAAAAAAGCTTCTTAAAAAACGTTAAACTGAAGGAAATCCGTTCTTTTTTTCTTATAAGGCTTCAAAAACGGCAGAAAATTCGTACCTTTGCAAATCCAAAACAGAGAAAAATGGACGAACAACAGACAATAGCAGCTGCCCACGAGCAGCAGCAGATGACACTCAGGGCTGAAGGCCTGGTGAAGCGCTACGGCAAGCGTACGGTGGTGAACGATGTCAGCATCAACGTCCGACAGGGCGAAATAGTCGGTCTGTTAGGACCGAACGGAGCTGGTAAGACGACATCGTTCTATATGACGACAGGGCTCATTGTGCCCAATGCGGGTCACATCTATCTGGACGACCTTGAGGTGACAGACTATCCTGTGTATAAGCGTGCCAGGGCCGGCATCGGCTATCTGGCGCAGGAGGCATCCGTGTTCCGTAAAATGTCAGTAGAGGATAACATACTGAGTGTACTTGAGATGACAGGTAAACCGCGCGACTACCAACTGGAAAAGTTAGAGAGTCTGATTAAGGAGTTCCGTCTTGGAAAGGTGCGTAAGAACAAGGGTGACCAGCTCTCAGGTGGTGAGCGCCGAAGGACAGAGATTGCCCGTTGTCTGGCCATAGAGCCAAAGTTCATCATGCTTGATGAGCCTTTTGCCGGCGTTGACCCCATAGCCGTTGAAGACATCCAGCAGATTGTGTGGCGTCTGAAGTATCGTAACATCGGTATCCTGATTACCGACCATAACGTGGAAGATACGCTTTGTATTACCGACCGTGCCTATCTGTTGTTTGAAGGCCGTATTCTGTTCCATGGTACACCGGAGGAACTGGCTGCAAATCCTATTGTACGAGAGAAATATCTTACCAACTCATTCGTGCTTCGTCAGAAAGACTTCCAGAAACTGGAAGAGGAACGTCAGCAGAAGGAAGCAGAAGAAGACGTTAATAATTCATAATTCATCATTCATAATTCATAATTATTGCGTACCTTTGCACCTCCTTTTAGAAAATTGGAGATTATATATTGTTGAATAGTAAATTGTAAATAGTCAAAAAGTTAATAATAAAGATGAATATTCAGTTTGAAAATCCTGACAAGGTGAATGGTCTGATGACACTGACCATTGAGAAGGCAGACTATGAAGAAAAGGTAGAGAAGGCGCTGAAGAACTATCGTAAGCGCGCTCAGATTCCTGGTTTCCGTCCAGGCATGGCCCCCATGTCGATGATTAAGCGCCAGTATGGCATGTCGGTTAAGGTGGATGAGGTTAATCGTCTGCTGGGTGAGAAACTTTATGAGTATATTCGTGAGAATAAGATTCAGATGCTGGGTGAGCCTCTGCCAAACGAAGAGAAACAGAAGCCGCTCGATTTTGAGGGCGACGGTCCTCTGGAGTTCGTGTTCGATATTGCCGTGGCTCCTGAGTTCAAGGCTGAATTGACCAATAAGGACAAGGTTGATTATTATCATATCGAGGTAGATGACAAGCTCATCGACCAGCAGGTTCAGATGTACCAGTCGCGTGGTGGTCAGTATGAGAAGGTTGAGACTTATCAGAGTCGTGACATGCTGAAGGGTGACCTTCGCGAATTAGACGCAGAAGGTAACACCAAGGAAGACGGTATTACCGTGAGTGAAGCAATCATGATGCCCGAATATATTAAGGTAGATGACCAGAAGAAACTGTTTGATGGCTGTAAGCTTGGTGACATAATCACCTTCAACCCCAAGAAGGCCTATCCGGATAACGACAGCGAAGTGGCTGCTCTTCTGAAGCTGAAAAAAGAAGATGTGGCAGAACTGACGGCCGATTTCAGCTATCAGGTAACGGAAATCTCGCGTTTCGTTCCTGCTGCTGTCGATCAGAAACTGTTTGACCAGGTGTTTGGCGAGGGAGCCGTGAAGGACGAGAAGGAGTTCCGCCAGAAGATAGCAGACTCCCTTAAGCCCCAGTTGATAATTGACAGCGACTACAAGTTCTTGCAGGATGTTCGTGCTTATGTGGAGAAGAAGGTCGGTAAGCTGGAGTTCCCAGAGGCTCTGCTGAAGCGCATGATGCTTAATAATAACAAGGACAAGGGCGCAGACTACGTGGAGAAGAACTTCGAGGGTAGCATTCGTGAGCTGGAGTGGCACCTCATCAAGGAGCAGCTTGTTGCAACCAACGAGATTAAGATTGAGGATGCTGACGTGAAGAGCGTAGCCAAAGAAGCAGCCCGGGCCCAATTTGCCCAGTATGGCATGACAGATGTTCCTGAGGAGTATCTTGACAACTATGCAGAGGAAACACTCAAGAAGCGCGAAAATGTTGACGGCCTGGTTGACCGTGCCATTGACATTAAGCTCACCGAGCAGTTGAAAAAAGTTGTTAAATTGAATGAAAAGAAGGTTACTCTTGACGAGTTTAACAAGATGATGGAAGGAAAATAAATAAATTTTCCAAAAAATATCTACAAATATTGTAGGTTATCGACTTTTTTTATTAATTTTGTTGCTACAAATTTAATGAAAGGTCGATAACCTACATTTTTAATTAAGAATTATGAACGATTTTAGGAAATATGCGACAAAGCATTTAGGAATGAACAGCATGGTGCTTGACGACGTTATTAAGTCTCAGGCACAGTATTTGAACCCCTACATTCTGGAGGAGCGCCAGTTGAATGTAACACAGATGGACGTGTTCTCACGTCTGATGATGGACCGCATCATCTTCCTCGGTACTGAAATTGACGACTATACAGCCAACACCCTGCAGGCCCAGTTGCTGTACCTTGACTCTGTTGACAGTGGTAAGGACATCTCCATCTATATTAATTCACCGGGCGGCAGCGTTACGGCAGGTCTCGGCATCTATGACACAATGCAGTTTATAACGAGTGACGTGGCAACTATCTGCACAGGAATGGCCGCTTCGATGGCCGCTGTGCTGTTGGTGGCAGGCCAGGAAGGCAAGCGCTCCGCTCTGACCCACAGCCGTGTCATGATTCACCAGCCGCTTGGTGGCGTTCAGGGACAGGCCAGCGATATTGAGATTGAGGCCAAGGAAATTCTGAAATTCAAAAAAGAACTTTATACCATCATTGCCAACCACTCGCACACGCCCTATGAAAAGGTGTATGCAGACTCAGACCGTAACTACTGGATGAATGCAGAGGAGGCCAAGGAGTATGGCATGATAGATCAGGTATTAGTAAGAAAGTAAGGACGTCCGATGAAGAAACAATGTAACTTTTGCGGTCGGAACGAGCGGGAAGTAAAACTGCTTATCTCAGGACTTAATGGCTTCATCTGTGATGAGTGTGCGTCACAGGCATACCAGATAGTTCAGCAGCAACAGCTTAATACCGGCTCGCAGCAGAACGGAAAGTCAAAGCTTAAGAACATACCTAAGCCGAAGGAAATCAAGGAATATCTGGACCAGTATGTCATTGGTCAGGATGAGGCTAAACGTTTTCTGTCGGTAGCCGTCTATAATCATTATAAGCGCTTGCAGCAGCCCGTGGATGACGACGGCGTGGAGATAGAGAAGAGTAACATCATTTTGGTGGGCTCTACGGGAACAGGTAAAACGCTGCTGGCTCGTACCATTGCCAAACTGCTCGACGTGCCGTTTACTATTGTTGATGCTACGGTGTTTACAGAGGCCGGTTATGTGGGTGAGGACGTAGAGAGCATACTCTCGCGACTGCTCCAGGTGGCTGACTATAATTTGGAAGCAACCCAGCGGGGTATCGTCTTTATCGACGAGATAGACAAGATAGCCCGTAAGAGTGACAACCCCTCGATTACCCGTGATGTCAGTGGTGAAGGTGTTCAGCAGGGATTGCTGAAGCTGCTGGAAGGAACCATCGTCAATGTGCCGCCCAAGGGTGGACGTAAGCATCCTGACCAGGATTATATACATGTGGATACACATAATATATTATTTATATGTGGCGGAGCTTTTGATGGCATTGAGCGGAAGATTGCCCAGCGAATGAACACGCATGTGGTGGGCTATAACTCTGTTCAGAACGTGGCGAAAATAGACAAGGACGACCTGATGAAATACGTTGTGCCACAAGACTTGAAGTCGTTTGGCCTGATTCCGGAAATTATTGGACGTCTGCCTGTGCTTACCTATCTGAATCCGTTGGACCGCCCTGCATTGGAGAGGATTCTGACCGAGCCCAAGAACAGCATTGTAAAACAGTACAAGAAACTGTTTGAGATGGATGGCATAGAGCTGACATTCGACAAGGATGCCTTGGAGCTGATAGTCGATAAGGCAGTGGAGTATAAGCTTGGTGCTCGTGGGCTGCGCTCCATTGTTGAGAGCATCATGATGGATGCCATGTTCGAGATTCCCTCTAAGAGAATAAAGAAGTTTAACGTGACGCTCGACTATGCCAAGCAACAGCTCGACAAGTCACATTTACAAAAAATAGACAACTAAAAACCCTTATATGACGAAACAACAGGACCTCACAAAAGCATTGAAGAAGTATTTCGGCTTTGGTAAGTTCAAAGGCGATCAGGAAGCCATTATTCAAAATGTGTTGGATGGTAATAATACGTTTGTACTGATGCCTACAGGTGGCGGAAAATCACTTTGCTACCAGTTGCCCTCCTTGCTCATGGAGGGCACGGCCAT
The DNA here is from genome assembly GCA_900320255.1 of uncultured Prevotellaceae bacterium. Lineage (GTDB taxonomy): Bacteria > Bacteroidota > Bacteroidia > Bacteroidales > Bacteroidaceae > Prevotella. Next base: position 11,042 of record ONRS01000089.1, read on the forward strand.
TGTGATTTCACCCCTGATTGCCCTCATGAAGAATCAAGTGGATGTTATCTCCCATCTGAGTGAGGTTCCTGGTACGGCACACTACCTTAACTCGTCCCTGAACAAGGCAGCCATTGACCAGGTGAAGGCAGACATCTTGGCTGGTGTTACCAAATTGCTGTATGTGGCGCCGGAGTCATTGACAAAAGAGGACAATGTTGATTTCTTGAAATCGGTTAAGATATCGTTCTATGCCATTGATGAGGCACATTGTATCTCAGAATGGGGACACGATTTCCGACCCGAATATCGCCGAATACGTCCTATTATCAATGAGATAGGTCTGGCGCCTATCATCGCGTTGACAGCAACAGCAACCGACAAGGTGCGTACAGACATCAAGAAAAGCTTGGGTATAGTGGATGCTGCTGAGTTCAAGAGCTCTTTCAACCGTCCAAACCTGTATTATGAGGTACGTCCAAAGACGAAGGATGTTGATAAGGACATCATTAGGTTTATTAAGCAGCACCCGGGAAAGAGCGGTATCATTTACTGCCTGTCTCGAAAAAAAGTGGAGGAACTGGCTGCCATCTTGAGAGCAAATGACATCAAGGCACAAGCGTATCATGCCGGACTTGACTCAGCAACACGCTCGCAGACGCAGGATGATTTCCTGATGGAGAAAATCGATGTTATCGTGGCAACGATAGCATTTGGTATGGGTATAGACAAGCCCGACGTACGTTTCGTTATTCACTACGATATTCCCAAGTCGCTTGAAGGCTATTATCAGGAAACAGGACGTGCCGGACGCGATGGCGGTGAAGGCATGTGCATTACGTTCTACTCTTACAAAGACCTTCAGAAACTTGACAAGTTTATGGAGGGGAAGCCAGTGGCAGAGCAAGACATCGGGCGGCAGCTTTTACAAGAAACAGCTGCTTATGCAGAGACCTCGGTCTGCCGGCGTAAGATGCTGCTTCACTATTTCGGTGAACAATACGACAAAGATAATTGTGGGAACTGCGATAACTGCCTGCATCCGAAGACCAAGATAGAAGGCATGAATCAGCTGGTCATCGTCTTGAAAGCCATTATTGCGCTGAAGGAGAACTTCCGTTCCGACTATCTCATTGACTTCATCATGGGCCATGAAACGGAAGAAATCATTGCCCATAAGCATCAAGACCACGAACTGTTCGGCATGGGTGAAGACGAGGAAGAGAAAATCTGGAACCCAGTCATTCGTCAGGCATTGATTGCAGGGTTTATTAGAAAAGAGGTAGAGAACTACGGCCTGCTGAAGATTACCGCTTCCGGTAAACGGTTCCTGAAGAATCCACAGTCGTTTATGATTGTGGAGGATGTGGAGTTCAAGGATGATGACGAATCGGCTTCTGAACACGAAGGTGGGACAAGCGCGCTGGATCCCGTACTTTGTGCCGTGTTGCGTGACTTACGTAAGAAGTGGAGCCGAAAGCTGGAGCGTCCGCCATATGTCATCTTCCAGGATGTCTCATTAGAGCAGATGGCTACCGACTATCCTGTCACACTGGATGAGCTGAAGAATATCCAGGGAGTTGGTGAGGGAAAGGTAAAGCAGCCTTATGCCAAGGAGTTTGTGGACCTGATTAAGCACTATTGTGATGAGAATGACATAGTACGTCAGTCAGATTATCGTGTCCGTACCGTGGCCAAGAAGTCGATGCTGAAAGTTAAGATTATTCAGTCTATTGACCGCCAGGTTGCCCTTGACGATATAGCGGCTGCACAGGGTATTGAGTTTGAAACACTCCTCGACGAGATAGAGGCCATAGTGTATAGCGGTACCAAGCTGAACATTGACTATTTCCTGGAAGAGGTGATGGACGAAGACCACATTGACGACATCTATGACTATTTTGCCGAGAGTGACACAGACAGCTTGGAGGCTGCCATTGAGGAATTAGGCGATGACTATAGCGAAGACGAGATTCGCCTAATCCGTATCAAGTTCATTTCTGAGATGGCCAATTAATTTTGGGATTTGAGGTTTGAGATTTGAGGTCTGAGGTTTAAAATGATGTGCTTTGTGTTAAAAATTACCAAGGCAATGCATAAATCTCAAATCTCAAACCTCAAACCTCAAAAATAATTCGTATCTTTGCACGCAATATAAAATTAAGGAGATATTTTATGTCATCATTTATTGCAGACAAGATTGTTATGGACGGCCTGACCTTTGACGACGTCCTCTTGATTCCCGCTTATTCAGAAGTCTTACCTAAGACGGTAGAGTTGAAAACGCGTTTTTCTCGTCATATCGAGTTAAACATTCCCTTTGTGACGGCCGCAATGGACACCGTTACCGAGAGCCAGATGGCTATTGCCATTGCCCGGGAAGGCGGTATTGGCGTTATTCACAAAAACATGTCTATTGAGAATCAGGCTCGTGAAGTGGCTATTGTTAAACGTGCTGAGAATGGTATGATTTACGACCCTATTACCATTCCGCGTGGCTCCACTGTGGCACAGGCTCTTGACATCATGGCAGAATACCATATTGGTGGTATTCCCGTGGTTGACGACGAGAAGCGTCTGGTAGGCATTGTGACCAATCGTGACCTTCGCTTTGAGCGCCGTCTGGACCGTCCCGTCGATGAAATCATGTCGAAAGAGAACCTTGTCACGACCCATCAGCAGACCGACCTGACTGCTGCTGCCGAGATACTTCAGCATAACAAGATTGAGAAGTTGCCAGTGGTTGACAAGGATAACCGGTTGGTAGGCCTGATTACCTATAAGGATATTACCAAGGCCAAAGATAAGCCAATGGCATGCAAAGATGACAAAGGCCGTTTGCGCGTTGCTGCCGGTGTCGGTGTGACTGCAGACACGCTGGACAGGATGCAGGCATTGGTCAATGCTGGTGCTGATGCTATTATCATTGATACTGCTCATGGTCATTCAAAAGGAGTTATCGACAAGCTGCGTGAGGCAAAAGCCTCTTTCCCCAATGTAGATATTGTTGTGGGTAATATAGCGACGGGTGCTGCAGCCAAGATGCTGGCTGAGAATGGTGCTGATGCCATAAAAGTCGGTATTGGTCCGGGCTCCATCTGTACTACTCGTGTGGTGGCCGGTGTCGGCGTTCCTCAGTTAAGTGCAGTCTATGATGTCTATACAGCGTTGAAGGGTACCGACATACCCCTTATTGCTGATGGTGGCTTGCGCTATTCTGGTGATGTTGTGAAGGCATTGGCAGCCGGTGGCTCCAGCGTAATGATTGGTTCGTTGGTGGCTGGAACAGAAGAAAGTCCGGGTGAAACGATTATCTTCAATGGCCGTAAGTTCAAGAGCTACCGTGGTATGGGTTCTTTGGAGGCAATGGAAAACGGTTCAAAAGACCGCTACTTCCAGTCAGACACCAAAGACGTGAAGAAGCTCGTACCCGAAGGAATAGCCGGCCGCGTACCTTATAAAGGCACTGTACAGGAGGTCATCTACCAGCTGTCAGGTGGTCTGCGCTCAGGAATGGGCTACTGCGGTGCTGCAAACATAGAGCGTCTCCACGATGCGAAGTTCACGCGTATCACTAATGCTGGCGTGCAGGAGAGTCATCCGCATGATATTTCCATTACCAGCGAGGCACCTAATTACTCACGTCCTAACGATTAATATGGTAAACATGATAAGGTGGTTGCTGCTGTTCATCTGTAGCTTGTCTTCATTGGGCCTGTGGGCTCAAGGTGGCGATGACCCCGTTCTGCTGACTGTGAATGGTATGCCCGTAAATCGTTCTGAGTTTGTTTACAGCTATCAGCGAAACAAAAGCCAGAATGACGGTGAGCGAGTGACGGCCAGTGACTATCTTGAAAGATTTGTTGATTATAAGCTGAAGCTGGCAGCTGCGTTGGATGCTGGTTATGTATTGCCGAATTCCGTGAGCGACAGCCCTGCAACAGCCGAGCGGCAAGTGTATAATAAAGTCGAAGTAGAGAAGTGCTATCGACAGGTCTGTCAGGCCTATGGTAATCAGGATTTGGTCTATCCGGCACAAATCCTGTTAAGCGTTGATACGAGAGCGTCGTCAGCAAAGGCGGAGAAAGTCAAGGTACGTATAGATTCCGTATATAACGCATTGCAGCGAGGGGCAGACTTTGCAGAGCTAGCCCGAGAGTTGTCAGATGATGTGACGGCAACGTGTGGCGGAGAGATGGGCTGGGTAGCCCCCAACCAACTGCTTGAGGAGATAGAGCGTACGGCCTATTCCTTGCGGAAAGGTGAGTTTAGCCTGCCGTTTCAGTCCCCTGCGGGTTGGCATATTGTCAAATTAATCGACCGCCAGCCAGCAAGAAGTGAGACAGTCCACCAGTGGTATCTGGCTCCTCGTATGGTAAAGAGTGGGGGAGTCCTGCCGTCGGCTGATGACCAGAACCTGGCCCGTGAGTATAACGAGGGTATGCTGATTAGTCAGATGACGCAGCAAACCATTTACGACCAGCCGGAGCCAGCTGAGAAGGATTTGAAGCGCTATTTCAAGAAGAACAAGAAACGTTACGGTAAGAAACTGAAGAAGCGTGACTTCCCCTTGGTGCGCGACTTGGTGTTGGCTGATTATCGGCAGTTCCAGGAACAGAAATGGGTTGTTGATCTTCGCCACCGATATAAAGTAAAAGTAAATAAATCTATATTAAGGACGATAGAATGAGGAATCCGCAGAAAATAGTAATAGGCCTGCTCGCCTTGATGCCGTTTGTTGCATTGACGGCTCATGTGCCTGGTATTGACGATGATGACCCGACAAGTCGCAATGTCATTGACGAAGTGATATGGGTGGTTGGTGATGAGCCAATACTGAAGTCGGAGGTCGAAGGCTTGCGCCTGCAGGCTGAAATGGAAGGAGTGCGTTGGAAAGGTGACCCTGACTGTGCTATCCCTGAGCGAATAGCGATTGAGAAACTGTTCTTGCATCAGGCAGCCATCGACAGTGTCGAGGTGACAGAGTCGGAGGTGGCTTCCAATGTGGAGCAGCGCCTGGAGTATTTTATCGCTCAGGCAGGTTCGCGTGAGAAACTGGAGGAATACAGGGGACAAAGCCTGAGTCAGATACGCAGTCAGATGCGCGAAGAGCTGAGAAAGCAGATGCTGATTCAGCGCATGCGAGAGAAACTGGTTGAGAACATCGCTGTGTCACCAGCTGAGGTGCGTCGCTATTTCAGCACCTTGTCTCCTGACAGCATACCTTTCGTGCCTACAGTCGTTGAAGTGCAGATTCTTACCCAGACACCAAGAGTGGAACAAGAGGAAATCAACCGCATAAAAGACGAGTTGCGCGAATATACTGACCGTGTGAATAAGGGTGAGACGACCTTCCAGACATTGGCCCGTATGTATTCGGAAGACCCCGGTTCTGCACGCTATGGTGGTGAGCTGGGCTTCGTGGGGCGTGGAACGCTGGACCCCGCCTTTGCTGCTGTCGCCTTTAACCTGACTGATCCGCGTAAGATATCAAAGATTGTTGAGTCAGAATACGGTTATCACATCATTCAGCTGGTTGACAAGCGCGGTGACAAGGTGAACGTGCGCCATATACTTCGCAAGCCTCAGATTTCCCAGGAGTCCATTGACAAGGCTTTGGCCCGCTTGGATTCTATAGGAAACGATATCCGTGACGGTAAGTTCACGTTTGACGAGGGTGCTTCGGTCATCTCTGACGATAAGGATACCCGTAATAATCATGGTTTGATGGCGAACTCTACTGAGGATATGCGCCGGACTTCGAAATTCCGTATGCAAGACCTTCCGCCTGAGATAGCACGCATCGTTGATACCATGCAGGTGGGGAATATTTCACAACCGTTCCAGATGATCAATGCCCGTGGAAAGACGGTATGTGCCATCGTGAAGCTGAAAAGCCGCATTGACGGTCATAAAGCCACTATTACGGAAGACTTCCAGGTCATGAAGGACGTGGTGCTTAACAAGCGTAAGGAGGAATGCATCAGTCAGTGGATAGAAAAGAAGATAAAAACGGTATATGTACGTCTGAACGATCGCTATCGCGACTGTCAGTTCGAACATCAAGGATGGGTTAAATGACATTGAGGAAGTTAGCACATCGGCTGTTTGGCGGGCATAGAGCTTTACTGTTTGTAGTTCTATGCCTGTGTGGCCTTTGTGTCGTAGAGTCAATGCCGCCAGCGAGGAAGAAGAAGCCACGCAAGCCCAAGGTAACCGATAAGCGAATTTATCTGGTACATGCTGACGAGCTGCGTTATGACCAATACCAAAACCGTGATGCGCAGGTGCTGAGGGGAAATGTTCATTTTGACCACATGGGCGCACGCCTCTATTGTGACAGTGCCAATTTCTTTGAAGCCAGTAATTCGTTCGAAGCTTTCGGCCATGTTAAGATGTATCAGGGTGACACGCTCTCTTTGTTCAGTGACTATGCCTATTATGACGGAAACGACGAACTGGCCCGTGCCCGCTATAACGTGGTGTTGAAGCACCGTAAGACCACGCTCTATACCGACAGCCTTGACTATGACCGCATGTACGACCTGGGTTATTTCTTTGAAGGCGGTAAACTGGTTGACAACGGGAGCGTGCTGACATCGGACTGGGGCGAATACCATACGGACACTAAAATGGCCTTCTTTGCCTACGATGTGGAGCTGAAGGACAAAGACTTCTTCCTTACCACCGACTCTTTGTATTATAATACGCAAACCTCAGTGGCCCACATCGTCGGCCCGTCAGACATCATCTCCGGCAATAGCCAGATTTATTCTGAGGACGGTTATTTCAATACCAATACTGACCACTCTGAACTCTATGGCCGCTCCGTCTTGCGTGACAATGGCCGTACGATGGTTGGCGACAGCGTTTATTACAACAGTAATGGCGGCACCAGCTATGCTTTCGGCAATGTGGAGTTTAAGGACTCCATCAATAAGAACATTCTTTTAGGCGACTATTGCGAATACAATGAGGCTACGGGCTATGCTATGGCAACGAAAAAGGCCGTGGCGGTAGATTTCTCGCAGAAGGACTCGCTCTTCATGCATGCTGACACCTTCAAGATTTTCACCTACAACATTAATACTGACTCTGTCTATAGGGTGATGCATGCATATAATAAGGTACGCGCGTATAGGGTTGACGTACAGGCGGTGTGCGACTCGCTGGTCTATGACCAGAAAGATTCGGTCATGATAATGTACCGTGACCCGATAGTGTGGAATGGTAACCAGCAGTTGCTGGGGGAGGAAATACGCACCTACATGAAGGACTCCACCATTGATTATGCCCATGTTATCGGACAGGCGCTCTCCATTGAGCAGATGTTCGACACCATTCATTACAATCAGCTGACGTCGAAGGAGATGATGGCCTATTTTACGAATGGTGAGATACGCGAGGCGCATGCCAAGACGAATGCCATTGCTATTTACCACATGATTGACGATGCTGACAGCACCTTCCTTGCTCAGGACTACACGGAGTCGCCGCTGATGAAGATGTTCTTTGACAAACGGAAGATGAAGAGCATCTGGATGGAAAAACCGTCGGGGGTGATGTACCCGATGACGCAGATTCCTGCCGATAAGAAGTTCTTGCCAAACTTTGCATGGTTTGACTATATACGTCCGTTGGATAAAAACGACATCTTCAACTGGAGGGGGAAGCGACAGGAACAGGAACTAAAGCCCGAGAAACGGCGTGAAGCTCCTGTGCAGACGCTGAAGAAGAGTCCTCCGCCTGCCGCTCCTGCTGTTCCAACTGAACCTGCCGAACCTGCTGCATCTACGGAATCTGTAGAACCTTCCGACCCAACGCCCCTGCCCAATGAGTGATGTTATACAGTTGCTTCCAGACTCGGTGGCTAACCAGATAGCAGCTGGTGAAGTCATCCAGCGACCGGCCTCTGTGATAAAGGAGCTGGTCGAGAATGCTATTGACGCCGGGGCAACGGCTATTAATGTGCTGGTGACCGACGCCGGCCGTACTTCCATTCAGGTGATTGACAATGGTCGGGGCATGTCGGAAACTGATGCCCGTCTGGCTTTTGAACGGCATGCTACCTCAAAGATTCGTAAGGCTGACGACTTGTTCGCCCTGCATACGATGGGCTTCCGCGGTGAAGCATTGGCCTCGGTGGCCGCTGTGGCTCAGGTGGAGCTGCGTACCCGCATGGCCGACAATGAAGTGGGGACGCTGCTGACGCTGTCGGGCTCAAAAGTGGTGGGCCAGGAGCCTGTATCCTGTCCCGTGGGCAGTAACTTCAAGGTGGAAAACCTGTTCTTCAATGTCCCGGCCCGTCGTAAGTTCCTGAAGACGAATGCTACGGAACTGAACAATATCATGACAGCTTTTGAGCGCATCGTGCTGGTTTATCCGCAGGTCTGCTTCACGCTTCACAGTAATGGTTCGGAACTGCTGAATCTGAAGGCGGGCAGTCTGCGTCAACGCATCAGCGATGTGTTCGGCAAGCGTTACAGCCAGGACTTGTTGCCTGTTGACGTGAATACGTCGATGTGTCATGTTTCGGGGTTTGTGGGGAAGCCGGAATCAGCCCGGAAGAAGGGTGTGCATGACTATTTCTTCGTCAACGGGCGGTTTATGAAGCATGCTTATTTCCATAAAGCCGTCCAGAATGCCTATGACCGCATGGTGCCTGTAGGCATGCAGGTGCCCTATTTCCTCTATTTCGAAGTTAACCCTGCCGACATCGATGTGAATATTCATCCTACAAAGACCGAAATAAAATTCGAGAACGAGCAGGCTATATGGCAGATCCTGTCGGCGGCGGTGAAGGATGCCATCGGGAAGTTCTGCGGGGTGCCCTCCATTGACTTTGACACGGAGGGCCGGCCGGACATTCCCGTGTTTGACCCTACACGTAAAGTGGAGTCGCCCATGCCGCAATATAATCCTTCGTACAATCCTTTCAAGGAACATAGTGAACGCAAGACCACTATGCCTGACGACTGGCAGCAGCTCTACGAGGGCTTGCGCCCAAGCGCAGAGGAACAAAACCTGTTTGACGGGTCTCTGGCTCCCGCTTCTTTGGAGGGGGTAGGGGGTGAGGTGCCTCTCATCGAGGACAAGTCTCCTGTGCATTATCAGTATAAGGCTACTTACATCATGACGGCGGTGAAGTCGGGGCTGATGATTATTGACCAGTACAGGGCCGACGTCCGTATTCTCTATGACCGTTATCTGGAACAGCTGCACACTCACACGGGGAAGTCTCAGCAGGTGCTGTTCCCGGAGATAGTGCGGTTTGCCCCGTCTGATGCTGTGGTCCTTGAAAAGCTTCTTCCTGAGCTGGAGGCCATAGGCTTCAACCTTTCTGACTTCGGGCAGTACGCCTATGCCGTCAATGGCATTCCGGCAGGCATCGAAGGCATTGACTTCGTGGCGCTCTTGCATAATATTGTCAGCGATGCTACTGAAAACGTAGGCGGTGCCTTCGATGAAATCGGGCATTTTGTGGCTTTGAGCATGGCACGCTCTGCGGCTATTCCCCATGGGCAGGTCCTCTCGAACGAGGAGATGGAGTCGGTCATCAACCAGCTCTTTGCCTGCTCTAACGTCAACTATACCCCTGATGGCAAGGCCATTCTCTGCATATTGCCACAGCGTGATATTGAACAGTTATTAGGTTAAACATATTATATTTGGACAGCTTATGAAAAAACTATTTATTCTTTTGCTTATGACAAGCTTGTCGGGCTCAGCCTTTGCGCAGGACGAAACACCCGTTGAGCGCCACAGCGTTTCTACCAACTCTTTCTGGACCAACTGGTTCGTGCAGGCTAACCTGTCGGGCGGTGCTTTCTATAGTAATACGGAGGCAGGACGCGGCTATTCCAAGAGTCCGTTCAAGGGGTTCCGTAATAACCTTGGTTTCTCGGTGGCTTTGGGTAAGTGGTTCACTCCTGGCATCGGACTTCGTACGAAGTTCAATGGCATCTGGGGCCGCTCGGTTATCTCTGAGGACAAAAAGCGCAATGCTTCTGACTACTGGACGCTCAACGAGCACGTGCTGTTTAACTTGAGTAATATGTTGTATGGGTACAACGAAAAGCGTGTGTGGAACTTCATTCCCTATGCTGGCGGAGGCGTTGGTCGTAACATGACCTATAACACTTATGCTATGGGTTTAATGGCCGGTGTGCTTAACCAGTGGCGCATCAGTCGTAAGCTGTACCTGAACCTCGATGTGTCCTATGGTGTCTATGAGCCTGACTTCGACGGAATTACGACTGCCGGAAAGTATAACAAGCGCACGTCGCTGTCGTCTAAGGACCGCGTGCTGAATGTGGAGGTAGGTCTGACTTGCAAAATAGGCAAGGGCGTCTGGCAGAAAACGCCGGACCTTGAGCCTATTCATGCCCTTTACCAGTCGGAAATCGATGCCCTCAACGCCCAAGTGGCCGACATGATGGCTGAGAACGAGGAGTTGCAGAACCAGCTGCAGAACCAGCCAATCATGCTCGACGGGCCTGGCATGGTGAAGGAAGTGCCATTACTGCCGGTGCCGGTTTCGTTCTTCTTTGAGCGTGGCAGCGCCGCTATTACCGATACGCGCCAGATGGTTAACTTGGAGGCATTGGCAAAGCAGGCCAAGCTGCTTGACGCTGTGCTGGTGGTTGACGGCTATGCCGACAGCAATACGGGCAATGCCGAGTTGAACAGTGACTTGAGTCGCAGGCGTGCTGAGGCGGTTGCCGCTGAACTTGAACGCTTGGGAATTCCGCGCGAAAAGCTGCACGTGAAGGGTAACGGCGGTGTCAGCGAGCTTACTCCGCCTGAGTGTAACCGTCGGGTTCTGGTCTATTTCGAATAGTCTTTCAAAAAAAGTTGCCCAAAAATTTGGAAGTCTCATAAAAAAGCTGTACCTTTGCACCCGCTTACAGAAAGTAAGGGCGCTTAGCTCAGCTGGTTTAGAGCATCTGCCTTACAAGCAGAGGGTCGGCGGTTCGAATCCGTCAGCGCCCACAACAACACA
>ONRS01000159.1 GCA_900320255.1 uncultured Prevotellaceae bacterium
TCTTTAAATTGTTTACGCATAATTCAAGTCTCCTTTCTTTAGATACCAAGTTTCTGATTATATTCTTTCAAAGTCTCGAGCACGTTGCAGCGGACGTGAACAAAGTTCTCGATGCCGGCAGCCTTCAGGTCTTCCATGCAGGCAGGAGCACCAGCTACGACGAACATGGCGCGGCCGTTCAGGTACTTGAAGGCGGGAATGGCGTACTCAGCATACTCATCGTCAGAAGAACAGATGACCACGATGTCAGCCTTTGCCTCGAGGGCTGCGTCAACACCTTCCTCAACGGTCTTGAAACCGAGGTTGTCTATCACCTTATAACCGGCACATGCCAGGAAGTTACAAGAGAACTGTGCACGGGCCTGGCGCATGGCAAGGTTACCAATGGTCAGCATGAAGGCCGTCGGTACGCGGGTCTCTTCGGTATGGATGCGCAGGTCTTCAAAGTCGGCAGCCAGACGAGTGGTCTGCAGCTTCTTGAAGGGGGCTTCATCGTTGGTTGTTGTAGCACAGCAACATGCAGAACTCTGGGCACGCTTGCCTTCACTCTTCTCGGTGAAGTTGGGGAACTGGTTGGTGCCCAGCAGGAACTCCTTGCGCTTGGCGGCGTCGCCGTGACGCTTCACGTTTGTAGCGTTGATGTCGTCCTGAATGGTTCCGGCCTTGATGGCAGCGAGGAAACCTCCCTCCTCCTCCACCTTCAGGAAAATCTTCCATGCTTCAGTGGCAAGGGCGTCGGTGAGGTGCTCAATGTAGTAAGAGCCTGCACCCGGGTCAACGATGCGGTCGAAGTGGCTTTCTTCCTTAATCAACAACTGCTGGTTGCGGGCAATACGGTCAGAGAAGTCCGTCGGTTTCTCGTAGGTGACATCGAACGGCGTCACCACCATCGAGTGAACACCGCCGAGGGCGGCACTCATGGCCTCCGTCTGCGAACGGAGCAGATTGACATAGCTGTCGAAGAGTGTCTGGTTGTAAGTAGAAGTGGTGGCATTGACAATCATCTGGCAAGCGCAGTCACACTTCGGCTCATACTGCTTGACAATCTGAGCCCAGAGCAGACGTGCTGCACGGAACTTGGCCAACTCCATGAAGTAGTTTTCGCTGACACCCATGTTGAACTTGATGCTCTTGGCTGCCAAGTCAACATCGACACCAGCATCCGTCAGCTGCTGCAGGTACTCGTTACCCCAAGCGAGAGCATAGCCCAACTCCTGGACAATGTAGGCACCGGCATTGTTGAGCACGTCAGTGCTGACAGCGACGGGACGGAAATGCGGATAGTCCTTCAATGCCTCTACAAGCTTCGGACCGAACTCCAGCACGGGAGTCACGTCCTTGCCCTTGAGCAGCATCTTGGCCATGGGGTCCCACTCGATAGAGCCCACCACCTTCTCCTTGTCGTAGCCCTTCTTTTCGAAGTAGGCCACCAGGATTTCAGCCAGTTCCAATGCATGACGCGGACAGGTAGAGAAGTTCACCTCCACAATATCACAGAGAATATTGTCGAGCAAAGCTTCTACATTCTCCTTGCTCACCATGCTACCAGGGAGCTTGAATCCAAGGGAGTCGATACCCTTGTTCAGGATGTTGAGCGCCTTGGCGTTAGCCTCTTTAGGATCATCAACAATGATGTTCTGACGGACATACCACGCATTTGAATCCTTCTTGTTACCACGTACAAAGGGGAACTCGCCTGGCATGGCATCAGGTGTTTTCAGACTTGCCAGATCTTCACGGCGGTAGAAAGGCTGTACATTAAAGCCTTCGTTGGTTCTCCACACGAGTCGTTTCTGGAAATCGGCTCCTTTCAGATCGACTTCAATCTTGTCCAGCCACTCTTGAGTGGTAGGCGCGGTAAACTCGGTGAAGAGTTTTTCTTTGTTTTCCATAAATCTTTTCTCGAATCTGTATTATTATAATAAGTGTTGTTATTCAGTTCTGAGTTTGCAAAGATAATAACTTATTTCCGAACAAACGAACTTTTTATAAATATTTTATCTTTATGCACAAAGAAAAAAGGTTAAAAAGGTTAATTATTGAAAAAGATAGGAATTCGGCGAAAAAAAACTGCACAAAATAATTCTTGTTGCGCATTTTTTAGTACCTTTGCACCCAAATTTATTGTATGTTATGGAATCATTTCAATGGTTAAAAGATTTATTTACGACAACTGACTCGGTAGCGCACATAGCATTGCTCTATGCGGTGGTTATTGCTATTGGCGTTTATTTGGGCAAAATCAAAATCTTCGGCATCTCGCTTGGCGTCACCTTCGTGCTGTTCGCCGGCATCGTGGCCGGTCACATTGGTTTCACAGCCCCCACACCTATCCTCACATTCATTCAGGACTTCGGTCTTATTTTGTTTGTCTTCATGATTGGTATGCAGGTCGGACCTGGTTTCTTTGAGAGCTTCGGCACTCAGGGCATCAAGTTGAACGGGCTGGCAGCCACAGGTATTCTGCTGAACATCCTTGTGATGTTTGCCTGCTTCTATATCTTCTTCGACACCACTAACGTTGCTAACCTGCCCATGATGGTGGGTACGCTCTATGGTGCCGTGACGAATACACCAGGTCTTGGTGCCGCCAACGAGGCATTAGGAACTGTGTTTGGCAGCAACGCCCCGCAGATAGCATCGGCCTACGCCTGTGCCTACCCGCTCGGTGTGCTGGGTATTATTGGTGCTACTATATTAATAAGGTATATATGTAAGGTAAAGCTGGAGAAGGAAGAGGAACAACTCGTCGCCTTAGAGGAAACCAATGCCAACAAGAAACCCTACAAGATGCACCTTGAGGTAACCAATAAGTATCTGGAAGGAAAGACGCTGTTACAGGTTCATGACTTCCTGAACCGTGACTTTGTCATTTCACGCCTCGTTCATAAAGGCGAGCTGTGCATTCCCAACCGCGACACCATCTTCCACGTTGGCGACCAGATGCTCATAGTCTGTGCCGAAGCCGACCACGAGGCCATTATGGCTTTTATTGGTCCGTTGCTCGACATCGACTTTGAACAGCAGGATCAGCCCATGGTATCGAAGCGCATACTTATTACCAATCCCAAGATTAACGGCAAGACGCTGGCATCCATGCACTTCTCAAGTGTACACGGCGTGAACGTTACCCGTGTTACCCGTCACGGCATTGACCTGTTTGCCTCTGCCGGACTTCCCCTTCAGGTAGGCGATAAGATCATGGTTGTCGGTCCGCAGGATGCTGTAAACCGCGTTGCCAACCAGATGGGCAACAGCAGTTCCAAGCTGAACGCGCCCAATATTGCCACCATCTTCGTAGGTGTCTTCCTCGGACTCATCTTCGGGTCACTGCCTATAGCCATTCCTGGCATGCCGGTTCCCGTGAAGTTGGGTATAGCCGGTGGTCCGCTCATCATAGCCATCCTGATAGGTCGCTACGGTTACAAGATCAAGCTGGTCACCTACACCACCACGTCGGCCAACATGATGTTGCGTGAGATTGGTCTGGTGCTCTTCCTGGCCAGTGTCGGCATCAAGGCAGGAGCGGGATTCGTTGAGACCGTAGTACAGGGCGACGGACTGCTTTACGTACTGACGGGTTTCCTCATTACCGTCATCCCCATCCTGATAGTCGGCCCCATTGCCCGCATGAAGTACAAATTCAATTACTTTACCATTATGGGCTTGATAGCAGGTACTTACACAGACCCTCCCGCACTGGCTTATGCCAACAGCGTCTGCTCAAAGGAGGCTCCTGCCGTGGGCTACTCAACAGTTTATCCGCTGTCCATGTTCCTGCGCATCTTCACAGCCCAGATACTGGTGCTGTTCTTCTGCGGGTAGGCTAATAAGGCCTATAAGCCCTATATGCCCTATAAGGCCCATAAGACCAATAAGACAATAATAATACACGTAATACAATAATGAATAAAATCAAATTTCTGCTAACCACACTGCTAATTGCCGGTTCATCGTCAGTGTACGCACAAATGGATGCGAGCATCAAACTGAATGAAGTGATGACCAACAACGTAGCAAACGTGCAGGACGAGTACGGTGAACACAAACCGTGGGTAGAGATAGCTAATACCTCGTTCACCACGTACAACATCCGTGGGATGTACCTGACCACCGACCGTTCTGTACTTGACCCCAACATGAGTGTTCCCGAACGCATTAAGCGAATGAGCATCATCCCCAACGGAGAGGTGCGCACGAACTTGAGCGGACGGCAACATCTGGTACTCTTTCTTAACGGCCAGCCCAACCGTGGCTCGCTTCATCTCAATGTCAACGTAGAGCCCGGCAAGCCCGTATGGCTCGCTCTCTACAATGGTAACGCTACTCAGCTCATTGACTCCATCAGCATTCCGGCCTTGGAGCCCGACCAGTCGTTTGCCCGTATTGCCAATAACGGTACTGCTGCCGACTGGGAAGTAAAGTCCGACGACCGTGTGACACCTGGTATCAGCAACAATACCACCGTCAGTGAGTCAAAGATAGCCAAGTTCAAGCGTGAAGACCCCCACGGCATAGGCATGACAGTTATGGCCATGGGTATTGTTTTCTTCTGTCTGGCATTGCTTTGGGCGTTCTTCACCGTGTTTGGCATGTTCATGAAGAATCAGGAAACAGCCAAGAAGATGGCTCACCAGCAGCCCATCAAGCCTATCACCAAGACCGTCGAAAAGACCATGGAGGTAGGTCATAAGACAGGTGTCATGCTGAAAGAAGGTTTCGACACTAAGGGCATTGACCGCGAAGTCTATATGGCTGTCATCGGATTGGCCCTGCGTCAGTATGAAGATGACATCCACGATGTTGAGTCGGGAGTCATCACCATCAAGTCAAAAGATACAGACTGGGACGACGAGTATTCACAGATGACACAATTACACGAAGCATTCATCCCCAACAAGCCCAATGCTCCCACTATTCCAACAAGTCATAAACTCAAATAAAAACAGATAGCAAGATGAAAAAATATCAGTATAAAGTACAAGGCGTTGACTACGAAGTAGAAATCGCCGAGGTAGAAGGCAGAATAGCCAAAGTAAACGTCAACGGCATTCCTTTCGAAATAGAGATGCAGAAACCCATTAACGCTGCCAAGCACCCTGCATTGGCTGCCGCTAAGAAGGTAGTGGGAGCCCCTGCCCCCCTTTCCCCCGAAGGGGACACAAATGTCCGCCAGCAGAGTAATGAAGCCCCCTCAAAGCCAGTAGCTGGTACTCCTGGAGTCGCTGGCAATGCCGTCAAGGCTCCGCTGCCCGGAACCATTACTGACATTCTGGTCAGCGTTGGACAGCAGGTCAACGTGGGCGACACGCTCATTGTGCTGGAGGCCATGAAGATGCAGAACAACATTGAGTCTGACTTTGCCGGAACCGTCAAGTCCATCAATGTCAACAAAGGCGACTCCGTCATGGAGGGAACAATATTATTAATGATAAATTAATAATTAGAAATTAGTAATTATGTGGCAATTCATCATAGAAAACTTCAATGAGTTCCTCACCTACACGGGGTTTGCCAATGCTTCGGTAGGTAACCTCATCATGATTGTCGTTGGAGCCATCCTCATCTATCTTGCCATCAAGAAAGACTTCGAGCCGCTCCTTCTTATACCTATCGGCTTGGGCATTATTCTCGGTAACATTCCTTTCCGGTCCGATGCCGGACTGGAGATTGGTCTCTATGAGGATAACTCCGTGCTCAACTTCTTCTATCAAGGCGTAAAGCTGGGATGGTATCCCCCACTCGTCTTCCTTGGCATTGGTGCCATGACTGATTTCTCGGCACTTATTGCCAATCCTAAACTGGTGCTCATCGGTGCTGCTGCCCAGTTCGGCATCTTCGGTGCTTACATGACGGCACTGGCCCTTGGCTTCGAACCCAATCAGGCAGCGGGCATTGCCATCATTGGTGGTGCTGACGGTCCTACGGCCATCTTCCTTTCGTCGAAGCTTTCGCCCAACCTCATGGGTGCCATTGCCGTCTGTGCCTACAGTTACATGGCCCTTGTGCCACTCATCCAGCCACCATTGATGCGCCTGCTTACCACCAAGAAGGAGCGCGTCATCAAGATGAAGCCCGCCCGCGAAGTCAGCCAGACAGAGCGCATTCTCTTCCCCATTATCGGTTTGCTGCTCACCACGTTCATCGTGCCCTCAGGCCTGCCGCTGTTGGGTATGCTGTTCTTCGGCAACCTGCTGAAGGAAAGTGGTAAGACCACGCGTCTGGCCAAGACAGCCGGTTCAGCCCTTAACGACATCGTGGTGATGCTGCTCGGTCTCACCGTAGGTTGCTCGACCCAGGCTTCTGAGTTCCTGACGCTGAACACCGTCTTCATCTTCATCATTGGTGCCTGCGCCTTCATCGTGGCCACCATGAGCGGTGTGCTCTTCGTAAAGTTCATGAACCTGTTCCTGCCGAAGGACAAGAAGCTGAACCCGCTCATTGGTAATGCCGGTGTGTCAGCCGTACCAATGGCAGCACGTATATCTAATAACCTCGGACTGGAGTACGACCGCCACAACTTCCTGCTCATGCACGCCATGGGTCCCAATGTGGCAGGTGTCATCGGCTCTGCCGTAGCTGCAGGTGCCCTGCTCGGGTTCCTTTCTTGAGGTCAAAGGTCTAAGGTCTAAGGGTTAAGGTCTAAGGTCTAAGGTCTAAGGGTTAAGATTTAATGATGACAGAACGTCCACACATAGCTATTATTGACCCTAACACCCTCGCGGTGTTAGGGCTCAAGGCCATGCTTCAGAACGTGATTCCCATTATGACGGTCGAGACGTTCGGCTCGTTCAGTGAGTTCGAGGCAGCAGGCCCGGAACGTTATGCCCACTTCTTCGTGTCGATGAACATTGTGCTGCAGCAGCGTGCGTTCTTCTCAGCCCACAACCATAAGACCATTGTGCTGACGCTCTCGCTCGACACCACGTCGCAGCTCTCCGAGTTCCACAGCCTCTGCATCAACCAGCCGGAGAAACAGCTCGTCAGGCAACTCCTCATGCTTGCCCAACATGGACACGGGCACGGCCAGAATCTTCCCCCCATGCCCCAGATGCTGCAGCAGAAGATACTGACCGACCGCGAGATTGAGGTCATGTCGCTCATCGTGCAGGGCTATATTAATAAGGAGATAGCCGACCGACTCTGCATCGGTCTGGCCACCGTGGTCACCCATCGCAAGAACATCATGGACAAGCTCGGCTTCAAGAGCGTCTCCGCCCTCACCATCTATGCCGTCATGCACGGCTATGTGGATATCAATAAGATTTGATTTGCTATGAAGCAGCAATACGCCCTTGGCATACTCTTCACCCTGCTCTTCGCCTCGTTTTGTACCAGCTTCTTCAGCTACCGAACGACGGCCGAGCGCGTCAACCGCGACATGAGCCAGGCACTGGCCCTTGCCCTGGCTGACCAGCAGAGTGACATCATCAACGAAGACACCATCCGCTCCTTCAACAGCCACTTGCATCTGAAGGAGCTTCGGGGCAAGGCAACCCTCGCCGTTGATACGCGCCAGCAGCAGTTCACGTGCTACGCCCATTGCTCTTCAGCCACCATCTTCTCGCTCTCCGACCAACGGCCAGCCTCATTGCTGTGGGCTGTGGCGCTGCTTTGGACGTTGTTCTGCCTGTATCAACATTTCAAGACCAAGACTCCTTCCGTCAAGCCATGCGCAGAGTTTGGCGGTCTGACCTACTCAGAAGCTGACGGCCAGTTCTATTCCGCCTCGGGCACACCCCTCCGACTGACGCCCATGCAACAGCAGTTGTTGGAAATGTTCTTCCGCTCACCGTCGCACCGGCTTACGAAGACGGCCATCTGTGATACCCTCTGGCCTAAGAAGCCCGATGCCAACGACACGCTCTACACACTCATCCGTCGGCTGCGCCCCATCATAGAAGCTCATTCCACACTCAAGATCAGTTCCGACCGCGGACGTTCCTACCAACTGACCGACAGCCGTTTAGCCTGATGTCAGACAAATGTCAGACTTCTGTCAGCCAGTTGTCAGACACTTCCCTACTCCACTTTCTCTGTTTGTTGTTACCTTTGCCCGAAAAAAGCAAAGCATCATGCAACAAGCAACATTCCAGAAGCTCAACACCTGTGTGGCGTGGCTCGTGTTCGTCGTCGCAGCCACCGTCTATTGCCTTACCGTAGAACCCACGGCCAGTCTTTGGGACTGTCCTGAGTTCATTGCCTGCGGCTACAAGTTAGAGATTGGTCATCCGCCCGGTGCTCCGGTCTTTATGCTGGCGGCCAATCTGTTCTCCCAATTTGCCGGCAGCCCGTCGCAGGTAGCGCTGATGGTCAACGTGCTCTCGGCGCTGCTCAGTGCCGGGTGCATCTTCTTTCTCTTTCTCACCATCACCCACTTAACGCTCCACGCTCAACACCCCACGCTCCGCTCGGCCCGCAGGGACGCTTGCCAGAGCAAGAACACTCCACACTCCACGCTCAACGCTCCACAAGTCATCACCATTGAGGCCTGCGGACTGACGGGCGCCTTGGCCTACACCTTCAGCGACACCTTTTGGTTTTCGGCCGTAGAGGCAGAGGTTTATGCCTTCTCCAGTTTCCTCACCGCCCTCATGTTCTGGCTCATCCTGAAGTGGGAACGGGAAGCCGACGACCCGCGCAGTGACCGATGGATGATTCTGATAGCCTACGTCACGGGGCTCTCCATTGGCGTTCACCTGCTCTGTCTGCTGTGTCTGCCCGCCATGTCGCTCGTGGTCTATTACCGCAAGACCAGCAACCCTACCCTCATGGGACTGCTGAAATGTCTGTTGGCAGGCTTCCTGCTGGTGGCGGTCATCCTCTACGGCTTCATTCCCGGCATTCCGAAGGTGGGTGGCTGGTTCGAACTGCTGTTCACCAACGTCATGGGACTCCCTTACAACACCGGACTCATCAGCTACCTGTTGCTCCTTTCAGCGGGCCTTGTCGCCGGTCTGGTGAAGACCCGCAGCCGGAGGGTGAGGACGCTGCTTTCCTGTGTGCTGCTCATGCTCATAGGCTACAGCAGCTATGGCGTTATCTTCATTCGTGCCAATGCCAACACGCCCATGTGTGAGAATGCTCCCGGCAACATCTTTGCCTTAGGCAGCTACCTGAACCGCGAGCAGTACGGCGACACACCCCTGCTCTACGGACCGTCCTACAGCAGCGAGCCCGACTACGAGCAACAAGGCGACTACCTCGTGCCCAAGCGCGAAGAGGGTGCTGCCGTCTATCGACCGTCGGCCGACTCCACGAAGCAGCACTACGACATGGTGCGGCGCAACGTGAAATACCTGTATAAGGACAACATGTTCTTCCCCCGTATGCACTCCGCCCGTCATGCCCAGGCCTACGAGGACTGGCTCGGCGGGGTGAGCATGCAGGGCAGTCGCCCCACCGTTGCCGACAACCTGCGCTTCTTCTTCAGTTACCAGATGGGCTTCATGTACTGGCGCTACTTCATGTGGAACTTCGTTGGACGGCAGAACAACATTCAGGGGCACGGAGAGGTGGAGCACGGCAACTGGATAACGGGCATCAACTGGGTAGATAACCTGCTGTTAGGCTGCGACACGTCGAGGCTCCCGTCTGACCTGGCCAACAACAAGGGCCGCAACGTCTTCTTCGCCCTGCCGCTGCTGTTAGGGTTGGCGGGGCTCGCCTGGCAGTGGGGCAAAGGCCGCAAGGGCCGTCAGCAGGTGTTGGTGGTGTCGCTGCTCTTCCTCATGACCGGCCTGGCCATTGTCGTCTATCTGAACCAGACACCCCTGCAGCCCCGTGAACGCGACTATGCCTACGCGGGCTCGTTCTATGCCTTTGCCGTGTGGATAGGCTTGGGGGCGGCAGCGGTCTGTGAAGCCCTGCAAAAGGTTCTTCGCAACGCCCGCTGGTCAGCCGTCGCAGGTGGCTTGTTGAGTCTGCTCGTCCCGCTGCAGATGGTGAGTCAGACGTGGGACGACCACGACCGTTCGGGCCGCTACACCTGCCGGGACTTCGGTGCCAACTACTTAGAGAGCATGCAGCGCGAGGGCAACCCCATCATTCTGACCGATGGCGACAACGACACCTTCCCGCTGTGGTACAACCATGAAGTGGAAGGCGTGCGAACCGACACGCGCGACTGTAACCTTGAGTACCTGCAGACCGACTGGTACATCGACCAGATGAAGCGGCCAGCCTACCACTCTCCTGCCCTGCCCATCAGCTGGCAACGTGAGGACTACCGCGAGGGGCACCACGAATACGTGCTCGTCAGACCCGAACTGAAACGTGACATTGAGGCCTACATGCGCGAGTCGCCCGAAGAGGCCCGACGGCTGTTGGGCGACCAGCCCTTCGAGCTGAAGAACATCATCAGCCGCTGGGTGCTCAGCAGCGAGCCCGACATGCAGTGCATACCCACCGACAGCGTCACCATTACGTCGCCCGAAGGCGTGATGACCCTTTCGTTCAAGGGCATTCAGGCACTCTACAAGAACGACCTGATGGTGCTCGAAGTGCTCTCGAAGGCCGACTGGCAGCGGCCCGTCTATACCGCAGTCAACTTAGGTCCCAGCCAACTGCCCTACCTGCACGACCACTTAGTGCTGGAAGGCCTGGCCTACCGCGTCACCCCCGATGCTGCCAAAAGGCTGGTCGATGCGGACAGGCTCTACGAGAACGTGATGCACCGTTTCCGCTTTGGCGGGCTGAACACCAAGGGCATCTACGTCGATGAGGACGTCAGGCGCATGGCCAACACCCACCAGCTCATTATGGGCGTGCTCATTGATGCCCTGTTGGAACGGGGCGACCGCGAGCGTGCCTTAGCCGTATGCCGCAAGTGGCAACAGGAAATGCCCAACGAGAACGTGCCCTATACGGACAGTGCCCTGAGCATGGCCCGCTGCTTTTACCTGACCGGTCACCCGATGCAGGCAGACCAGATAGTCCGCAGCCTGCTGCGGCGTGCTGACGAATGGCTGTCGTGGATAGCCACCATTGACCCACAGCGGCGTGCCGGTTCCTACTATTCTGCCAGCGTATGGCTGCAGACTATGCACCACGCGCTATCGTTAGCCGCCAAACAAGAACGAACAGACATGTTTAACCAATATTCAGCAACGTATGAAAACTTCGTCCAACAAGACCTCAACAAATGAGAACCGCCTGGCCTTGTGCCGCAGTAACTGGCTCATCATCATCACGGCCTGCCTGCTGATTGTGGCGGGGCTGGTGCTGATGGCCGGCTCGGGCAGCACCTCCGGAATGTTTAACACCGACATCTTTTCCACACGCCGCGTGGTTGTCGCCCCGCTGTTGTGCCTGGGCGGCTATCTGCTGGTCGTAGTCGGGATATGCTGGCCTGGCGCAAAAGAAACAAGAATAAAAGCAGAAAACGAGAAATAAATCTGCGAAAAGCTTGCATTTCCCCGTTTTTTTTAGTACCTTTCATGCAAAAAGTCGGCCGCTTTACACAAAAGAAACGGCACCTCCCACGCAGAGAGGTGCCGTTTCTTGATGTAAATATGCGCCTATTGCTTTCTCTTCCAATAGACAAAAGCGGCAATAAGGCTGAGCGTGAAGACGGCTGTTACGACGTAAGACAGCAGCTTCGGCAGGCCGAAGGCGATGGGCGAAACCAGGATGAACGCCGTGCAGACGACCGTCATAAAGACGGCGGGCACCAGCGTCATCCAGTAGAACTTCTGCTTTCGGGCCAGATAGACCGTGCAAATCCAGAGCGACACGGCAGCCAGGAACTGCGTGCCCCACCCCATGTACTGCCAGACGGTGCGGAAACCGTCGGGGCTGGTAATCTGCCATATCAACATGAGGAGCGCCACACCGAAGATGGGCAGGCTGATAAGCAGTCGGCGCGAAACCTTCTGCTGGCTGACGTGGAACGTCTCGGCAAAGATAAGACGGACCGAACGGAAACACGTGTCGCCCGTGGTGATGGGGGCTGCCACTACGCCCAGTATGGCCAGCACGCTGCCGGCCACGCCGAGCCAGCCCATGCAGATGATGTTCACCACCTGTGGAGCATCGAAGAACTGTATCAAGGTCAGCGCCTGCTGGCCCTCAAACTTGGCAATGAGCTCAGGCGGGCACACCTCACGCCAGCCGTCGGCAAAGAAGAAATAGTTAGACACGGTACACCAGACGAGCGCCACCAGGCCCTCGGTAATCATGGCTCCGTAGAAGATGGGGCGCCCCATCTTCTCGTTGGGCAGGCAGCGGGCCATCATGGGCGACTGCGTAGCGTGGAAGCCACTCACGGCGCCGCAGGCCAAGGTCACGAAGAGTGCGGGGAAGAGGTCGCCCTTCATCTGGAAGCGTTCAGCACCCCAGTTGTAGAAACCGTCCCACGCCTCGGGCAGCACGGGCTGCTTGACGAAGAGCACCACCAGGAGCGCCGCCACCATGAACAGCATGGCCGCTCCGAAGAAGGGATAGACACGGCCAATGACTTTGCTGATGGGCAGCATGGTGGCCAGTATGTAGTAGCAGAAAATGATGACTATCCACATCATGATGTCACCCCACATGGAACTCAGGATAACGGCAGGACTATAGATGAACACCACGCCGGCCACCAGGAGCAAGCCGACCGTTACCACCATCAGCACGGCACGGGCCGTCTTGCCTAAGTACTTGCCCGTCAGTTCA
This sequence comes from uncultured Prevotellaceae bacterium, assembly GCA_900320255.1. Classification (GTDB taxonomy): domain Bacteria; phylum Bacteroidota; class Bacteroidia; order Bacteroidales; family Bacteroidaceae; genus Prevotella. Next base: position 12,658 of record ONRS01000159.1, read on the forward strand.
GGCAGGCTGGCTCCGCCGTTACGCAACGAGATCATGCCGCTCATGTAGTCGTGCACCGCTCCGCCAAAGACGCAGCCCAGCACAATCCACAGGTAGGCTGCCGGTCCGTACCACATGCCCATGATGGCTCCGAAGATGGGGCCCGTGCCCGCAATGTTGAGGAACTGAATCATGAAGATGCGCCATGTGGGCAGCACGATGTAGTCAACGCCGTCAGCCTTATGTACGGCGGGTGTAGGACGGTCGTCGGGGCCGAACACGCGTTCAGCCACCCTACTATAGACCATAAAGCCCAACAACAGGGCCACTAATGCGATAATGAAGGTAATCATTAAGATATTTTGTTTAAGTCCAATTACGTTTTCTCTTGTTTTGAGGGTGCAAAGGTACAAAAATATTACCGATAACCGTTCATTTTTGCTATTTTTTTATCTAAAAAACCTTTACACCTGGCATAACGTCAACAATAACGTCAACGTCAACGTCAACGATAACGTCAACGCTCAACGCTCACAGCTTCACGCTGCTGATGTCAACCAGTCCGTTGACGATGGCATAGATGGTGAGCCCTGCCGGAGAGTGTATCTGCAGCTTGCGGGCAATGTTACGGCGATGGGTAATGACGGTGTTCACGCTGATGCAGAGGTGATCGGCTATTTCCTTGTTCTGCATGCCCTGCACCACACCGATGATGACGTCCTTTTCGCGGTCGGACAGCGTCTCGTTGTTCTCAACACCCTTGAGCACCATCGTGGAAATGTTCTTCGTCACGTCGTTCTGGCGGACCTGCCGCTCCAGCCTGCGTATGGCGGGCACGAAGATGCTGTCCTCCACCTGGGCGTGCAGCTTGAGCCATTCCTCATTATTATATATATCGTAGAGCGTGGCGGTGAGCTTGTTGTTCAGGTGGGCGTTGGCGGGCAGATACTTAATAATCATGAGCTTCAGCTCGCGCAGCTTCTGGTCGGCACTCTCGTGGTGCTTCGAGAAGGTCTCAATGCTGTAGTCGCTGACGGGCTGTCCGTCGAGCAGCGAATAGACGTAGGGGAAGAGCGTCTTCTCTTCGTACTTCATGTGGCGGCGTATCTCGTGGGCATACTCGTCGTAGAACTTCAGGATGAGCCGCCCGAGACGGTCGTTGGCATCGGTGCTCTCTTCCAGTTCGCGGCGAATGAAGGGCAGCTGGAAGTCGAGGTAATAGGTGTGGCTGGCCTCTAAATAGTGAACAAGTGTGGGCACGTCGAGCTGTTCGTCGTCCTCGAAGTCGCTATACCCATTAATGGTGAAGTTGACAACGGCCAGGAAGGTGCAAGTGTCAACGTCGTTCATTTTGCAGGTTTCGCTGACCGTCTTGTCGCCGAAACCGAGGTTAATGCCGAACGAGCCTAACGACTGCAGCAGGTTGTAGTTATCCTTGATGAGCGTAATCATCTTGTCGTTAGCCTCATAAATCTTCAAATTCTTCATAAAGCACTCCTTGTTTTGCGGGCAAAATTACACATAATTTATGAAATGCGCAATAATCATTATTAGGTATTTAAGTGAATTTTCATTATTTTTAAGTATTGCACGTAACTGCGGATCTTAGTACCTTTGCAGCGCAAAAACAAGAAACAGTAACAATAAACAGGATACAATAAACGTTATATAATAAAAAGATGAAGATTAATAGTTTACTGATATTGGCGGTCGCCATGATGAGTGCCGGAGCGGCACAGGCACAGGAAAATGCCGCCGACAGCGTTTTTTCACACGGAAAGAGCCGGCTGAGCGTAGGCGGTTACGGAGAAATAGGTTACTCGCGTAACTTCTATAGTGACCACGTAAGCCGTTACAGCCAGCCAGAGGCCCATAAGGACGACCCCTCGCATGGCCGTTTTGATATTCCCCATGCCGTCATCTACTTAGGCTACGACTTCGGCAAGGGCTGGACGTTCGGCACCGAGATAGAGTTTGAGCACGGCGGCAACGGCATAGCCTACGAGAAGGAAGACGAGGAAGGCGGCGAATGGGAACAGGAGACCGAGAAAGGCGGCGAAGTGGAGCTGGAGCAGTTCTGGCTGCAGAAGTCGTTCGGCAGCTGGGCCAACATACGTGCCGGACACATTGTGGTGCCTGTGGGTCTGAACAATGCCCACCACGAGCCGCAGAACTTCTTTACCGTCTATCGACCGGAGGGCGAGAACACCATTATGCCGTCAACGTGGCACCAGACGGGTGTGTCGTTCTGGGGACGCTATGGCGACTTCCGCTACGAGGCGCAGTTCCTGGCAGGCCTGAACGCCGACAACTTTACGAACGTGAACTGGATTAAGAAGGGTCCCAAGTCGCCCTTGGAGTTTGACGTGGCCAACAAGTACGGCGTGGCCCTGCGCGTGGATAACTACTCGGTGCCCGGACTGCGCATCGGACTGAGCGGCTACTACGGACACTCCATCGGCAACAGCTACCCCAACGATGCCAACGGTGCCGGAGCCACGTATAAAGGAAAGGTGGCCGTAGGCTCTGTTGACTTCACCTATAAGGGCCACAACTGGATAGTTCGCGGTCAGGCCGACTACGGCTACTTAGGCAATGCCGACCAGCTGAAGTACATGTACAACCGACTGAACTCGAAGTCGCCCTACAAGCACTCCGCCTTTGTCAGCGGCAATGCTTACGCCGTGGGCATAGAGGCAGGCTACAACATCTTCTCGCAGATAGAATGTCTGCGCAAGCAGAACCAGAAGATGTACATCTTCGGACGCTACGAGGCCTACAACCCCTATGCCAGTGCCACCAAGAACACCAAGTACGACTACACGGCCGTCAAGCGAATGGCCGTCGGCCTGAACTACTACCCCATCAAGGAGGTGGTCATCAAGGCGGAGTACTCCAAGCGGTTCCTGAAGTCGCTCTACAACAACGAGCCGTCGCTGAACATCGGCGTGGCCTACGAAGGGTTCTTCGACCTGGGACACCGCCAGATGGCCAAGAAGGAGCAGGCCGACGTGGACCGTCTGAACGAGCGCATCAACGACCTGCAGCGTCAACTGAACGAGCTGAAGCAGCAAAACAACATGTAAAGTTCTAACAATATTAAAGAGCAAAGCAAAACAATGAAAAAGTTTTTTTATCTTACGATGGCTCTCATGATGAGCCTCTCTTTCACCGCTTGCGGTAGTGACGATGATGACAACAACACGCCGACTCCGGCTACTGACGGAAGCGAATCAACCATCAGTACCGATGCAAAGTACAAAGACAAGACTTACGGACAGGCTGCTATAGTGGCTTGCGAAGACGTAGTGACCAACTTCGAGGCTGCCAACTGGACAATTGCCCTCAGCGAACTGACACCCGAGCAGGAGACTTACCTGCGCAACGTGCTTTCTGGTCTGGTGAGCAACGTCATCGTACCCACCTACACCAAACTGGCAGACGACGTGGAGGACCTGGAGAATACCCTGAACGGACTGACCACCAGCAGCATCACCCAGGCTCAGATTAACAAGGCCTGCGAGGACTTCAAGAGTGCCCGCCAGAACTGGGAGCGCTCAGAGGCTTTCCTGATGGGTGCCGCTTCTGACTTCGACATCGACCCCACCATCGACTCATGGCCCCTGAACCGTTCGCTGCTGCTGACTTACTTCAACAACGGCATGAACGACGAGATGCTGGAGGATGCCACTATCCTGGGTTTCCACGCCCTTGAGTTCATCCTTTTCCGCAACGGACAGCCGCGTAAGGTGGCTGAGTTCCAGGGCAACGACACCTACAAGAACTTCGAGCGCATTACGGGTGCCCAGGAACTGAAGTACGCACAGACCATCTGCACCCTGCTGAAGCAGCGTTGCTTCCAGCTGCAGGTAGCCTGGGAGGGTGAGAAGAACGCCAGCCGCGTCAGCGTGGTCAAGGCAGCCGGACTGGACTACACCACCGAGGCAGGTCTTAACTATGGTGACAACCTGACTCAGGCCGGCGTACAAGGCAGCAAGAGCACCTTCACCAGCCTTCAGGATGCCATTGCCCAGGTGCTGTCCGACGATGAGGGCTCGTGCGTAGGCATTGCCAACGAGGTTGGTACGGCCAAGATTGCCAACCCGTTTGCTGCCGGCGACATCTCGTATGTGGAGTCGCCCTACAGCTACAACTCTATCACCGACTTCCAGGACAACATCCGCTCCATCCGCAACGTGTGGTACGGTTCTACCGACGGTACTCCTGCCAACGTCAGCTTCTACAGCTTCTTCAAGAGTGTTGGTGCCGACAACGTGAACGACAGCGTCACCAAGTCCTTCAACGATGCCATCACCAAGATTGGCGCCATGCCGGCTCCCTTCGTGAAGTACTGCAGCACCATCTGGAGCATTGAGTTCACGGACGATGAAGACTGGAATGTAGAAGAGTAAAGAATTGAAAATATGAAGTATTATTGAAGATATGATGATTCAAATATCAAGAAACAACCTTATCGGGCTGCTGGCATGCATGTGCATGCTGACAGCCTGTAGTGATAGTAATGATGACACGCAGGACCTGGGCAAGCTGACCCCGACAGAGAGCGGTTTCGGCAAGGCCAACGACGTGTTCACGGCTGAAGAGTGGTATCCTGGCGGCGAGCTGGGAACTACCGAGAAAGCCAGCTATTCGGCTGCTGCACCTGCCGTACAGAACATTGCAGGCATGGAGGAAGACTTCAACACGGGTGAGGACTTCTTCGAACACCTCTATACCTTCGATGTGGCTCCTCGTAAGGGACTGGGACCGGCTTGGGTGCGCAACGGCTGCATAGCCTGTCACCCCTCGTACGGTCACGGCAAGCGTCAGACCGAATACCGGGCCAACACCATCGGCAACGGCTATCTGCTCGTGGTCTATCATCCTAACGAGGCATACACCGAGGACGGCGTGCGCTACACAACGGCTCCGTCGAGCTACATCAGCGAGGTGACGGGCATGCCCCAGACGCAGGCCATGTCGCCCTTCAAGGCACCTATCGACGAGAACCAAATCAGCATTGTGTGGAAGAACGTGACGGCGATGCCCAGCGGACTCTCCATGACGTTCCCCGACGGCGAGCAGTATGCACTCATCTATCCGGAAATCACGATTCCCCCCTCGGCCTTCAACACCAATCCCGTACCTACTAATTATGAGGTACGACTGGAGTCAACCATCGGTGTATATGGTACTGGTCTGCTCGATGCTATTAGCGACGACGACATGCGCGAACAGTATCGCAGGGAAGCACCTTACGTGGACCTGAACCCCGCCATGTGGGACAAGGCCGCCAACGACTTTGCCGCCTCGGCATACTACTCAGCACCCTACAACGACACGAGGGACCACAACAGCGGCAGGGGCATCGTCAAGAAGTTCACCTATGCCATGACGCGTGGTTCGCTGCAGGACGGCGCTGGTGCCAACGCCATCTGGAACATCACCAACGTTACCCGTTCAGACCGCCACTGGCTCTACAGCACTACCGCATGGGCCAAGGCTCAGAGCGAGGATGCTGAGGTCATCAGCTACATCAAAGAGCACGGACAGTCGCCGCTGAGCATTCTGCACCCCTACTATGCCGACGGTACCGACGAGGGCATCAAGGAGCGCGTCTATGAGGTGCTGAACACACCGAACGTGTCGTTCAAGACTACGTTCGAGAAGTATTTGCTGAACGATGAATACTATAAAGGCGAGGAGGACATGTCGGACAAGCAGTACTACCAGTTCATGGTGTGGCACCGTGGCCTGGCCGTACCTGCCGCACGTAACCTGGACAATGCCGACGTCAAGCGCGGCAAGACGCTGTTCACTCAGATGGGCTGCGCACAATGTCACCGCCCGTCGTGGAAGACTGGTGCCGACAACATGTGGGTGGATGCTGCCACCAAGGCATACGCCGATGCCAAAGGACTGGCCAAGGACGGCGACTACACCAAGCTGTTGCCAAAGTACCCCAACCAGACCATCTGGCCCTACACCGACATGGTACAGCACCGCCTGTTCATGGAGAACGACATCCGCACCGGCTGGTGCCGCACCACCCCACTCTGGGGACGTGGCCTGAGCCGCCGACTGACAGGTGCTGACGACCGTCTGCACGACTGCCGCGCACGTACCGTCATCGAGGCCATCATGTGGCACGGATATTCCAAACAGTCAGACGCTTACGACTCAGCCGTCAAGTTCTATAACCTACCGAAGGCTGACCGCGATGCCGTCGTGAAATTCATTGAATCAATCTAATCAGAAATGCTGAAGAAGACAGTAATGACATTCTATATAATAGTGGTGGTCGTCATGGCGGCCGCCACTATTATTGAAAAGTATGAAGGCACCAGCTTCGTGTCCTCCAACATCTATGGCGCCTGGTGGTTCTCGCTGCTGTGGGCATTACTGGCTGCCTTCGGCATCTTCTATTTCCTGAAACGACGCGTCAGGCGCCTCTCCACCGTGGTGCTGCACGCCTCGTTCCTGTTTATCCTGCTGGGGGCGTTGCTTACGCACCTGACGTCCTATCAGGGCTCCATTCACCTCAGACAGGGCGAGCCCGTTGACCTCTGCATGGACCGCCACCAGCTGCCCTTCAGTCTCACGCTAAAGCAGTTCAACATCAGTTATCATGAAGGCACCAGAGCCGAGGCTGACTACGAGTCGGTGTTTTCGATTGGTCAAAGGTCGAAGGTCGAAGGTCAAAGGGATGAGGTCGAAGGTCAAAGGGATGAGGGCGAGGAGTATCGCGTCTCTATGAACAACATTGCCTCCTATCGCGGCTACCGGTTCTACCAAAGCGGATTCGACCCCGACATGATGGGAACCTACCTCGCCGTGAACAGCGACCCTTGGGGCATTCCCATTACCTACACGGGCTACGCGCTGCTGTTTCTGGCGCTCGTGTGGATGCTCTTCGACCCCAAAGGCAGCTACCGCCAACTGTTGCGCAAGATTAGCTTGACAGTCATCATCCTTCCGTTAGCAGCCAACCCCGCAGGGGCGCAGAAGGTGCTGCCCCGCGAGACGGCCGACCGCTTTGCCAACCTCATGGTGGTCTATAACGACCGCGTATGCCCTATGGAGACCTACGCCCTCGACTTCACCAAGAAGCTCTACGGCAAGCGTTCCTATAAGGACTTTACCGCTACGCAGGTGCTGACGGGCTTCATCTTCTACTTCGACGACTGGTGCAACGAACCCGTCATCAAGGTGAAGGGCGGTGAACTGCAGGAACGGCTCCATTTGCCGGCCTACGCCAGCGTCAACCAGTTCTTTAACCAGAACGGCTACGTGCTGGGACCCTATGCCGGACAATACTATCAAGGCGTGCAGGAAGACTTCTACAAGCAGGCCGCCAAGACCGACGAGAAGCTGATGCTCATTATGGAGCTGCGTGAGGGAACACCGCTGAAGCTGTTCCCTTACACTCAGAACGCCACCACCACATGGTATTCACCCACCGACAAGCTGCCCGAGACGATGGACAGCGAGCACCAGAAGTACATGCGCGAGGTGTTCACCCTGCTCAATGGCGAGATGCAGGCAGGCAAATGGGCGAAAGCCAATGCCTACTTGGACAAGATGCAGCAGTACCAGCAGAGCTTCGGAGGACGCTCATTCCCCAGCCCGACGAAACTGAAGGCCGAGCGGCTCTACAACCGCGTGCCCTTTGCCACCATCCTGTTCATGGTGTGCCTCACGTTCGGCTTCCTGTCGTTCATCAAGTGGCGTTACATCCGCATAGCCTCAGTAGTGGTGCTCACGGCCTCGTTCCTGGCGTTGACGCTCTGCCTCACGCTGCGCTGGATCATCGTTGACCACGTGCCCATGTCCAACGGCTACGAGACGATGCTCGTGCTGGCATGGTTCCTGCAGCTGCTCACCTTCTTGGCCATGCGGCACTTCCCCATCATGCTCACCTTCGGACTGCTCATGTCGGGCTTCTTCCTGCTGGTGAGCCATATCTCGCTCATGGACCCGCAGATGTCCCACATGATGCCCGTGCTGCAGTCGCCCCTGCTCTCCCTGCACGTCAGCATCATCATGATGGCCTACGCCCTGTTGTCGCTCACCTTCATTTGCGGCCTCACGGGCATCATCATCAGGAAGCAGGCCGAACAGCTCATGCTACTCTCGCAGGTGTTCCTCTACCCTGCCCTCACCACGCTGGGCATCGGCATCTTCCTCGGAGCCATCTGGGCCAACATCTCGTGGGGAACATACTGGAGCTGGGACCCCAAGGAGGTATGGGCGCTCATCACGTTCATGATTTACGCCATTCCTGCCCACACGCAAACACTTCCCGCCCTGCGCCGTCCACAGGTCTTCCACATCTTCATGACGCTGGCCTTCCTCACCATTCTCATGACCTATTTCGGCGTCAACTACTTCCTCGGCGGCATGCATTCGTATGCGTAGAGGAAGAAGACCCTCTGACTCCAGACCCCCTCTGACTCCCCCTGTAGGGGGAGGACAGTATGTGTGCATGCCCTTGTGTAGTAATAGTCCCCCTCCTACAGGAGGGGTCAGGGGAGGTCA
>ONRS01000090.1 GCA_900320255.1 uncultured Prevotellaceae bacterium
AGTTTCCCCGTACCCCCGAAGAATTCAGCGGCCGCTGAAAAGTATTACAGCGCCCGCTGCAAAGTATTGCATGGGGCGCTGCAAAGTGTTTCACCGAACGCTGAAAACCTGTTTTTAGAATAGTCATTCTTTCGGAAAGCCCTATTCTGCCTCGCTTTGCAGCATCTTAGCTTTCCATTTGCAAAGGTACGAAAAAGTGAGCAGAAATCCAAGAAAAAGAATCACTTTTTTTCTTGGTTTCTCGAACGAAGTACCTTCGACAATCTGTCAAAGGTACGAAAAAGTGAGCAGAACGTAAGTTACACCGAGATTTCTCCGCGGATGCTTTGCGTCATGAAATGGCGGACCTGCTCGGGGTCATCGTAGTGCGACTGCAGGAACATGAGTTTGGTGACGGCACTCTCCACCGTTGAGTCGTAACCGCTGATGACGCCGGCCTCCTGCAGCTGGTAGCCCGTGTCGTAGCGGCCCATCTGCACCTTGCCCTGCAGACACTGGCTGATGTTGATGACTATCTTGCCTCGCTGGGTGGCCTCGCGGAGTGCCTGCATGACCCACGGGCGCTGAGGTGCATTGCCTGAACCGAACGTGCGCATGACGATAGAACGCAGGTTAGGCGTAGCAATGATGTGCCGCACTAAGTCTTCACGTATTCCGGGGAAGAGGCTGAAAATGATAACGTTATTGTCTAACTCGAAGTGTGGTTTCATGGGCTTCTTCCACTCAGGTTGCAGTATGCGTTCACGGTGGTAGAGAATCTCCACGCCGGCATCGGCAAGATGGGGATAGTTGAACGATTCGAAGGCATTAAACTCGTCGGCACTCTGCTTCGTAGTACGGTTGCCGCGCAGCAGCCGTCCGTTGAAATAGATGCCCACCTCGGGCACGCGTGCTTTGCCGTTCTCGTCCTTTGCAGCCGCCATTTCAATCGACGTGATGAGGTTCTCCTTGCCGTCCGTCCGCAGCATGCCTATGGGCAGCTGGGAACCGGTGAAGATGACGGGCTTCGTCAGGTTCTCCAGCATGTAGGAGAGGGCAGAGGCGGTGTAGGCCATCGTGTCCGTCCCGTGCAGCACTACAAAGCCGTCGTAGTCATCGTAGTGATCGGCTATGACGTGACTCAGCTCAGTCCATCGTGCGGGCGTCATGTCGCTTGAGTCGATGGGCGGATCAAACTGGTAAGTCTCAATCTGCACGTCGAACTGCTTGAGCTCGGGCACATTGTTGAGCAGGTGCTCAAAGTCGAACGGCTCAAGCGCACCGGTAAGCGGATTACGGTTCATGCCGATAGTGCCGCCGGTGTAGATAAGGAGTACTTTACTGTTGTACGTCATCGTTTACGTAAATTTATGGTGCAAAGATAACATATTTCTGATAATTAATCGCTAACTTTGCAAAAAATAACTTACAAACTTAAAAACTTAGTATAATTCATGAAGCAATTTAATGACAAGAACTTCGTGCTTGACAATGAGATAGCACAGGACCTGTATCACAACCATGCGGCTAAGATGCCCATCATTGACTATCACTGTCACCTGATTCCTGAGATGGTGACCAACGACCACGTGTTTAAGAGCATTACCGAGCTGTGGTTAGGCGGCGACCATTATAAGTGGCGTGCCATGCGTACCAACGGCGTTGACGAGAAGTACTGCACCGGTAAGGACACTACCGACTGGGAGAAGTTTGAGAAGTGGGCTGAGACCGTTCCCTACACCCTGCGCAACCCGCTGTACCACTGGACTCACCTGGAGCTGAAGACCGCCTTCGGCATTGAGAAACTGCTGAGCCCCAAGACCGCCCGCGAAATCTTCGACGAGTGTAACGAGAAGCTGAAGCAGCCCGAGTTCTCGGCCCGCGGACTGATGCGCCACTACAACGTGGAGTGCGTCTGCACCACCGACGACCCCGTTGACGACCTGCACAACCACATTGAGTACGCCCGCAACAAGGCTGACAACGACCCGATGATGATTCCTGCATGGCGTCCCGACAAGGCCATGAACATTGAGAAGCCCGAGTTTGCCAAGTATGTGGAGCAGCTTGCACAGGTGAGCGACGTGAACATCACGAAGTTTGCTGACATGGTGGATGCCCTGAAGAAGCGTCACGACTTCTTCCAGGAGAACGGCTGTAAGCTCTCTGACCACGGCATTGAGGAGTTCTACGACGAGGAATACACCGACTCACAGGTTGAGACCATCTTCGAAAAGGCCATGCGCGGCCAGCAACTCTCTAACATGGAGATTCGCCAGTACAAGAACTGCTTCCTGACCGTTATGGCAGAGATGGACGCTGACGCTGACTGGACCCAGCAGTTCCACTACGGAGCCATTCGCGACAACAACACGAAGATGTATAACCAGCTGGGTCCCGACACGGGCTTCGACTCCATCGGCGAGTTCAACACGGCCAAGGCCATGTCGAAGTTCCTCAACAAGCTGAACATGGAAGGCAAGCTCACACGTACCATATTATATACATTGAACCCCTGCGCCAACGAGGTGATAGCCACCATGCTGGGCAACTTCCAGGGCGGTGAGCCGGGCAAGATTCAGTTTGGCTCAGGTTGGTGGTTCAACGACCAGAAGGACGGAATGGAGCGCCAAATGAACGCCCTCTCGGTGCTGGGCCTGCTGAGCCGCTTCGTAGGTATGCTGACCGACTCACGCTCGTTCCTGAGCTATCCGCGTCATGAGTACTTCCGCCGCATTCTCTGCAACCTGTTAGGCAACGACGTGGAGAAGGGCCTGCTGCCCGACGACCGCGAGCTGTTAGGCAAGATGGTTGAGGACATCAGCTACAACAACGCCCGCCGTTATTTCAAGTTCTATTAAACATAAAGAAGAGTGGGAAAGCTAATTTTTCCCACTCTTTTCTTGTATATTTGAAAAAATAGGTGTAATTTTGCAGCCAGAATTAAACAAAATGTCGAAAAAGATGAAAATTAGAACATTAATTGTACCAATGGCCTTGATGGCTATGGTCTTAGTGCTTGGCAGTTGTGGCAGCACAAAGAACATCCCGTATTTCCAGAACAGTCAGTTCGTTGACGAGACTCAGTCGAGCTTCCTCTATGATGCCCGCATCCTGCCGAAGGACCAGCTGACCATCACCGTCAGCACGACCAACCCCGACGCAGCCGTTCCGTTCAACCTGACCATTCCTACGCCTTACAACACGAACACGCGCAGCACCTATTCGCAGGCCATGCTGCAGAGCTATCTGGTAGATAATGCCGGTTACATCCAGTTCCCCATTGTGGGTGCGCTGAAGGTGGGCGGACTGACCAAGTCGGAGGCCGAACAGCTCATTCAGACCAAGATCAAGCACTATATGAACGCAGAGGAGACCCCCATCGTGACGGTGCGCATGTCGAGCTACTCTATCTCTGTGCTCGGTGAAGTGGCACGTCCCGGAACGTTCATGGTGTCACGCGAGAAGATTTCCATCCTGGAAGCACTTGCACAGGCAGGCGACCTCACCATCTACGGTGTGCGCGACAAGGTGCAGCTCATTCGTGAGGATGCCAACGGCAAGAAGGAGTTCCACATGCTGAACCTGAACGATGCCAACATCATCAACTCGCCCTACTACTACCTGCAGCAGAACGACGTCGTTTATGTTGAGCCCAACAAGGTGAAGGCCAGAAACTCTACGGTCGGTACTACCACCAGTCTGTGGTTTACGTCAGTGTCTATTCTTATCTCACTGTCGTCATTGCTCTACAACATCTTGAAGTAAACCGTGTAACAATATCAAGAGATTGGGAACCAGTGCGTTCCCAATCTCTTTTTTATACAAACACAACACTAAAAATTCATTCTGATATGTGTGGAATAGTTGGTTATATCGGAAAGAAAGAAGCTTTCCCTATTTTAATTAAGGGCCTGCGTCGTCTGGAGTATCGTGGTTACGACTCGGCCGGAGTAGCACTCATCAATGATAACAATGACCTGAACGTCTGCAAGACCAAGGGTAAGGTAGATAACCTTGTGGAGTATTGCAAGGACAAGGACACCACGGGCAACGTGGGTATTGCCCATACGCGCTGGGCCACGCACGGCGAGCCGTCGTCGGTGAATGCCCATCCGCATTACTCCGAGTCGAAGAACCTGGCCATTATTCATAACGGCATCATTGAGAACTATGCCGACCTGAAGGAGAAACTGCTGGCCAAGGGCCGCCATTTCCAGTCGGACACCGACACAGAGGTGCTCGTTCAGCTGGTAGAGTACATCATGGAGCGCAAGGACCTTGACCTGCTGACTGCCGTTCAGGTAGCCCTTTATCAGGTTATTGGTGCCTACGCCATTGCTATTCTCGACAAGCGGGAGCCCAACCAGATTATAGCCGCCCGCAAGCAGAGCCCGCTTGTAGTGGGCATAGGCGACGGAGAGTTCTTCCTCGGTTCCGATGCCAGCCCCATTGTGGAATATACCGACAAGGTGGTCTATCTGGAAGACGGCAACATTGCCGTGCTGCGTCCGGGTGAGGAGCTGAAGGTTGTTGACTTGCTCGACCGTAAGTTGCATCTTGACGTGCAGACGGTCGATCTGAACCTGGGTCAGTTAGAGAAGGGCGGCTACCCGCATTTTATGTTGAAGGAAATCTTCGAACAGCCTGACTGTCTGACCAATTGCATGCGCGGACGTGTGAATCTCGATATGGACAATGTGGTGCTCAGTTCGGTCATCGACTACAAGCAGCAGCTGCTCAAGGCCAAGCGCTTTATCATCGTAGCCTGCGGTACTTCGTGGCATGCCGGACTCATAGGCAAGCAGATTATTGAGAACTACTGCCGCATACCCGTTGAAGTAGAGTATGCTTCGGAATTCCGATACCGTAATCCCGTCATCAACAGCGACGACGTCGTCATTGCCATTTCGCAGAGCGGTGAGACAGCCGACACGTTAGCCGCCGTCAAACTGGCCAAGGAGCACGGAGCCTTCATCTACGGTGTGTGCAACGCCATCGGTTCCAGCATTCCCCGTGCCACGCATACAGGCTGCTACATCCATGTAGGTCCTGAGATTGGTGTCGCATCAACGAAGGCATTTACCGGACAGGTGACGGTGCTGACCATGCTGGCCCTCGCGTTAGCCAAGGAGAAGGGCACCATTGACCAGGAAGAGTATCTGCACATTGTGCGAGAGTTGCATGCCATTCCCGACAAGATGGGCCAGGTGCTGAAGCTGAACAGTCGCATAGCCGACCTGAGCCGCACGTTCACCTACGCGCGTAACTTCCTTTACTTAGGTCGCGGCTACAGCTATCCCGTAGCACTTGAGGGTGCGCTGAAACTGAAGGAAATTTCCTACATCCATGCTGAGGGCTATCCTGCTGCCGAAATGAAGCACGGCCCCATTGCACTCATTGATTCCGACATGCCCGTTGTGGTCATTGCCACGCATAACGCCATGTACGAGAAAGTGCTCTCCAACATTCAGGAGGTGAAAGCCCGTAAGGGTAAGGTCATGGCCATTGTCAGCGAAGGCGACGAGACCATCAGCCGCATAGCCGACGAGGTGATTGAACTGCCTTCTACACTGGAATGTCTGGAACCGCTGCTCGCTACTATTCCGCTTCAGCTTCTGGCTTATCATGTGGCCGTGTGCAAAGGTTTAGACGTTGACCAACCCAGAAATTTGGCCAAATCAGTGACGGTAGAGTAGGTTTGTGGGCATTTCCGTAAATAAAAGGGTAAAAAATTTGGCTTTTTCATGCGAAATGCTTAATTTTGCAGAAATTATAACAAATATACTTTTTTGTCTATGGATAATGGAGCATCGTTAGAGTCCCAGCTTAATAGGAGCGACTACAAGATATTGATTGTGGATGATGTGGTCAGCAACGTGCTTTTGCTGAAAATTCTACTTACCAATGAGAAGTTTCAGGTCTGCACGGCTAACTGCGGTAACGCCTGCATTGAGCAGGCAAAGAAAGAGCATCCTGACCTGATTCTGCTTGACGTGATGATGCCAGACATCAGCGGCTTTGACACGGCGGTCATCCTGAAGAAAGACCCGGAGACGAAGGATATTCCCATCATCTTCCTGACGGCACTGAACACACCGGCCGACCTTGTGAAGGGATTCCAGGTAGGAGCCAACGACTTCCTTACCAAACCTTTCAACAAGGAGGAACTGGTCATGCGTGTCGTACAGCAGATTAGTCTGGTGGCTGCCAAGCGCATCATCATACAGCAGAACGAAGAACTGAAGCGTACCATTTCAAACCGCGATAAGATGTACTCCGTTATTGCCCACGACCTGCGTTCACCCATGGCCAGCATCCGTATGGTGCTGAACTTAGCCGTCAGCGTCGTGTCGCCAGACACAGTAGGGGAGGAGATTTACAATCTGCTCGACAAGGCCAACCGTGAGTCGGAAGAGACGCACGACCTGTTAGACAATCTGCTGAAGTGGACCAAGAGCCAGACCGGACGTCTGAACGTAGTCTATCAGGATATGGACCTCAACGAGGTTGTTCCTGGTGTGGTTGACATCTTCATCACCATAGCTGAGATGAAGAAGGTCAAGCTGCAGTTCATTCCCAACAACGACAAATTTGAGGTGCATGCCGACAACGACATGATTAAGACCGTTATCCGTAACTTTATCTCCAACGCCATCAAGTTCTCTCGCGAGGACTCCAGCATTGAGGTGTTCATCACCCGTCAGGACGACTTTGCGAAAATTTCCATTCGCGACCACGGAGTAGGCATTGCTCCCGAACGTTTGGATACACTGTTCCACGGCGGCGAGACCACTTACGGCACAGGCGGAGAGGAAGGCTCGGGACTCGGTCTGCAGCTTTGTGCCGACTTCGCCCGTAAGAACGGTGGTGACGTCATGGTGGAGTCAACGCTCGGCGAGGGCTCTACGTTCAGCTGTCTCATCCCGTTGAAGAAAGATTAGTGCCACTTCTGTCTGAGAGAAGTGGCACTTCTCTCATAGAGAAACGGTACTTCTCTCCAAGAGAAACGGCACTTCTCTCCAAGAGAAACGGTACTTCTCTCATAGAACAATTTTTTAATTAATAATAAAGAAAAAGAAGATGAAAGCATTTGTATTCCCTGGTCAGGGAGCCCAGTTCGTAGGAATGGGCAAAGACCTTTACGACAACAACGCAACAGCAAAAGAACTTTTTGAGAAGGCCAACGATATTCTCGGCTACCGCATTACGGACATCATGTTCGAAGGTACCGATGATGACCTGAAGCAGACCAAGGTAACGCAGCCCGCTGTGTTCCTGCATTCAGTCATTTCTGCCATCTGCATGGGCGACGCCTTCGACCCGAAGATGACGGCCGGTCACTCACTCGGTGAGTTCTCTGCTCTGGTAGCTGCCGGTGCCCTGTCGTTCGAGGACGGTCTTCGTCTGGTCTATGCCCGTGCTATGGCCATGCAGAAAGCCTGTGAGGCTCAGCCCTCCACAATGGCTGCCATCATCGGTCTGCCTGACGAGAAAGTAGAAGAAATCTGTGCAGCCATCAACCGTGAGGGAAATGTAGTGGTCTGCGCTAACTATAACAACCCGGGACAGCTCGTTATCAGCGGAAACGTGGAGGCCATCAACGAGGCTTGCGAGCAGCTGAAGGCTGCCGGTGCCAAGCGTGCACTGCCGCTGAAGGTGGGCGGCGCGTTCCATTCACCTCTGATGCAGCCTGCCAAGGATGAGCTGCAGGCCGCCATCGAGGCTACTGAGATCAAGACTCCTAAGTGCCCCGTCTATCAGAATGTTGACGGCAAGCCGCACACCGACCCTGCAGAAATCAAGCAGAACCTGATTGCCCAGCTGACCAGCTCAGTACGTTGGACGCAGTGCGTGCAGAACATGATTGCCGACGGTGCTGACGACTTCACGGAGTGCGGTCCCGGCAAGGCTCTGCAAGGCATGATTGCAAAGATTAACCGCGAAGTCAGTGCTCACGGTATTCAATAATTAATTGATAATTGATAATTTGATGGAGAAGGTCCTTATCTACCAAGTCTTACCCCGCCTTTTCGGCAATCGTAACACCACCCGCGAGGAGAATGGAACGATGGCCGAAAACGGCTGCGGTAAGCTGAATGACTTTACCAAGTCGGCATTGAAGCAGATTGCCGACTTGGGTATGACCCACGTGTGGTTTACGGGTGTCATACGCCATGCCACCATGACCAACTACGAACGCTTCGGTATTCCCCGTAACCATTCAGCCATTGTGAAGGGCAAGGCCGGTTCGCCTTACGCCATCACTGACTACTATGACGTTGACCCTGACTTGGCCGTCAATGTGGAGAAGCGCATGCAGGAGTTTGAAGCGCTCGTTGCCCGTACTCACGAAGCCGGCATGAAGGTCATCATCGACTTTGTGCCTAACCACGTAGCCCGTCAGTACATGAGCATCTGCAAGCCTCGCGGCGTTAAGGACCTCGGACAGGGTGACGACCCGCAACAGGGCTTCTCTCCTCAGAACAACTTCTATTATTGCCCGGGTGAGCGTCTCTCGCCTAACTTCGATCTGTATCATGGTGAGGACGAGCCTTACATTGAGGAGCCTGCCAAGGCAACGGGTAACGACCTCTTCAACAATGCTCCCGGTAGGAATGACTGGTACGAGACGGTGAAGCTGAACTACGGCGTTGACTATTATGCCGGCGTTACGCCGTCCTCTCTGCAGCTTCCGGCATCTTCCGAGATACCTTCCACATGGAAGAAGATGACCGACATCCTGCTCTTCTGGGCAGGCAAGGGCATTGACGCCTTCCGTTGTGACATGGCTGAAATGGTGCCGGCCGTCTTCTGGGCTTACGCCACGGAGAAGGTCCGCAAGAAGTTCCCCGCCATACAGTTCATCGGCGAGGTGTATAACCCTTATGAGTACCGTCACTACATAGCCAGCGGCTTCGACTACCTGTACGACAAGGTGGGCATGTACGACACCATGCGTGCCGTCATCTGCAACCACGCTCCGGCTTCTGCCATTACACATGCATGGCAGGCTACCGACGACATTCGTGACCACATGCTCTACTTCCTTGAGAACCACGACGAGCAGCGCGTAGCCAGCGACTTCTTTGCTGCCAGCGCGCAGAAGGGACTGCCCGGATTCGTTGCTTCCGTACTCATGCAGCAGAACCCGTTTATGCTCTATTTCGGTGAGGAATATGGTGAACGTGGAATGGACAAGGAAGGCTTCAGCGGCAACGACGGCCGTACTACCATCTTCGACTACTGGTCAGTTGACACCTTGTGTCGTGCTGCATGGAAGACGCTGTCCGACGAGGAGCGTCACATCTACGACGTTCACAAGAAGGTGTTGACACTTGCCCGTAAGGAGAAAACGATAGGCGAGGGTCTCTTCTTCGACCTCATGTACGTGAACGGTCACTTGGACCGCCAGTATGTCTTTCTGCGTAAGGCAGACAACGAACTGCTGTTGGTAGCCGTCAACTTTGACGACCGTCCCGTCAGCATCGGTGTGAACACGCCGGCCCATGCCTTCGACTACCTCGGCATACCCGAGAAGAAGGTGTCGGCCACCGACTTGCTGAACGGCGGCAAACGCTCGTTGCAGCTGCAGAAGGACGGTTGTCTTGCCCTTCAGTTAGAGGCTCGCGGAGCTTGTGTCTTGAAAATGAAGTTTACGGTCAATAAAAAGAAATAGGACTAATGGACGAACTGTTGCTTAACGAGCATAACAAAGACGAGTTCCCCCCTGCGCATACGGCGGAGCATTTGTTGAACCAGACCATGATCAGACTCTTTGGTTGTGGCCGTTCAACAAATGCTCACATCGAGCGCAAGAAGAGTAAGATGACCTTCCAGCTTGACCATAAGCCCAGCCGCCAGGAGGAGAAGCAGATAGAGCGGGAGATGCAGCGACTCATTGACGAAGACATGCCCGTGACGTTCGAATTTGTTACGCAGGACTCTCTGCCTGAAGGCGTATCGCTCGACCGTCTGCCCAGCGATGCCAGCGAGACCATCCGTCTTGTAAGAATCGGTGATTACGACGTCTGTCCCTGCATAGGCAAGCATGTACGCTCCACGTCACAAATAGGCCGTTTCGAACTTCTCGGAACGAACTGGGACGAGCAGCAGCGTACGTTCAGGGTTCGCTTCAAGGTTGTTCAGTAGCAGCAGGAAGCGTCAGCTTCATGAACACCGGAAGGTGGTCGGAATAAGAAATGTCCTTTGTGTAGTAAGTCATGCCTTCCATGCTTTCATCGTGGAAGATATAGTCAATGCGTACAGGTTTCTTCGGTTCACGGAACGTATAGTGGAAACCGCTTCCGCACTCCTTGAATCCGTCAACCAGGTCACCCAGCATCGTGTTGTACGTGTAAGAGTAGGGCACGTCGTTGAAGTCGCCGCACACAATGACGGGCATCTTGCTTGCTGCTATCTCCTCGGCTACCATTCTCGACTGTTCGGCACGGACAATCATGCCTAATGTATAGTTGCCGTAGATGGCGCGTACCAGCCGGTTGTCTTCTACGCTCCGGCCAGTAGCCTGAATCTTGCTGGCCTGATGCATCGCCCGGTTGAAGCCCGTCGTTTCCAAGTGCACATTGAAGACACGCACCACCTTTCCCTTGACGTTGATGTCAGCCCACATCGCACTGTTGTTGGTGGCTAATCCGTGCTCATCGTCGCTGAACAGAATAGTCTTCGACTCCTTAATGGGGTATTTGCTGCAGATAGCCATGTCCTGACGGCCTACGGCCATGTAGGGGAACACTTCCTTGTATCGCTCAGAGTTTTTAGTGTTGCCGCTTACCTCAGAGTACTCCTGCATGCACAGCACATCTACCTTCTGGCGCTTCATCTCTGCCAGTATGTCCTCAGCCTTGAAGCCCGTTGTCTCGTGACCAAAGACCTGCACGTTATAGGTCGCCATCTTCAGTCCTTCCTCTTTGTCGGCCTGTGTGTTCTCCGACCTCAGCTGAACGAGCGTACCCATGTAGGGAATGCTGCACAAAATGGGCAGGACGGGCAGGGCAATCCATTTCCAGCGTCTTCTTGCGAGCCAATAGATGAGCAGCAGGAAATTAAGGATAATCAGCACGGGCAGAATATACACCAGCATGGCCATAGCTGTGTTGCCCACCGGGTCCACACTTCCGCCGAACAAGCCGGCAAAGGTAAAGAACATCACCACGACGGTGATGACCAGAAACATGAGTGAGAAATAACGATAAACGGCTAATTTTCCCATAGCTAAGTGTTATTCTGCAACATATTTGTGAACCATCTCTATCAGGTCTTCCACACGGAAAGGCTTTGCCAGGAAGTCGTCGCAACCGGCATTCTTGGCTTCGCGCACGTTCTCGTCGAAGGCATAGGCACTCAGTGCAATAATGGGCACGTCGTGATTCACTTCCTTGATGATGCGCGTAGCGTCCAGTCCGTTCATGTCGGGCATGCGTATGTCCATCAGAATCAGGTCAGGATGTTCTTCCTCGCTCAGCGTGACGGCCTCAATACCGTTCTTGGCGCGTACCAGCCTGTAGCGTTTTGCCAGCACAATCTTCACCAGTTCGAAGTTGCTGTCCTCGTCTTCTGCCACCAGAATGAGTTTCATGTCAGCCTGACTGGTCTTCGTGCTTACCCGGATAGTGCGTGAGTTGGTTGTAGTGCGGCTTCCCTTGTTCAGTCCACCGACAGTGCCGTCAAAGGGGAAGGTGAATGTAAAGGTGCTGCCTTTGCCGAGTTCTGACGACACCTTGATTTGTCCTCCGAGCTTCTCCACGATGATCTTGCTCAGCGGCAGTCCCAGACCGTAGCCGTTCTGCATGGTCTCGGCATCTTTCGACATATAGGTATTAAAGATTTCGGGAAGATCCTCAGGAGCAATGCCCGTGCCGGTGTCGCTGACGTAGAATTCTATTTCCTGTCCGTCGTTGATGAGCCGGTAGCCATAGTTGATGCTGCCCATCGTGGTATGCTTGAGTGCATTGCTGATCAGGTTAGAGAACACCTGGGCCAGGCGGTTCTCGTCGGTGTTGAACATGACGTTCATGTTGGGCTTTGCCCACACCATGTTGACCGAGTCGGGACAGCGGAACTTAAACAGCTGTTTGAGGCTCTGACACATCTGGTTCAGGTCAGTCGGAGCGCGCTTGATGATGAGTTCGCCGGCTTCTACTCTTGACAGGTCGAGTATTTCGTTGATGAGTGACAGGAGTCGCGTATTATTGCTTTCAATGATTTCCATGAACTTCATTCGCTCCGAAGCCGAGTCGGTTTCACACATAATGCGTGAGAAACCTTCAATGGCATTCAGCGGCGTACGAATTTCATGACTCATGTTAGCCAGGAAAAGCGATTTCATTTTGCTCGCCTTTTCTGCCTGCTGTGCCTTCTCTTCGTATTCCTTGAGCTTAGCTTCTACTTCTGCAGTGTGATTAGATATATTTTGTATTTTTTGGCTGGCTTCAGCCAGTTTTTGCAAGAGTAACTCCCTTTCGTCTTTTTCCATCATTCAAATTAGCATGATTATAAATCGTTGCAAAGTTAGTGATAATAATTGACATTCCCTAATTTTTCCGTATATTTTTATCCTCTTTTTGCTTTTTCCCATGCCCCGCCTGTCTTGTGGGTTCTGAGATAGGCCATTCCGCGGAATACGTTGATGTTCATAAACAGGAAGTAATAGGGTATGTAGAGCAGTTTGTTCTTCTTGCCCTGACGTGCCAGGAGCCAGCCGCCGAGAGCTGCCAGATAGAACAGCAGCTGCAGCAGAAGCAGCACGTTGTAGATGATGCCTCCGCCGAGAATGACCAGCAGCAAGTTGAGCGGAATGAGGGCCAGCAGCGCAAAGGGCGTGACGGTCCATCGCAGTATGCGGTGTGAAACGAGCTGAAAGGCCACAATGGGGTTCCTGAACGGGTTGAACAGCTTGCGCAGTCGCCAGGTGCTCTGCAGTCCTCCGGCTGCTATGCGGCGCTTGCGTTTTGACTCTTCCCTCATGTCGGCCGACCCGTACTCCATAGCGAATGCATCGGGAGTATAGGCAATACGGTAGCCTTCATCTACTATCAGCATGCTGAGTATGAAGTCGTCCAGCAACGTGTCTTCAGGCATTTCGCGGTAGAGTGGGGTACGTATGGCGCAGAGCTCGCCGGCGGCACCCATAGCCGAGTAGAGTTCGCTGTCCAGTTTCTTCAGCGTGCTCTCGTACTTCCAGTAGAGGCCCTCGCCTTCGGCTACTGTCTCTCCCTTCTTGCGGGCAACCACCCGTTTCTCGCCGGCCACGCATCCCACCTTCGGGTCCATGAAGCAGTGCACCACTTCGCGTATGCAGTCGGGGTTCAGCATCGTGTTTGCGTCGGTCATGACGACGAGTCCGGTCTTCACGTGCCTGATGCCGTGATTCAGGGCTGCCGTCTTTCCCTTGCGCTCCGGGCTGAAGATGACGGTCACGTCGTCGTAGGCCTTCAGCCTTTGGTTGGTGTGGTCGGTCGTTCCGTCGGTCACCCACATCACCTTCAGCTTGCCTTTGGGGTACTTCAGCTGGTGGGTGTTCTCCATCTTCAGGGTGACGATGTCCTCTTCGTTGTAGGCGCAGATCATGAGTGTCACCTCGGGCAGGTCAATATCGCTGGGCAGCGGATATTTCAGTCTGAGTGAACTGAAGAGCCGCTTAGCGGCCACGAGTATTGCAAGCACTATGCCGTAGCCCAGGTAGGTGTAGAAGACGAGTGCCAGGCAAATCCAGAAGATGATTTTCAGTGTCAGCATAAGTATTTAAGTATTAATGTTTTTGCAAAAGTAGCAAAAAAAACTGAGAACACAAAAAAAATACGAAGGCATTTTTCTTTTGCCTTCGTATTTTTGTTAAGAGTTTTCCATCTCCTCCTGCATATCGATGAATTCGCCGTTCTTGTCGTAGAACTCATACTGCAGGAAAGCCAGTTTCTGCGAGGAGATAACGTTCACGCCGAATCCGTACTTCATCTGCCATTTACGTTTCAGGGAGAAGAGTCCCTGATTGATGTAGGCACCTACGTAGGGATGCACATGAAGCGTGAAGCGCTTGATGCCTATCTTGTTGACGAGGCGGTCAATCTTGCTCTCCAGTTGGTCTGTGAAAAGTATGGACGACTTGATTTTTCCCTTGCCGAAACAGGTGGGACAGGTTTCTTCTACGTTGACATCCATGGCCGGGCGTACGCGCTGACGCGTAATCTGCATCAGCCCGAACTTGCTCAGTGGCAGGATGTTGTGTCGTGCACGGTCTTTCTGCATGTTCTTGCACATGCGCTCGTACAGCATTTGCCGGTCTTCTGCGAGGTTCATGTCAATGAAATCGACCACGATGATGCCGCCCATGTCGCGCAACCTGAGCTGCCGTGCCAGTTCGTCGGCGGCTCCCAGGTTAGTCTCCAGTGCATTGGCTTCCTGGCCGTTTTCCTTTTTGATGCGGGTTCCGCTGTTCA
The DNA here is from genome assembly GCA_900320255.1 of uncultured Prevotellaceae bacterium. Classification (GTDB taxonomy): domain Bacteria; phylum Bacteroidota; class Bacteroidia; order Bacteroidales; family Bacteroidaceae; genus Prevotella. The sequence goes on from ONRS01000090.1 coordinate 14,436, forward strand.
CATCCACCACGTGCATGGCCTCGGTATGCTCAATAATGAGATAGGCTCCGCGCTTGTAGTTGACGGTCTTGCCGAACGACGACTTCAGCTGTTTTGTGACGTTGAAGTTGTCGAAGATGGGCACCGTGCCCGTGTAGCGCTTCACAATGTCGGCCTTCTCGGGTGCAATGAGTGTGACATAGTCCTTAATCTGGTGGAATATGTCCTCATCGTTGACGTGAATACCGTCGTACGTGGGGTTGAACAGGTCGCGCAGCAGTGCCACGGCTCGGCTCGTCTCCTCGAACACCAGTTGCGGTCGCTCGGTCGTCTTCTGTGTCTTTGTGATGGCGTCCTCCCAACGTTTCATCAGCACTTTCAGTTCCGCGTCGAGCTCGGCAGCGCGTTTTCCTTCTGCCGACGTGCGCACAATGATACCGAAGTTCTTGGGCCTGATGCTCTGCATGAGCTGCTTCAGACGTGCCCGTTCCTCGCTTTTCTTGATTTTAGAAGATACAGAAACCTTATCGTTGAAGGGAATCAGCACGATATACCGTCCGGCGAAGCTCAGTTCGCAGGTCAGTCGCGGACCCTTCGTGTTGATGGGTTCCTTGACCACCTGGACCATCACTTCCTGGCCAACCTTCAGAATGTTGGCAATGCTGCCCTCCTTGGGCAGGTCGGGCAGGTGTGTAGCCTTCGAGATGGGATAAAGTTTCTTCCTGTCGCTTTGTACCTGTTTCAGGTACTTTTCCAAAGAGCTGTATTGAAGCCCCAAGTCCAGATAGTGCAGGAACGCGTCACGTTCTGACCCTACATCGACGAAGCACGCGTTCAGTCCTGGCATCAGCTTCCTGACCTTTGCCACATAGATGTTGCCTACGGCATACGATGCAGAGCGCGGCTCCTTCTGGTATTCCACCAGGTCTTTGTCCTCGAGCAGTGCAATCGAAATGTCTTTAGGCTGGACGTCGATGATTACTTCGCTTGTCATCTGATAAATGGGTGGGTTTTAAAATAGTCAAAAGGGTGTGCCGCTCATCCCCTCTGCAGGGGTTTACGCGGCACACTCCTTTCATTTCTTTTAAGCTTCGAAGAACTTTCCAAGAGAGCTTACTTGCTCTTATGACGATTCTTTCTCAGTCTCTTCTTACGCTTGTGAGTAGCCATCTTGTGGCCCTTCTTTTTCTTTCCGTTTGGCATAGTTGTCTTAAAATTTTTATGATTCTTAAATGTTCTTGATTTTTCTCTCTTATTACTTCATTTTCTCAACGAAGCTCTTGGCGGGCTTGAAGGCCGGCATGTCGTGAGCGTCAATAACAATCGTCGTGTTCTTCGAGATGTTACGGGCGGTCTTTTGTGCACGATGCTTAACGATGAAGCTTCCGAAGCCGCGCAGATAGACGTTCTCTTTAGCAATGAGAGACTGGCGCAGCTCCTCCATAAAGGCTTCTACGGTGATGGTTACATCCCTCTTTGGGAGGCCTGTCTGAGCCGAAATTTTGTTGATGATATCAGCTTTTGTCATGTTCTTAACTTGTTGTTTATTTATAAGTATATCAAAAATGGAGTGCAAAGATACTGATTTTCAACGGAAAACAAAAATCTTTCGGCAACTTTTTTTGAAAAATAAACATTTTTCTGATTTTTACCCCCTTTTTCCCGCGTCTTTTTCTCCTTATTATATATATAATTCGAGGTGCGAGGTACGAGGTGCGAGGTGCGAGGTACGAGGTGGATTTTCGAGGTACGAGGTGCGAGGTACGAGGTACGAGAAATGCGAGTAAACGCACGAAATGTTTCAATAAGGAGGGACTGAGGTATTCTCGCACCTCGTACCTCGCACCTCGTACCTCGAAAATTCACCTCGCAACTGCCAAATCGTCACACCTTGAGTTTGGCACAAAGTTTGTAAGGTAATACAGCAGAACAAAAAAACAGAAACAACAATAAAAACAACTCAACAACAATGCAAAAAGGTAATATCGGGGTTACTACTGAGAACATCTTCCCCGTCATCAAAAAGTTTCTCTACAGCGACCATGAGATTTTCCTGCGTGAAATGGTTTCCAATGCCGTCGATGCCACGCAGAAGCTGAAGACCCTCAAGCAGCAGGGTGAGTTCAAGGGCGAGGAGGGCGACCTCAGTGTCCGCATCAGCCTCGACAAGGACAAGGGCACCATCACCATCTCCGACCGCGGCATCGGCATGACCGAGGAGGAAATCGACAAGTACATCAACCAGATTGCCTTCTCGGGCGTCAACGACTTCTTAGAGAAGTACAAGGACAATGCCAACCAGATTATCGGCCACTTCGGACTGGGCTTCTACTCGTCGTTCATGGTGTCGAAG
>ONRS01000117.1 GCA_900320255.1 uncultured Prevotellaceae bacterium
GATGGAGCTGCCCGTGAAGTTCATCTGGACCCACGACGCATTCCGCGTTGGTGAGGACGGTCCTACCCACGAGCCCGTTGAGCAGGAAGCCCAGATCCGACTCATGGAGAAGTTGAAGAACCACCACGGCAAGAACTCCATGCTCGTGGTACGTCCCGCCGACGCCGAGGAGACCACCGTCTGCTGGCGCATGGCTATGGAGAACACCGAGACTCCGACGGCGCTCATCTTCTCGCGTCAGAACATCGACATGCTGCCTGAAGGCAACGACTACTCGCAGGCTGCAAAGGGTGCCTACGTGGTGGCAGGCAGCGACGAGGACTACGACGTCATCCTGCTGGCCAGCGGTTCTGAGGTTTCTACGCTTCTGGCCGGTGCCAAGCTGCTGCGTGAGGACGGTGTGAAGGTTCGCGTGGTGAGCGTTCCCTCTGAGGGTCTGTTCCGCAGCCAGCCTGTAGAGTATCAGCAGAGCGTGCTGCCCTGTGGCAAGAAGAAGTTCGGTATGACCGCCGGCCTGCCCGTCACCCTCGAGGGTCTCGTAGGTGCCGACGGTTGCGTATGGGGTCTCGAGAGCTTCGGCTTCTCGGCTCCTTACAAGGTGCTCGACGAGAAGCTCGGCTACACGGGTCAGAATGTTTACGATCAGGTAAAGAAACTGCTTGCATAAAACTATGGAAGTGAAGACCATCGGCATAGCCAGCGACCACGCTGGCTTTGCCTTAAAACAATTCGTAAAGCGGTACCTCGACGAGAAGGGCTATGCCTATAAGGACTACGGTACGTACAACGAGGAGTCGTGCGACTACTCTGACTTCGGCCATGCACTGGCTGAGGGCATTGAGCAGGGCGAAGTGTTCCCCGGCATCGCCATCTGCGGCTCTGGCGAGGGCATCAACATGACCCTCAACAAGCACCAGAGCATCCGTGCAGGACTTTGCTGGATTCCCGAGATTGCCCATCTCATCCGTCAGCACAACAATGCCAACGTGCTCGTCATGCCAGGCCGGTTCATCGACGAAGACATGGCCCGCAAGATTATGGACGAGTTCTTCGCAACTGACTTCGAAGGCGGACGCCATCAGCGTCGAATCGACAAGATTGCGATTAAGTGAGAGAAGTGAAAACATCGTTTTCATTTCCGAACGTGAGCTATCTCGACCGAAGGTCAAGATTCCTGTGCAGTAGTGAAAACATTCTCATTTATCTTAAAGGCTGTTCACGATATTCCGCGGACAGCCTTTTTTTAATAATCTTCCAGAATCTTCTCCAACCGCTCACGGCGTTTCTGAGCTTTCGTCTTATGCACTTTCCGGGGAAAAAGCTTACTGACTAAGAAGCCCACCAACGAGAACACATCGGCCCCAATCATCATGGCTCCCCCTTCCTGCTCCTTGCGCTGGCGCACCAGCCATTTACTCCAAAACTGCAGGTCAGCGTCACAATTAGCAGAGCCCATAACTCCCTCCCAATTGATTTCCGGGAAGTTTGGTTCATCCTTCAGGGCCGCCTTGCTCAGGAAGTCGGGCTCCACAGGTGCCAGTAAGTCATTTTGATTGGGTACGATAGTAGAAGGCATACGGCTGAGCCACTCGTCCAGATGCTCACGGATGGAAGGGTCAGAGAATCCGAGCGAATCAGTCGGCAGGGGACTCTCCCTGACGTCAGTGTTCTGAGCCTTTGCCCCCACAGCCCAAAGGCCAAGACAAAATACGAAGACGTAAGAATAGGTCATACATTATCGGGCTTTAAACACCATCCTATAACCGTACCCACGTATGTTCTCTATGCTGATGCGGGGGTCGTTGACGAGGTAATGACGCAGTCGGCAGATGAAGACATAGAGACTGGCATTGCTGAACAGATAGGCATTCTCCCACAGTTCATGGCAGAAACGGTCGTTTTCCACGACTTCGTTCAGCTTTTCCATCAGCATCTGCAACATGCAGCACTCACGGAATGAGAGAGTCTGCTCGGTACAGGTGCCGTCAGCTTGGTGGCAAGTGAGCCGCAGCGTCTTAGTATTCAACTCGTAGCAGCCTACGGTCAGCAGCGTTGGGGTAGTTTTTTCCATTGGAGTCATCTTTTCCTTGTGTAACAATATGGGCACAAAGATAGAACAATATCCACAAACAAACCTTAATGAAGTCTTATATCAAGTTACGATTATTTAAATGTTAGAGGAATTAAACTTTTGCAACTTAAAATTAGTTGACAGTTGTGAAAAAACAAGTGAGGGGAGCGCTTTTAGAAACGTTCCCCCCACTCTATTGAATACTACCGCTGATTACTTGGCGTAGGCTACTGAACGGGTTTCGCGGATAACCGTAATCTTCACCTGTCCGGGATAAGTCATCTCCGTCTGGATCTTGTTGGCAATCTCACCAGAGAGTGCTTCTGTCTCAGCATCGTCCATCTTGTCAGCACCCACGATGACACGCAGCTCACGACCGGCCTGGATGGCATAGGTCTTGGTGACGCCAGGATAAGACATGGCGATGGCCTCAAGGTCGTTCAGACGCTTGATGTAAGCCTCTACAATTTCGCGGCGGGCACCAGGACGGGCACCACTGATGGCGTCGCACACCTGGACGATGGGAGCCAGCAGCGTCTGCATCTCCATTTCGTCGTGGTGAGCGCCGATAGCGTTGCAGATATCAGGCTTCTCCTTGTATTTCTCTGCCAGTTTGGCACCGTAGATAGCGTGTGGCAGTTCGCTCTCCTCGTCAGGCACCTTACCAATGTCGTGCAGCAGTCCGGCACGCTTTGCCTTCTTGGGGTTCAGTCCCAACTCAGCAGCCATGACGGCACAGAGGTTGGCTGTCTCACGAGCATGCTGCAAGAGATTCTGACCGTAGGAAGAACGATATTTCATCTTACCAATGATACGGATAAGTTCCGGGTGAAGACCATGAATACCAAGGTCTATCGTGGTGCGCTTACCGGTCTCTATGACCTCGTTCTCTAACTGTTTCTTCACCTTAGCCACCACCTCTTCGATGCGTGCCGGGTGAATGCGGCCGTCAGCCACAAGCTGGTGGAGTGCCAGTCGGCAGACCTCACGGCGAATGGGGTCGAAGGCAGAAATGACGATGGCCTCAGGCGTGTCGTCAACCACAATCTCCACACCGCAGGCAGCCTCCAGTGCACGGATATTACGTCCCTCACGACCAATGACGCGGCCTTTCACGTCGTCGTTCTCAATGTGAAACACTGACACGCTGTTCTCGACGGCCGTCTCAGTAGCCACGCGCTGAATCGTCTGAATGACAATCTTCTTGGCCTGCGCGTTGGCGTTGAGCTTGGCCTCGTCCATGATTTCATTGATGTAGGCCTGTGCGTCAGTCTTGGCCTCGTCCTTGAGCGACTCCACGAGTCTGGCCTTGGCTTCGTCGGCACTCAGTCCTGACAGTTCCTCGAGCTTGGCGCGCTCCTGCAGCTGCATCTTCTCCAGTTCCTCATGTTTCAGGGTGAGCATCTTCTTCTCGTTGTCAATGCGTGTCTGCTGGTTGTCGAGCTCATTCTTACGGCGTCCCAGTTCCTCCTGTCGCTGATTGAGCGAAATTTCACGCTGCTTGAGGCGGTTCTCGTTCTGCTGGATGTGCTGGTTGCGCTGCTGTACTTCCTTCTCCAGCTCACTTTTCTTGTTGAGGAATATCTCCTTCACTTCGAGCAGCTTCTTTTCCTTAATCACTTCTGCCTCTTTGTTGGCAGCTTCTACCATTTGGTTATATTTCCCCTTTACAACATAGCGGAAAATCAAGTAGCCCACAGCGACACCCATAGCGAGTGCCACAATGATGGCTATAATAAGAGTTAAATCCATAATACCTTTTTAAAATTATATAAATTAGTTAATATTCTCTCTCAGCCATTCTCTCCGAGTGTGCTTTCAATTTCAGCGGTGAGCCGTTTGAGAATATCATCATAAGGCGAAGTATCGTTATGCGTGCGCTCCTTCTGATACAACAGCGCCACATCGACGAGTGTCATGAGCGCTATCAGATGGTCGCTTTTCCTTCCCTTATAAGCCTGTGCATAGGCGTTATACCGGTCGGTAATGAGCTTTGCTGCCGCACGGTAATACTCTTCGTCCTCGCGGTTAATGGTAACCTCGATTTCTGCGTCATAGACGTGCAGTCGGATATGTAGTTTTTCTCTGTTCGGTTCTGCCATCGCTTCTAAAGATTATTTTGCTTCACCCAAGATAGCAATGCATTTGTTTACATCTTTTATCAGCTTCGACAATCGGTTTTTGGCTCCCTCCAGGTCGCCATTGGTTATCTCAATCATCTTAGCCATTTTCAATGAATCGTAGTCACGCCCTTTCTGTTCCAGTTTGTCTTGGAGCTGCTGAACGTCGCGTTCGTTCTTCTCCACTATAGAGTAGAGCTCCTCGTTTTCCTTCTTGAGTTGCTGGAAACGTAAGAGCATCTGACGCACGCGCGTCTCAAAATCCTTCAATACTTTCTCATTAGGGGTCATACCTTAACTCATTAATTTCTACAAAAGTAATGATAATTTACTATTTGGCCATTGACTGTTTACAATTTATAAAGGTTCAACGTAGAAAATTGTGTTTTTTTAACGTTCAATCCTTGTCATTTTTCTGTCGTGGCTCCTTCTTGGCTAACATAACGACCTTATACACGAAGTCGGTTGTCCATTGTGGTGTGAAGCCCAGTCGGCGAGCATATTCTCGAATGGCCACTACCGTTTTCATGACGCTTGCATCCTTGAAGTCATTTTTCGTAAAGATGTCGTTGACAGTCTGCTCCGTCGCCGTGTAGAGTGTTTTCTTGAACATGCTGGGAATGCGCAGCTTATATTTCATGAGGTTGGTGACAAGCATGAGCAAATCGTTAGTATAAGCCTGGAACTGAAGCAGATACGGCTGCACGTCCTGCAGCTTACGGCAATGTTTCTTAATGCTCTGGTCAATCTCCTTAAAGAAGGTATCATCCATTTCGTAGATGTCCTTCAGCATCTTCTTGCAGCGGCTCCTCTCCCCGACTCCCAGTTTGTTGTTCACCGTAGCCACATGGAGGGTGGTCTTGAACACGCGCAGGTCAGGCAGTGCAGCCAGATTATTAATACCCAGTTCCGAGGCCATTACAGCCTGAAAATATACACGAATCAGCGTCATGAAGTCTTCCATGCCGCCCGTTTTTTGCGTTTCATCGGAATCTTTCCTTCCGAAGAGTTTTGATAAAAATGCCATTTATTCTTCCGTTTAACTAATTCTGTTATCAATGTTATTTTCAAAAATCGCTGCAAAGGTACGAAGAAAAATGAGAAATGAGAAAAGAGAAATGAGAAATGAAGAGGTCAAAGGATAAAAAAACGTTAAATAAGCGGTTTGCGGTAGTAAATTCTTCATTCTTCATTCTTCATCAAAAAGTCGTACCTTTGCACCCCAGAATATAACGTTATATATGAAAGGAATTGTTTTAGCAGGGGGCAGCGGAACCCGTCTATACCCCATTACGAAAGGCATCAGCAAGCAGCTGATACCCATTTTCGACAAGCCGATGATCTACTATCCGATATCGGTGCTGATGCTGGCCGGCATACGCGAGATACTGATTATAAGTACTCCTTATGACCTCCCAGGCTTCAAGCGGCTATTGGGAACTGGCGAAGCCATCGGCGTACGCTTTGAATACGCTGAGCAGCCGTCGCCTGACGGTTTGGCGCAGGCCTTCATCATTGGCGAGCAGTTCATCGGTGACGACTGTGCTTGTCTGGTGCTTGGTGACAACATCTTTTATGGCAGCGGCTTTACGGGCATGTTGCGCCAGAGCGTGGAGAATGCCGAGAAGCATGGCGAGGCTACCGTCTTCGGCTATTATGTCAACGACCCTGAGCGCTACGGCGTGGCAGAGTTTGATGAGCAGGGCAACTGCCTCAGCATCGAGGAGAAGCCCGTGCACCCGAAGTCGAACTATGCCGTTGTGGGCCTTTACTTCTACCCCAACAGCGTGGTGAACATAGCCAAGAATATCAAGCCCAGCGCCCGTGGAGAACTGGAGATTACCACCGTCAACCAGGAGTACCTGAAGCAGCAGCACCTGAAGGTGCAGACGCTGCAGCGTGGTTTTGCCTGGCTCGACACAGGCACGCACGACAGTCTCAGCGAGGCATCGACGTTTATTGAGGTCATTGAGAAGCGCCAGGGTCTGAAGGTAGCCTGTCTCGAGGAGATAGCCTTCAAGCGTGGTTGGATTAGCCGCGAGCAGTTGCGTGAGCTTGCCAAGCCCATGATTAAGAACGGCTACGGCCAGTACTTGATGCAGATAGCAGAATAGCGTTTTTGGGAAAAAGAAAAATATTAAAATAAGTATTACCTATTTTTATATTAAAAATGGAAGAGAAGAAAAAAGTAGAAACAGTTGAGAACGTTGACGTACCCATGCAGCAGGAAGAAGAAGAGTCTTCGTTTGACTTCAGGGCTATCTTCACCATGGTAGTGCTGAACTGGCAGTGGTTTGTATTGTCCATTCTTATTTGCGTCTTCGCAGCCATGATATACCTGCGCTATACCACGCCGGTATATACCGTATCACTGAAGATGCTCATCAAGGACGAGGACAACCGCCGACGCAGCAACCAGATGCTGGCTAACATGAAGGACTTTGGTTTCATGTCGAACAGTGCCGGTATTGAGAACGAGATTGAGATTCTGCAGAGCAAGATTCTGGCAGAAGAAGTGGTGAAGAACCTGAAGATCTATACCGAATACTACAGCAACGGCCGCGTGAAGAAGAACTTCATGTACCAGACACAGCCCGTCAGCGTCGATATTGACCCGCTGAGCCTCGGACGCTTAGAGGACACGCTGCGGGTTATCAAGATGAGCATTACCAAGGAGCCCAAACAGTATCGCGTAAATGGTACCATCGTGGGGCCGGGCAACGCCGAGAAGACCTTCGAGACCACGTTTGGCAGTTTCCCTGCCGCACGCAAGACGTCTGTAGGTACGCTCACCTTCACCAAGGGCACAGGCAAGGGTATGCAGAATGGTGAAGTCATCTTTGCCAACATCACTCCTGTCTCCATGGTGGCTACACGCTGGGTTAACAGCCTTTCTGTAGAGCCCACCTCGAAGGTCACCTCTATTGCCCAGCTAACCGTTAGGGACATTAGCCCCAAGCGTGCCCAGGACTTCCTGACAGAGCTGGCAGCATGCTATAACGGTCAGGCCAATGCCGACAAGAACGAGATAGCCCGTAAGACGGAGATCTTCATCAACGACCGTATGGAGAAGATTAACGCAGAGCTGGGTCTGACAGAAGGTCAGTTAGAGAGTTTCAAGCGCAGCCACAACGTGACCAACATGAGCATTGATGCCGGCCAGGCCGTACAGCGCTCAGGCGAGTTCTCCGACCAGTTGTCACAGGTGAACGCCCAGATTCAGATGATTGACTACATGCGCGAATATGTAGATAACCCCTCGAACAAATACCAGATCATGCCTTCAGGCGTCGGTCTCAGCGATGCTGCCTCGGTTGGACTGATTAAGGACTACAACCAGGCCGTTCAGGACCGTAACCGTCTGTTACGCTCTGCCTCTGAGAACGCTCCTCAGGTCATGACGCTTACCAGCACGCTGGACGAACTGCAACGAAGCATCCGTACCTCGCTGACTCAGGCTCACCGTTCTGCCGACATCAAGCGCCAGAGCATCAGCAGCCAGTACAGCATCTACCAGAGCCGCATCAGCAGCACACCTGCCCAGGAGCGCGTGCTTACAGAGATAGGCCGTCAGCAGGAAGTAAAGTCCGGCCTCTACCTCATGCTGTTGCAGAAGCGTGAAGAGAACTCCATCGAGCTGGCCGCCACCGCCGATAAGGGTAAAGTCATTGACAAGCCCCAGTACAACGGCAAGGTGAGCCCCAAGTCAGCCATCATCCTGCTCATCGCCCTCATTCTGGGTGCCGGTCTGCCAGCTCTCGTCATCTACCTCATTCAGTACCTGAAGTACAAGATTGAAGGCCCCGACGACCTGGCACGTCTCACCACACTGCCCGTTGTGGCCGAGGTGGCCGTGGCCAGCGACAGCGTCAAGACAGCCGCCGGCATCGTGGTACACGAGAACCAGAACGACCAGATTGACGAGATATTCCGCTCCATGCGTACCAACATACAGTTCATGATGACCGAGAAGCAGAAAGTCATCCTCTTCTCGTCATCAACATCAGGCGAGGGAAAGACGTTCAACGCCGCCAACCTGGCCGTCAGCTTCGCCCTGTTAGGCAAGAAGGTCATCCTGCTGGGACTCGACATCCGTAAACCTGCACTGGGCCGTCTGTTCGGCATTACAGGCAACCGCGACCTCGGCATTACCAACCTGCTGAACAAGGAAACCGTCAGCAAGTCCGACCTGAACGGCCAGATTATCTCTTCAGGTGTCAATGCCAACCTCGACTTGTTGCTGGCTGGTCCCGTGCCCCCCAACCCTGCTGAGTTGCTGGCACGCGAGAACCTTGGCACCGTCATTGACATTTTGCGCGAGGAGTACGACTACGTCATTCTCGACACAGCACCTGTCGGTCTGGTAACTGATACGTTCCAGATTGCCAAGTACGCTGACGTATCTGTCATGATATGCCGTTCTGACTACACGCCGAAGGCCAACATCGCCATGATTAACAACATCAACCGCGAGAAGAAGATGCCTAACATGTGTCTCGTACTCAACGGTGTTGACATGTCGAAGAAGAAGTACAAGTACTACTACGGCTACGGTCGCTATGGTAAGTACGGCCGCTACGGCTACGGCTCAACGGGCTACGGCCGCTATGGCTACGGCAACTACGGCTCTTACGGCAACTACGCCAACAGCCATTACGGCAAGTCTGACGACAAATCAATCAAGCGATAACAGCGAACCATCATCATCATAACACACGTATGACCATAGCAGTGGATTTCGACGGCACCATCGTCGAACACAGGTACCCGGAGATAGGCGAGGAGATACCCTTCGCCGTAGAGACGCTGAGGATGCTCCTCAAGGACCACCACAAACTCATATTGTGGAGCGTCCGCGAAGGCAAGCTGCTCGACGAGGCCGTGGAGTGGTGCCGCCAGCGAGGCATCGAGTTCTACGCCGTCAACCGCGACTACCCCGAGGAGACCACCGACAACAACCAGCATTTCAGCCGCAAGCTGAAGGTTGACATATTCATCGACGACCGTAACGTTGGCGGTCTGCCAGACTGGGGCACCATCTACCGCATGGTGAGCCACCGCGTAACGTGGCACGACGTGATAGAAGAAGACCGCGATCTGGATTTCCACTCCAGTTACGAACGTCACCACAACCGTGAGAAGAAGCGTAAAAAGTGGTGGCAGTTAGGATAAACGCCACATCAACAGAAAGGTTCCCCGTTCGTTCGAGGAGCCTTTCTTGTTCAACATTTAACTGATGAAACCAGTATGGAACTAACCTGCAACGTTATTGTCAAGATTGACTATTTGCCAAGCGTCAACTATTCCATGATGAATAGTGGCATAGAAGTGTGTAACAAGCTGGTTCTGGAGAATGGCGACGACCATGACTGGCATCACTTGTCTGTTGAGATAAGCGGTCAGTACATCAAGCCTGGCAGTAGCAGATTTGAGATTCTGCAGCAGGGTCAGTCTGCCCAGGTCAAAACCCTCAGCATTGAGCCGGATATTGCCGTGCTAAGCGAGCTGACCGAGGCTGTGAAGACATCGTTCCTGCTCACAGTGAAGAGCCAGGACACCCTGCTCTACACGCACGATTACCCCATTACCCTGCTGTCGTACGAAGAGTGGGCGGGCAGCAGCGTGATGCCAGAGCACATAGCCGCCTTTGTGGTACCCAATAACCCGTTACTGCCAAGAGTGAAGATGGCTGCTGCACAGTTCCTGGAGAAGTGGACCGGCTCAGCCGCCTTCGACGAGTACCAGACACAGAACAGAAACCGGGTTCGCGCCCAAGTAGCTGCCATTTACGAGGCATTACGCGCTGAGGGCATCATCTACTCTGCACCCCCTGCCAGCTTTGAACAGACAGGACAGCGCATACGAATGGCCGACAAGGTGCTGACAGAGAAGATGGGCACCTGCCTTGACACGAGCCTGCTGGTGGCATCGTGCCTTGAGGAAATAGGTATCTACCCCATCATACTGCTACTGAAAGGCCACGCCATGGTGGGTGCCTGGCTGATGCCCAACGTGTTTCCCCAGATGGTGTGCGACGATGCCAGCTACCTGCTAAAGGAGACGGCCGACGGCAACAACAACCTGGTGTTATTAGAGTCAACGGCCATCACGTCGTCAGAACGCATCAGTTTCGAGGATGCCGTAGCAAGCGCCATGCAGAAGATGAAGGACGACAGCCAGTTTCTCTACTTCATTGACATACACCGCTGCCGGTTGGGCAACATCATACCTATGCCCCAACGCGTCGAGATAAACGGCAGGTGGACCTTTGCCAACGAGGGCATAGCGCACCAACATGCCACAGAGAGTCTGAAAGACCTGAAGCACTACGACCTCAGGCTCGAGGAAACAGGCAAGCCCACCACCAAGCAGATGCTCTGGGAACGCAAGCTGCTCGACTTCTCGTTGCGCAACAACCTGCTGAACACCCGCTTAGGCAAGAAGGTCATACCCTTCATCTCGTTCGAAATAGAACACTTGGAAGACCACTTGCAAGCCGGAGAAGACTACACCATCACCCCCTCTCCCGACAAAAAACTCGAGCCCAACGCCGAAGGCATGTACGACTCCAGCCAGCAGGCCACAGAGTACCAAGCCTATGTCTCTGAGCTCATCCAGAATCACAAGATAGCGTCGTACCTGACTGACACGGAGCTGCAAAACGCGCTGAAACACGTCTATAGGACTGCCCGTACCTCGTTAGAAGAGAATGGTGCCAGCAGCCTGTTCCTGGCCTTAGGCATGCTCAAGTGGTACGAGACAGAGAAGAGCGAGCAGCCGCGTTATGCGCCCATCCTGCTGCTGCCTGTTGACATGGTTCGCAGAAGCGGCAACAACTACATCATTCGTAAGCGCGATGAGGACACCATGCTCAACATTACCCTCCTTGAACTGCTGAAGCAGAATTTCAGAATCTCTTTAGATGCGCTGAAGGAACTGCCCACTGACGAGAGCGGCGTTGATGTGAAGCTCATTTTCACCTACTTCCGAAGAGCCATTATCGGGCAGAAGAAGTGGGACGTAATTGAAGAGTCCATGCTGGGTCTGTTCTCGTTTAACAAGTTCGTCATGTGGAATGATATTCACTCGAATGCAGACAAGCTGAGGGAGAACGTCGTTGTGGCCTCGCTCATTGACCAGCGTGACAAGCAGGACTCTGCCGGCTGTGCCGTTGATGCCAGAACCATCGACAAGCAGTGTGCACCCAATGCTTTTGCCATCCCCCTTGACGTTGACTCGTCGCAGATGGAAGCCATAGTAGAGTCAGGCCGAGGCAGGAGTTTCATACTACATGGTCCCCCGGGCACTGGCAAGTCGCAGACCATTACAAACATGATAGCCAATGCGCTCTATCAGGGCAAGCGCGTCTTGTTCGTGGCCGAGAAGATGGCCGCCCTGTCAGTGGTTCAGTCACGACTTGAGAAAATCAATCTTGCCCCCTTCTGCCTGGAGCTGCACTCAAATAAGGCTACCAAGAAACACTTCCTGGAACAGATGGACGACGTGTTGAACGTCACCAAGATCAAGTCGCCGGAAGAGTACGCCCAGCGATCAGCAGAGCTGTTTCGCCAGCGCAAGCAGCTCATCAGCTATATGGAGGCCCTCCACCAGAAGTCGCAGAACGGCCTGAGCCTCTACGACTGCATCTCGGCACACCTCTCCATTACTGACGACGAGATAAAAGAACTGTTGCCGGCTAAGGAGCGCATCACAGCCGCCTACATAGACCAGTGCAAGGAGCAGGCGGCAGAAATCAGTACCATACTCGACATTGTGGGGCAGCCCACGCAGCATGCCCTCTACGGTCTGGAGCCCATGGACAACCGCCAGGAGACACTCGACACCATCCAGTCGCTGCTACAGCAGTTCCAGACCGAGCGTAACAAGTACGCCAGCCTGTTGGGTACCATTAACAACAGCGTACCCCTTGGTCTGAAAAGTGACGACGACCTGCAGTGGCTCGGCATGTTTGCCAACCTGCTGACGGCAGAGTCAGAGAGCGAGCAGCAGCGCCAGCACCTGCTGGCCTCCTACAGCGAGGGCATCTTACACATCGACGTCAATGCCTACAAGCGCGAGTGGGACGACGTGAAGAGCCAGTGGTTCCTGCCCCGGTATTTCGCCAAAAAGCGGTTCTTGCAGTCGCTACAACAGTACGGAACAGTGTTCGAGACAGGCGTTGACCAGCTTTTGAACCAAGTTGCCAACTACCAGCACTCGGTGCAGAACCTGAAGGCGCAGGCCGACCAGGCAGCTGCCTTTGCCTATGCTCACGGATTCAGCCATCAGCAGCACTACAACAGCTACCTGCAGTACATGGGCAGCCGTCGCCAGGACTTCCTCTACTACGCACAGTCGCTCGTGAGCAGCAACCAGCACTTAAACGTGCTGACCGAACAGCTCAACGCCCTCACCGTGCTCAGCAACACCAAAGCCTCCATAGACAACCAGCTGAACACCTGGCTGGCCCACTACGACCAGATGCGCGACTGGTATCACTGGGTTGACAAGAAGCACCAGCTGCAGCAAATGGGGCTGCTGCCTGTCATCATGCGCATAGAGCGTGGCGTCATGCCACAGGTTGCCATCAACGGCATGTTGAAAGGCATGTACCACCTGCTCATTGAGTCAGCCATCAACGAGAACGAACAGCTACGTATGTTCAACGGACTGAAATTCCGTCAGCAGATTGAAAAGTACAAACGCGACACGGCACGCTTCCAGGAGCTCAGCAAGGAAGAACTCTACAGCAAGCTGGCCTCACGCGTACCCTCATCGTCGGCCGCCATGGCCGAAGGGTCGGAAATCAGCATACTGAAGCGCAACATTGCCAACGGCGGACGGGGCAACTCCATCCGCTCCATCATCGACAGCATTCCCACGCTGCTGCCCCGCCTTTGCCCCTGCATGCTGATGAGCCCCATATCAGTGGCGCAGTACATTGACCTGAATGCCGAGAAGTTCGACCTGGTTATCTTCGACGAAGCCTCGCAGATGCCCACCAGCGAGGCCGTGGGAGCCATTGCACGAGGCAAGGCACTCATCGTCGTAGGCGATAGTAAGCAGATGCCGCCCACCAGTTTCTTCACGTCGAACCAGACTGACGAGGAGGAGGCCGACATCGACGACATGGAGAGCATTCTCGACGACTGCATCACCCTCTCGCTGTGCGAGCACCGGCTGGACTGGCACTACCGCAGCAAGCACGAAAGCCTCATAGCCTTCAGCAATTCGCAGTATTACGGCAACAACCTGCTGACATTCCCCTCTACCGACGACCGTGTAGCCAAGGTGAGGCTCATTCCTGTCAACGGCGTTTACGACAAAGGGCGCACGCGCAGCAATCCTGAAGAGGCGAAGGCCATTGTCGGCGAAATTATCAGAAGACTCTCCGATGCCGAACAGCGCAACTACAGCATCGGCGTGGTGGCCTTCAGCAAGGTGCAGGGCGACCTTATAGAGGACGTGCTGCTGGAAGCGCTCGACAAGAACCCAGCACTCAAGGAAGCAGCCACGAACGGCAAGGAACCCATCTTCGTCAAGAACTTGGAGAACGTTCAGGGCGACGAGCGCGACGTCATTCTCTTCAGCATAGGCTATGGTGCCGACAAGAACGGCAAGGTATCCATGAACTTCGGCCCACTGAACAATGCCGGCGGCGAACGGCGCCTGAACGTGGCCGTATCGCGCGCCCGCTATGAAATGATGGTATTCTCTACCCTGAAGGCCAGCCAGATAGACCTTAAGCGCTCCAACGCGAAGGGCGTAGAGGGACTGAAGGGCTTTCTGGAGTTTGCAGAGACGGGCCGTCTGCCCGTCGTATCCGGCACAACGCAGCACACAGATGCCAGCGTCATGGTAGAGCAAATATGCGACGCACTGTCAGAGCAGGGCTATATCACGTCATCGTTTGTGGGAAGATCGAAGTTCAAGGTCGATATAGCCGTCTCAACGCGCGAACACCCGGACCGTTACATCCTCGGCATACTCTGCGACGGCAGGAACTATTATGAGACGAAGACCACGCGCGACAGGGAAATCGTGCAGCCCAGCGTGCTGAACATGCTCAACTGGCAAGTGGTTAGGGTCTATTCCATCGACTGGTTCGAGAACCGCCAGCGTGCCTTGCAGCAGATGCTGCAGGAGCTGCAGCAGGCCGAGGCAGGACATGCCCCAGCCAAGCCAGCTGACACAAAGCCCGCCTCCTACGTCTTTGATGCTGAGAAGATAAAAAGCTCTGGTATCGTTGACCAGGTGGTACGTAACGAATCGCAGATGGCCTATCGTGAAAGCCAAATCGAGCAAATACCCTTCAATAAAGAGACTTTCAATCCTCACCACCCGAAGTACAAAAGAATAGTCAGCCTGATTCTTGAAGACGAGCAGCCCATGACCGAGGGCTATCTCAGTAAGCGGCTGGCCAAGACCTTGGGGTTTGGACACGCAGGAGCCAACGTGCAGCGGGTGATGGCAGCAGTCTTGCCAAAACTCTATCGCGACCCGCTCAGCATTGACGGGCAATACAGCTATTGGCTGAACAAGAAATCTGCCGACGGCTACAGTTACTACAGGGCACCGTCGCCGCGCACCATCACAGAGATACCCATCGTAGAGATATCAAATGCCGTCATCGAGGTGGTCAAGGAGGAGTTCTCGTTGCCTAAAAGCCGTGTTCCGGCCATTACGGCCAAGAAACTGGGATTCTATAGTGCCGGTACCAAGATTTGCGACATCATCAACAAGGTCATCGACCTGCTCGCACAGAATGGCATCATCACCATCAACAACGACCTCGTAACAATGAAGACTTAGGAGCCTGCTGTCAATAGCCGAGGAATTCCTTCAAGCCTTCTGCCTTCTCCAGGTCATCCCTGCCCACATAGAAGGGACCGGGCGAAACCAGGTCGAGATACTTGTCAAGGAACTCCTCCCATGGCAGCTTGAGGTAAGAAACTGGAATGAAGAACGTCCTCGAACCACCTGCCGAACGGTTGCCAGCCTGCACATAGGCTGAATAGCCCCCCTTCTCGTGCTTCTGTATGCGATAAATCTCCAGAAACCAGTCACCACGGCAACGGCAAGAAGCTGGCACATTGATATAGTTTTTCACGGGGTTCGCATGTTCAAGTGCCCGCTCATGACCACTGGCCAGCCGACGGATGAACTCCTGACTGTCCACATTCATTGGCCTTGGGCTCAGCATACCATCAGACATGCTGTAATACCTGACATACTGATAGTCGCCACCCACCTTTGCAATGCCTAAATACTGCTGCTCCGCTATCATGTCCCTCGTTGCCCAGGGAAAATCCTCCTTCATCTGCTCGAATGCCTTGTCGATATAGGTATCCACGTCATAGCCGTATGGAAACTTCTCGTTCATAATATTTCAAGTTTAGAGTTTTACGGATGCAAAAATACAAATAAATGGGCAAGATGCCAAACAAAGAAGATAAAAGATGTTTAGGGGGGAGAATAGAGAAACGGCACTTCTCCCCAAGAGAAACGGCACTTCTCTCCAAGGGTTACGGCTTTTCCCGATTAGGTAAAAAAGTGAAGGGAGTGTCTTTTTGGGGTGTTTTATCTGAAAAAACTCACTTTTTCGAAGAAATATTTGGTGTTTTCGTTCATTTTGCATACTTTTGCACCCAACAATTATAATAACAAACGTCAAATTAACTAAAATAGCAACGCCTATCGACACAACTATACTCAATAAAAATGAGTAAAAAATGAGAAGTTTCGAAGAAATGACCGACGAGGAGTTGGCCTTGCTGTACGTCGATGGTGACAATCGTGCATTTGATGAGTTATTAGCCCGCAATCAGCAAAAGCTCTTCAACTACATTATGTTCATGGTTCACGACCAGGAACTGGCTAACGATGTGTTTCAGGACACGTTCGTCAAAATCATTGTTAAGCTGCAGGAGGGGAGCTATACTGACTCTGGCAAGTTCTCGTACTGGATGGTGCGCATTGCCCACAACATCATCATGGATATGTTCCGGGTGCAGAGGAACGAGCCTGTCATTGAGCCGAACGCGGAGAACGACCTGAGCAACCTGAAGAGCAGCGAGGTGATGGAGCTGAACTGTGAGATGCAGATGGTGAACAGCCAGATAATGCGTGACGTGCGCCACATGATGGACATGCTGCCCGCAGCGCAGCGCGAAGTGGTGTATATGCGCATGTACCAGGACTTGTCGTTCAAGGAGATTGCCGACATCACGGGCGTGAGCATCAACACGGCCTTGGGGCGCATGCGCTATGCTATTCTGAACCTGCGCCGCATGGCCAAAAAGCACGACATCATGCTGTGCTGTGAGGGTTAAGATTTATTGCTGTCCGCTAAAAGTTGAAAAGCCATAAATCATGTGTCCGCAGTGCCTATAAACAGTCATTGCGGACTTATTTTTGAAAA
>ONRS01000095.1 GCA_900320255.1 uncultured Prevotellaceae bacterium
GCAAAGATACAAAAAAGAACTGAGCGGTGCAAGTTTTCTTTAAGATAATTCCTCTTCTGATACTTATTTTGCAGATATTTGTCTTTTTTGCTCATTATTTATTTTTTCTTGACCTTTTTCTTGTTCGTTTCTCTCTAATTTGTTACATTTGCAACCAAAATTACAAACATATTTATTAACTACAAACAATTTAATTAAAGCGTATGAAAAAACTTTTTACTTTAGTTGCTGCCGCTTTCTTGGCAGTAAGTGCTAACGCTGCACAGTTGGATTTGTCACTTGAAGAGTTAGGTTCTGGGTGGGAATCTTCGTATGATGCTACGACAAAGACGATTACTTATGATGCTGCTTGGGTAGGCCGCGGATGGTGGCTGGATGCAGTTGACTATTCTACTTATGACAATGTGGTAGTCGATTTTGAAACTCAGGAGTTGGGGGTTCAGTTGGTTATTGAGTATAATAATGCTGATCCATCCAAAACATGGGTTGATGCAGGTAAGACGCAGATTATTGCACCGTTGGATGCTGT
Organism: uncultured Prevotellaceae bacterium; assembly: GCA_900320255.1. Taxonomy (GTDB): domain Bacteria; phylum Bacteroidota; class Bacteroidia; order Bacteroidales; family Bacteroidaceae; genus Prevotella. The sequence continues at coordinate 530 of ONRS01000095.1, forward strand.
AGGAAAGTCTTCGGTTAAGCAGATCTACATTCAAAGCAGTAAGGCTGGTACAGTTGTCTTGAAACGTGCTTATGTTGCTACAGCCGATGATGTTGAGAAGGAGGCTGTCAAAGACTACACACTCTCTGCTGGCGATAATCTTACGCTTGCTGCAGGTGGTTATGGATGGAACTGTCCTCAGAGCTGGTTAGCTAAGGATATTACAGATTATAACACCATCGTCTTCGAGGTTGCATCTGCATCGGGCGTATGTAAGGCTTCTGTTCAAGTAGTTCCCAATGACGGCGGAGATGCTGTTAATGAGGAAGTCTTTTTTATAGTTTCAAACGAGCCTCAGACCTATGCCTTTGACATTTCGGGTTACAAGACATTGAACCAATTTGCATACCAGAACTGTAACAAATTAGAAGAAGAAGAAGAAGGAGATATTAAGGAAACCGCATTGGTAATTACCAAGGTTTATCTCACTGCAAAGTTGCGTAGTGAGTTCCCAGATAATCCCACTGGTATTTCTGTTGTCAAGGCTGATTTCCAGCAGAACGCTCCGATGTACAACCTCGCTGGTCAGCGTGTTGACGCTCAGTTCAAGGGTGTTGTCATCCAGAACGGTCGCAAGTTCATGAACAAGTAAATAGTTCTTATAATGTAAGGCAGGGCGCTTCCCTTTTTTGGGGGGTGCCCTTTTTCAATCAACTGAATAGTAATCTGACTGACTGTAGTTGCTATAACCCCTATAACAATGAAAAAACTACTGCTACTAACTGTGCTGGCCGCCACGATGATGGCCTGCCAGCAGAAAGAAAAAGAGACGCCGCAGTTTGTCACCGTGGAGAACGGACACTTTATGCGCGCAGGTGTACCTTATTATTATGTAGGCACCAACTTCTGGTACGGAGCCATTCTCGGCTCGGAAGGACAGGGCGGCGACCGTGAGCGGCTCTGCAAGGAACTCGACGAGATGAAGCGCATAGGCATTGACAACCTGCGCATACTCGTGGGCTCCGACGGCGAGCGTGGCGTGAAGACCAAGGTGGAGCCCACGCTCCAGATTCGTCCGGGCGAATATAACGACACCATCCTGGCCGGACTGGACTATCTGCTCATGGAAATGGGCAAGCGTGACATGGTGGCCGTGCTCTACCTGAACAACTCGTGGGAATGGAGTGGGGGCTACGGCTTCTACCTGGAACAGGCTGGTGAGGGCAAGCAGCCCCGCCCCGACGAAGCAGGCTACCCCGCCTTCATGGAGGCCATGAGCAAGTATGCCACCAACGAGAAGGCCCATCAGCTCTTCTACGACTACGTGCGCTTCATCATCAGCCGAACCAACCGCTACACGAACGTGAAGTATTCGGACGACCCCGCCATCATGTCGTGGCAGATAGGCAACGAGCCGCGCGCCTTCTCCACCGAGGCCCTGCCCGCCTTCGAAAAGTGGCTGGCCGAGGCATCGGCACTCATCCGCTCACTCGACCAGAACCACCTCATCAGCGTCGGCTCCGAGGGCGCCTGGGGCTGTGAGATGAGCTACGAGAGCTGGGAGCGCATCTGTGCCGACAAGAACATTGACTACTGCAACGTTCACCTGTGGCCCTACAACTGGGGATGGGCCAAGCCCGACTCGCTCATTGAGCACCTGCCGCGTGCCTGCGACAACACCAAGGAGTACATTGACAAGCACCTCGCCATCTGCGACAAGCTGGGCAAGCCCCTCGTCATGGAGGAGTTCGGCTATCCGCGTGACGGCTTTAAGTTTACGCTCGACACCCCGACCACTGGTCGTGATGGCTATTACAAGTACGTCTTCTCGCTCGTAGCTGACAACGCTGAGCAAGGCGGCAAGTTTGCCGGCTGTAACTTCTGGGGGTGGGGCGGATTTGCCAAACCGCTGCACGAGCAATGGCAGGTGGGCGACCCCTACACCAACGACCCCGCCCAGGAGGCTCAGGGCTTGAACTCCGTCTTCTCTTCGGACACGACGACCCTTGCCGTCATTCGTGAGCAAGTAGATAGAATGAAGAAAGTGAAGTAAAAACCGAAGAAAGTAAAATTGTACAAATATCCGACAACATAATATTATGGTTTGTCGGATATTTTGCGTATCTTTGCACCATTATTTTATTCCTAAAACATCAACACTGATATGAAAAAGCTATTTCTGCTATTGGTTGTCACCTTGACAATGGTGCCAGTCTGTGCTCAGATACGTGGTTACGACATTCAGGTAAACGTAGTGCCTGACCATCAGGACTGGACCTACAAGACCGGTGAGACGGCCACGTTCAAGATTTCCGTCACCCGCTCGGCCACGCTGCTCAATGACGTAACCATCGACTACGCTGCCGGACCTGAGATGTATCAGGATGTTAAGAAAACGGACGTCGTGCTCAAGGATGGTACATTGACGCTGAAAGGCAAGATGACGAAGCCTGGTTTCTATCGTGTTGATGTGACGGCTCATGTGGGCGGCAAGGACTACAAGGGTGCCTGTGGTGCCGCCTTCTCGCCAGAGAAGCTGCAGCCCACGACGGTGCTGCCTTCTGACTTCACCGCTTACTGGCAGAACGCTATCAGCGAAGCCCGCAAGACCCCGCTGAACCCCACCAAGCGCCTGCTGCCCGAGCGTTGCACCGAGGATGTCAACGTCTATGAGGTCAGTTTCCAGAACATTCAGCCGAACTTCCGAACCTACGGCATTCTGTGTGTGCCTGTGAAGCCTGGCAAGTATCCTGCCATGCTGCGTGTGCCGGGAGCCGGTGTGCGTCCCTATGGCGGCGATGTGTATTCTGCTTCGCAGGGAGTCATTACCTTAGAGATAGGTATTCACGGCATTCCCGTCACCATGGAACAGAAAATTTATGACGACATCTTCAACGGTGCCCTGATGGGCTATTGGGAAACAGGCATGGACGACCGTGACAAGTCTTACTACAAGCGTGTGGTCATTGGCTGCATCCGTGCCAATGACTATATCGAACAGTTCACGGAGTGGAACGGTAAGAAACTTGCCGTGACGGGCAGTAGTCAGGGCGGCTTCCTCACACTGGCAACGGCGGCCCTCGACAAGCGAGTCACCTGCTATGCCCCTGTGCATGCTGCCCTCTGTGACCATACCGCTTCACTGAAGGGTGTTGCCTGCGGTTGGCCGCACTATTTCTATGGACAACAGACGACGGACACTCGGCGTATTGAGACATCGCGCTATTATGACGGTGTGAACTTTGCCCGTCAGATTACCAACGGGCAGAAGGGGTGGTTCTCGTTCGGCTATAACGATGACGTAGTGCCTCCCACGACGGCATGGGCCACGTATAACACCGTGACGGGCCCGAAGGAAATCTCGCCCTATCAGGCCACGTGGCACTTCTGGTTCCAGGAGCAGTGGGACGAGTGGGAGAACTGGCTGTTGAAGGAATTGAAGAATTAAATAAAGATAAGTAACAATGAGGAAACTTTTGACGATTGCAGTTGCCGGAGCTATGATAGCCGCCTGCACTACCACTAAGACAGAACCTGAGCCAACCGTGGCTCAGCAGTTGAAAAACCGTCTGGACAGCCTAATGCAGAAAGGCATCATGTTCGGCCATCAGGACGATCCGTTCTATGGCCTGACGTGGGGATATGACAAAGACTCCAGCGACGTGAAGAACGTTTGTGGCGACTATCCCGCCATCATGGGCTTCGAGCTTGGCGGCATTGAAATGGGTGATGCCAAGAGCCTGGACAGCGTGCCCTTCACCCGCATTACCGAGGAAGTCATCAACCAGTATAAGCGTGGTGGCATCATCACCATCAGCTGGCATCCGCGTAACCCCGTCACCACCATCGACGGTGGTGGACTGGCAGGACAAAAGTTCCCCGAAGGAACGGCATGGGACGTGACTGACTCTACCGTTGTGAAGAAGATATTGCCCGGTGGTGAATATCATGAGAAGTTTCAGACGTGGATGCAGCGGCTGAGCGACTTCCTGGCCACGCTGAAGACCGAGGACGGAACGAAGGTGCCCATCATCTTCCGCCCCTGGCATGAGAACTCTGGTTCATGGTTTTGGTGGGGCGAGAAGCTCTGCACCGTTGAGGAGTATAAGGCATTGTGGAACATGTTGCAGGACAAGCTGCAGGCTGACGGATTCGACAACCTGGTATGGTCATACTCTCCCGGTATGCAGGATAACCTGACTGCTGAGCGTCTGCTCGACCGTTATCCCGGTGACGACCGTGTGGATATGTTAGGACTGGACGGTTACCAGTGGAATGCCGGCGAAGGCCAGCAGTTCATTGAGCGCGGCAAGCAGAACCTGACCGTGCTTTGTCAGGTGGCTAAGGAGCACAACCTGATTCCTGCTCTCACCGAGTGCGGCCTGAAGAATGTGACTGACTCTACGTGGTGGACATCAACGCTGCTGCCTACGGTGGATGGATTCCCCATCAGCTACCTGCTCGTGTGGCGTAACTACAAGGACGAGTGGTTTGGTCCGTCGCCCTCAAAGCCCGACGCACAGTCTTTCCGTGACTTCTATAACGATGAGAAGACATTATTCCTGAAGGAAATAGCTGAATAACGTTACACCGACATACCGAAACAATAAAAATAAATAAGACTATGACTTTCGAAGAAAAAGTAAAGGCCTTGCGTGCTCACCACGAGGAGTTGCTGAGCCGCAAGAATGAACCCGTAGAGTGGGGCAATGGTATTTACGACAAGTGGAAGAACCCTATCCTCACTGCCGAACACACACCCTTAGAGTGGCGCTACGACTTTAACGAGAAGGACAACCCCTACCTGATGCAGCGCATCATGATGAACGCCACCCTGAACTCTGGTGCTATTAAGTGGCAGGGTAAGTATGTGCTGGTGGTACGTGTGGAGGGAGCTGACCGTAAGAGCTTCTTTGCCGTGGCCGAAAGTCCCAATGGTGTGGATAACTTCCGCTTCTGGGACGAACCTATCACCATGCCCGATGATGACATACCAGCTACAAACATTTACGATATGAGAATCACCGCCCATGAGGACGGTTACATCTATGGCGTGTTCTGCGCTGAGCGTCACGACGACAGTAAGCCGGGTGACCTCAGCGCTGCCACTGCCACAGCCGGCATTGCCCGCACCAAGGACCTGAAGACGTGGGAACGTCTGCCAGACCTGAAGACCAAGAGTCAGCAGCGCAACGTGGTGCTGCACCCGGAATTCGTCGATGGCAAGTATGCCTTCTACACCCGTCCGCAGGACGGCTTCATCGACACAGGTTCCGGCGGCGGCATCGGCTGGGCACTCGTTGACGACATTACCCATGCTGAGGTGAAAGAAGAGAAAATCATCTACGAGCGCAAGTACCACACCATTACTGAAGTGAAAAACGGTGAGGGACCGCACCCCATCAAGACCGCGAAGGGATGGCTGCACCTGGCTCACGGCGTACGTGCCACGGCTGACGGTTTGCGCTATGTGCTGTATATGTACATGACGGCGCTCGACGACCCCACGAAGGTGATTGCCCGCCCCGGTGGCTTCTTCCTTGTTCCAACTGGTGACGAGTACCTGGGCGATGTGATGAACGTGGCCTTTGCCAATGGCTGGATAGCTGATGAGGACGGTAAGGTGTTCATCTATTATGCTTCGGCCGACACGCGTATGCATGTGGCAACCTCTACTGTTGACAAGCTCATTGACTACTGCATGAACACACCTGAGGACGGCTACTTCACCGCTGCCTCGGTAGAGACCATCAAGAAACTGGTAGCAAAGAATAAAGCAAATAAATAGTAAATCGAAAATCCGTAAATCGTAAATTTCAATATGGCTTCTTTTAAAGAAAAAGTAGGTTACGCACTTGGTGATGCTGCGGCTGGAGGTATAACATGGAAAATCATGTCTATTGCCTTTCCGCTGTTCTTTACCAACGTGTTTGGACTGACGGTTGCCGATACGGCTACGCTGATGCTCATTGCCCGTATGTTCGACGTAGTGACGGACCCGCTGATGGGTTCGTTGGCCGACCGTACGCAGTCGCGCTTCGGTACTTACCGCCCCTGGCTCATCTATGGTGCCATTCCCTTTGGCTTGATCTTTGCGCTGCTGCTCTACACGCCAGACTTCGGCCCTGTGGGCAAGCGCATCTATGCCTATTCGCTCTATCTGCTCATGATGGCAATGTACACGGCCGTGAACGTGCCTTACGGTTCACTCCTCGGTGTGATGACCGACAATGACAACGAGAAGAACCAGTTCTCGTCGTTCCGTATGGTGGGTGCCTACGCCATGGGCTTCATCACGCTGCTCTCGTTCCCCTACATCATTGAGTTCATTGGTGGCGACAAGATGGCCGACGGCACTTATACCGTAGCAGCCAAGCAGCACCAGTATGCTGTTATTGGTGTGTTCTTTGGCGTGCTTGCTGCTGTGGGAACGCTGGCTTGCGGACTGCTCACTAAGGAGCGCTTGAAGCCTGTACGTGCTGAGAAGTTCTCGCTGAAGCCCTTTGCCGACCTGTTCAAGAACAAACCTTGGATTTACCTGACGCTGGTGGGCATCTGCACCAACTTCTTCAATGGCTTCCGATATGCGGTGGCAGGCTATCTGCTGGAGTATTGTCTGCATGGTGACGTGACAGTAAGCGGACTCATCATCAACTACACCGTCTTCATGACCTTCGGTGAGGTGACTTGTATGATCTTCGGTGGCCTGTCGCCAAAGTTCACAGAGTGGGCAGGTTCAAAGGTCAAGGCCTTCTTCTATGCTGCCGTTATCTGCCTGGTGTCCTCCATCATCTTCTTCTTCATCCCCATGGATCCGGCTTACATCTGGCTCATGGTGGCAGTGGTGGTCCTGACGTCTGTGGGCGTGGGCCTCTACTCTCCGCTGCTGTGGTCGATGTATGCTGACGTGGCTGACTATGCTACCGAGAAGAACGGTACCTCCTCTACAGGACTGATCTTCTCCAGCGGTACGATGGCACAGAAGTTTGGTACGGCCATCTCAGGTTCACTGGTTGCGCTGTTGCTGGGTATGGCCGGTTTCATGTCTGGCACAGATGAAGTAACGGGTGAGACCATTATCACCATTACCGACATGGAGTCGGTACGTAGCATGGTGTGGGCGCTGTTCTCTCTCTTCCCAGCTGCCATAGTGGTGATTATGATGGGCTTGCTGTACTTATATCCTATTAAGAAGTGATATGGACGAAAGAGTAAAAACAATGAAACAGGAGATGCAGGATGTGTTGCAGAACAACATCCTGCGTTTCTGGCTTGACAAGATGGTCGATCGTGAGAATGGCGGTTTCTATGGCCGCATAGACGGTCAGGAGGTGCTGCATGCTGATGCCGAGAAGGGTGCCATTCTGAATGCCCGCATCCTGTGGTCGTTCTCGGCGGCCTATCGGGTGCTGCATGATGAGGAATACCTGGAAGCTGCCACGCGTGCCAAGGACTACATCATTGAACATTTTATCGACAAGGAGTATGGTGGCGTCTATTGGAGCTTAGACAGCAAGGGCAACCCTCTTGACACCAAGAAGCAGTTCTATGCCATCGGCTTTGCCATCTATGGTATGTCGGAATATGCCCGTGCCACGGGCGACCGCGAGGCATTGGAGTGTGCCCTGCAACTGTTTGACTGCATTGAGGAACATGCCTTAGACCCTGTCTATAACGGGTATATAGAGGCTTGCACGCGCGAGTGGGGGACCATAGCCGACATGCGCCTCTCGGAGTTGGATGCCAATTATCCGAAGTCGCAGAACACCCATCTGCACATCATTGAGCCGTATGCCAATCTCTACCGTTGTCTGAAGGAGCTGGACGTTACCGAGTCGTGTAATTACGTCCCGGTAATAGGTGCTGTTCTGCCGGTTGATGTTGCCGTACCTCAGGAAACCAAGATGCGTGTGGAGCGTGCGCTGAGGAATATCATCAACATCTTTACTGACCACATCCTCAACCCCGAGACGCACCACCTCGACCTCTTCTTCGACATGGACTGGACGCGAGGTGCCGGCCGGCTGGAGAGCTATGGGCACGACATAGAATGCTCGTGGCTGATGCATGAGGCCGCCTTGGTGTTGGGTGACACTGATGTGCTGGCGAAGATGGAACCTATTGTGCAGATGGTAGCCAAGGCCAGCGAGAAGGGCCTGCGTCCTGACGGCTCGATGATCCATGAGGCCAACCTCGACACGGGTCATGTGGATGACGACCTGCATTGGTGGGTTCAGGCAGAGAACGTAGTAGGGTGGTTCAATCTCTATCAGTATTTCGGTGATGAGGCAGCCCTTGACAAGGCTGAACGCTGCTGGAACTACATCAAGACGCAGCTCATTGACTACGAGAACGGCGAATGGCATTGGAGCCGTCATCCTGACGGAACGCTGAATACTGTTGACGACAAGGCCGGCTTCTGGAAGTGTCCTTATCACAACAGCCGTATGTGTCTGGAAATCATTGAAAGGTCAGACCATATCTGAAGTAAAATAATAAAGTCCCGACGCGGGCAATAGCAGTCGGGACTTTATTATGCTCAGAACAACAGAAACTTCTTTTTCTTCTTGCCGCTCTTTTCCTCTTCTTCCTTCTTTTTCTTCTTCTCTTCGGCTTTCTTCTTCTTCTCCTCCTCCTTCTTGCGTTTCTTTTCTGCCTGGACAGCGGGGTCTTTGCTCTCCCATGGCCAGTGAACTTTCAGTCCGGGGTGCTTGATCTTCATCTTGCTCATCTCGTTAGTGTCGGTGAAGGTGAAGTCGAACCAAAGGTCACCCACTGAGCCGTTCTTACGTAAGCTGCCGTTAGCTACGGCCCCATCACTCTTAATGCTGACCTTGGTGTCGCGCACGTGAATACCTTTGAAAGAGCTGTCATCTACTTTGGCGTCAACCGTTCCGATGGGCAGCTTGCCACCTAACTTCTTGCGCATGGCGGCCGTGCGGGGCTTCGAGATGTCGATGGAGAACGTGGCTGATGCTGCCACGTCGCCTAAATGCTTGATGTCCATGACCTGACCGATGGCCAGCCTTGGTGTGCTGGCATGTCCACTGACGTATTTGTTGTTCTCATCGAGGGCAAAGTTAAAGTTGATGTTACCAGCCGCAGTATGGAGCAGGCCCTGGAACACCTCCTTCTTGTAGAGGACGGCAAAGTCGCCTGTATAGCTGATGTCGCCCAACCGGCGCAGCTGCTTCATCATCATCTTCTTCACAGGGAATTGGTTGATGATTTTCTCCACCGTATTGCTCTTGGCCTTCATGCTGGACACCTTGAAACGAACGTCAAGCAACTCTTTCTCCTTGAGGTGCTTAATATCGCCGATGGCAGCAATAGTAAGCCCTTTGTCTTCTGTATTCACCCTAACGTTCCGAAAGCTGATGGTGCTATCAGTCCCGTTCATGGTCAGACTAAGGTCGAGAGGAATGGTAAACTTACCCAGTACTGGAGCAAAGGTTCGTGAAATGTCAGTCAGCAAAGCCTTGCCGGTGATGGTGCCTGTCGAGTAACTGAGCTTAATGCTGTCCTTCTTGCTGGGTAGCTGCATCACGGCATTGGCTATGTTAAGTACGGTGTTCTTCTGCTGTAACTTCAGGTCTTGGAAAAAGAGTTTGCCCTTAGAGAATGTAACGTCGGTATGCAGGTCGCGAATGTCGATACCCGTAATGGAGTCCTGCGCCGTACACTCAGTAAGTTGAATCTTGATAGAGTCTTTGTTAGTGGGGTCGATGGTCAGCTTCAGGTTGCTGGTAATGTCGAAGTGGTCAACGTCGAAGAACCCGCGTTTCGGCTTGCCAGTGTTCTTACGTGGCTTCTCTCCCTTGGTGTGGAAGCGCAGACCTTCTATCTTGGCAGAAACAATAGAGTCCTTCTCTGTAGCCGTCAGCTTGCCGATGGCAGCCCAAGTTGCCACAGGGCCTTTCTTCTTTTGGGCAATCCAGTCAGCCCGCAGACTGTCGATGGTCAGCTCGTAATGACCAAACAGAGTCTTGTTGAGTTCTGCTTCCTGTAGTTTAAGATCGTACTTGTCGTAGATGACATGGATATCTTTCAGACTGATATAGCTGGCGTCAAAGGTTAGCTTTTTCTTCTTTTTCTTTCCTTCGTCCGTTGTCTGTTGACTCTTGTCCTTCTTAAAAGCATCGATGACAAACTGATAGTTGGCAGGGATGGAGTCGGTCTTTCTTGTCAACATGGCGTTCAGCCCCTCAATGTTGGCGTTGTCAATGATCAGCTCGTTATGGAGTAGGGCAAACAGCTGCAGCTTGGCTGCCAGTTCTTTCATTTGCAGCATCTTGCGCTTTTGCAGGTCTTCCACCTCGAGACCATGAAGTCTGACGCTCATGTTGAACAGGTCGATGTCGGCTTCCTCTATGCTGACCTGTGTCTTCAGCTGTTCGGTTAGCGTCGTTGTAGCATAGGTGAGCACCTTCTGTTGTACATAGTTCGTGTTGACTAAAGCCAATGCAATGACGAACAAGACAACAAGCACCAGACAAATGCCGCCTAAAATTTTGAGTGTTAGTAGTAATTTCTTTTTCATCAGGAGTAGTATTTGGATGGCGCAAAGATACGAATAAAAAAACTATTTTCCCATACTTTTGTTATTATTTTTGGCAATATCAGAAAAACTTTGTACCTTTGTTGCCTCATTAATAAATAGTAACACATGAAAAAAGCAACTATTCTATTCGCACTGATGTGCTGTATGGCTGTACAACTTTGGGCACAGCCGGCATTTAATGAAAGGCCTAAACTGGTAGTAGGTATTGTGGTTGACCAGATGCGTTGGGACTATCTTTCGCGCTATTACGATAAGTTTGGTGACGACGGTTTTCGCCGGCTGATAGACAAAGGCTATAGCTACGATAATTGCAAAATCAACTATGTGCCTACCGTTACGGCCATCGGGCACGCCAGCGTCTATACTGGCACAACACCCGCCTTCCACGGCATTTGCGGAAATAACTTCTACCTGAACGGAAAGAGTGCCTATTGCTGTTATGACGCTAACGTCCAGCCTGTAGGGTCTGACAACAAGAAGGCAGGGCAGATGTCACCCGTTAACCTGTTGGCCACCACCATTGGCGACCAGCTTCGCCTGCATACCGACTTCCGTTCGAAAGTCATTGGTGTCAGCTACAAGGAGCGTGCGGCCATTCTTCCTGCAGGTCATTCCGCTAACGCTGCTTATTGGCTCGACACCAAGAACGGTTGCTTCATCACCTCCACCTACTACATGCAGGAGCTGCCGAAATGGGTGAAGAATGTGAATGCCCAGATGGCGAAGAACGAGGAATTGAAGAAGGTGGGCGACAGGGTCGGCTACTATCCGCTTTGCGGTCACCTGACTACCGACATGGCCATTGCCGCCCTCGACGGTGAGCAGTTAGGCCGTGGGGAGGTCACCGACATGCTCTGCGTGAGCTATTCAGAGACTGACGTCATAGGTCATGAGTGGAGCACACGAGGCGAACATACCGACGAGGCTTATCTGGAGCTTGACAAAGACATAACCCGACTGTTGTCAGCTCTTGACGAAAAGGTAGGGGAAGGCAATTACCTGGCTTTCCTTACTGCCGACCATGGAGCTGCCCATAACTGGAAGTTCATGCAAGAGCATAAGTTCTCGGCCGGACCGTGGAATAGTGACGAGATGAAAGGTCGCATCAATGACGAACTGGCCAGCGACATGGGTGAAGTGCCAGGCATTATTGGCGACATCATAGATTATCGCATCTTCCTCAACTGGGATACCATTCGTTCGCAGGGGCTCATCACCGCCGATATGGTTCATCAAGTGCTGGATTGTGTGCGTATGGAAGAAAACGTCACCTTTGCCGCTGCCTATCAAGACCTGGCCACTACCGCGATGCCCCCTGTGTTGCGTGACCGTGCATTGTTAGGCTACTATCCCGGCCGTTCAGGCGACATCATCTTCTTCCCCAAGCCGGCTTATTATGAGTTTGGCAAGTGGTCGTCGCCTGTAGGCACTACGCATGGCGAGTGGAACCCTTACGATGCCCACATTCCCATGCTGTTCTATGGTTGGCACGTACCTCACGGCAGCAGTCCGCTTGAGACGCATATTACCGACATTGCTCCTACCGTTTGTGCGCTCCTCCATATTCAGCAGCCCAATGCCTGCATAGGTGAAGCGTTGACATTTGAATAAAAAGTGCAAATAAAATTTGCATGTTTACTCGCGAATTTGTACCTTTGCACGCAAATTCGCGAGAATACATTATAATATATTATAAACATTATGAATTTTACTTTGTTAATTACCGTCTTAGTGACGGCTATTACACTGGTGGTTGCAGCTTACATTATTGCTAAGCTGATAGGACCGCGCAGCTACAACAAGGTGAAGGGTGAACCCTATGAGTGCGGTATTCCCACACGAGGGTCCAGCTGGCTGCCTGTGAGCATCGGGTTCTATCTGTTCGCCATCCTGTTTCTCATGTTTGATGTGGAAACCGTGTTTCTGTATCCATGGGCAGTAGTAGTGAAAGAGTTTGGTGCGGCAGCATTGCTGTCCATCGGCTTCTTTCTGGTTGTACTTGTTTTGGGCCTGGCATACGCTTGGCGGAAAGGAGCACTGGAATGGAAATGAAGCCGAAAATCAAGAGTATTCCTTACGAGGAATGGAACGACAACGAGTCGCTTGAGCGGCTGGTTGACGAACTGCATGAGGGCGGCTTCAATGTTGTTACGGGTCAGTTGGACAAACTTATCAACTGGGGCCGCTCTAATTCGTTGTGGTCGCTGACCTTTGCCACCAGCTGTTGTGGTATTGAGTTCATGGCCTGCGGTTGCAGCCGTTATGACTTTGCCCGCTTCGGTTTCGAGGTGACGCGTAACTCTCCCCGTCAGGCTGACCTGATTATGTGTGCTGGAACGATTACCCACAAGATGGCTCCTGCCTTGAAGCGCCTGTACGACGAAATGGCTGAGCCAAAGTATGTGGTAGCCGTGGGCGGCTGTGCCATCAGTGGCGGTCCGTTCAAGTCAAGCTATCATGTGGTGAAGGGCATCGAGGAGATTATCCCTGTTGACGTGTTCATTCCTGGCTGTCCTCCCCGTCCGGAGGCCATCATGTACGGCATGATGCAGCTGCAGCGTAAGGTGAAGATAGAGAAATTCTTTGGTGGTGCCAACCACAAGCAGTCCAAGGACGAGCGTGAGTTAGGCGTGTCGAACGAGGAGCTGACGTTCCGTCGTTTGGGCGACCATCGTCGCGAGCCGATTATTGTCACCGATGTTCCTGCAGATTTTAAGATGGAAACAGATGAAGGAAAGGAGGCAGCCGTATGAAACTGGAGTTTTTATCATTCGACTTTGACAAGTTCGCACAGGAGATGCAGAACTTGAAGGACAAGAAAGGCTTTGACTATCTTGTTACCATTGTAGGTGAGGACTTTGGTGAAGAGGGCCTTGGCTGTGTGTATATCCTGGAAAACAGCGAAAGTCACGAGCGTTGCTCCGTAAAGCAACTGGCACGTACTCAGGTTTGTGGCGATGGCATAGCCTCAAACGGAACGGGTGAGACCGACGGACAGCAGGTTCCCTACATTCCTACCGTATCAAATATCTGGCGCGTGGCTGACCTGCTGGAGCGCGAGGTCTATGACTTCTACGGCATAGTGTTCTTAGGCCATCCTGACATGCGCCGCCTGTTCCTGCGTTCAGACTTCAAGGGATTCCCCTTCCGCAAGAACTGGAAGTTTGACGACAGCTATACCTTAGAGGACGATGTGGAGCCTGACTACGGCCTGGAGTATTATCTGGATAAGGATGGCAATCTGCAGGTTAAGCAGAACAAACTCTTTACCGCTGACGAGTACGTCATGAACATTGGTCCGCAGCACCCCTCAACCCACGGTGTGCTCCGCTTACAGACTGTACTCGACGGTGAGACCGTTAAGCGCGTCTATCCGCACTTAGGTTACATTCATCGTGGTATTGAGAAGATGTGCGAGGCGATGACCTATCCTCAGACTCTTGCTTTAACCGATCGTCTTAACTATCTGAGTGCCATGATGCACCGTCATGCTCTTGTAGGTGTTATTGAGGAAGGCTTAGGTGTTGAGTTGACCGACCGTATCAAGTATATCCGCACCATCATGGACGAGCTGCAGCGCTTAGACAGTCACCTGCTCTACGTAGGCTGCTGCGCACAGGATATGGGTGCCCTGACGGCATTCCTTTACTCTATGCGCGACCGCGAGCATGTGCTCAACTGCATGGAGGAGACCACAGGTGGACGCCTTATTCAGAACTATTACCGTATTGGTGGTCTGCAGGACGATATTGACCCGAACTTCGTGAAGAACGTGAAGGACCTTATCAAGTACATGAAGCCCATCATTCAGGAGTACGTTGATGTCTTTGGTGACAACATCATTACCCACAACCGCTTTGAGAAAGTGGGTCCGATGTCGAAGAGCGACTGCATCAGCTATGCTGTTACAGGCCCTGCCGGACGTGCCTCAGGCTGGAAGAACGATGTCCGTAAGAACCACCCGTACGACATGTACGACAAGGTGGAGTGGGAGCAGATTACCATGACGGGCTGTGACACGATGGACCGCTACACCTGCCACATCTCGGAGATGTACCAGAGTCTGAAGATTATTGAGCAGCTCATCGACAACATTCCTGAGGGTGACTTCTATGTGAAGCAGAAGCCCATCATCAAGGTGCCCGAAGGCCAGTGGTACTTCTCGGTCGAGGGTGCCTCGGGTGAGTTTGGTGTCTATCTTGACTCTCGTGGCGACAAGAGCCCGTACCGTCTGAAGATGCGCCCCATGGGCCTGTCGCTGACAGGTGCGCTCGACCCGATGCTGCGTGGCCAGAAGATTGCCGACCTCGTGGCTACTGGTGCTGCCATCGACTTCGTCATTCCTGATATTGACAGATAAGTTTAGTAATTAGTAGTTAGAAATGAGTAATTAGTAATTATGATTAGCTTGAGCGCTTCAAATATTTGTTTTAGTCCAGCCGCAGCATCATGCTGCTGGTGTAATCATAATTACTCATTACTAATTACTCATTACTCATTAAATTAAAGTAAGATATGTTTGATTTTAGTATAGTAACACAATGGTTCGACCAGCTGCTTCAGGTGACCCTGGGTTGTCCTGAATGGTTGGCGATATTGATAGAATGCGTGCTCGTGGGTGTGGCCATTCTGACGGCCTATGCCCTCATAGCCTGCGCATTGATATTCATGGAACGTAAGGTGTGCGCCTACTTCCAGTGCCGTCTGGGCCCGATGCGTGTGGGCTACTGGGGACTGCTGCAGGTGTTTGCTGACGTGTTCAAGATGCTCATCAAGGAGATCTTCTTCGTCGATAAGGCCGACAAGTTCCTTTATGCTGTGGCTCCGCTGCTGGTCATCATCGGTAGTGTGGGTGCCTTCTCGTTCCTGCCTTGGAATAATGGTGCAACGATTCTCGACTTCAACGTGGGCGTATTCCTGCTGACTGCCGTTTCATCCATTGGCGTGGTAGGTATCTTCCTGGCCGGTTGGGGTTCTAACAACAAGTATTCGGTTATTAGTGCCATGCGTGGAGCAGTACAGATAATCAGTTACGAAATGTCGCTCTGCCTCTGTCTGATTACTGCCGTCGTCCTGACGGGTACCATGCAGATGTCTGGCATTGTGGAAGCACAGACGGGTCCCTTCAAGTGGCTCATCTTCCAGGGACACATTCCTGCTCTGATTGCCTTCCTGGTTTTCCTCGTAGCAGGTAATGCTGAGGCCAACCGTGGCCCGTTCGATATGGCTGAGGCCGAGAGTGAGCTGACTGCCGGTCACCACACCGAGTACTCGGGTATGGGCTTCGGTTTCTTCTATCTGGCCGAGTTCCTTAACCTGTTCATTATTGCCGGTATTGCCGCTACGGTATTCCTGGGTGGCTGGGCTCCTGTGAACATTGGCATTGAGGCCTTCGACACGGTGATGAACTATATTCCCGGTATTGTCTGGTTCATGGGTAAGGCCTTTGCCTTGGTATGGCTGCTCATGTGGATTAAGTGGACGTTCCCCCGTCTGCGTATTGACCAGATACTGAAGTTAGAGTGGAAATACCTCATGCCATTAGGACTCATCAACCTTGTGCTGATGACCGTTGTGGTGGCGCTGGGACTGTATATTAAATAAAGTATGGAAATGGAAGAGAATAAATCATATTTCGGAGAACTCGGGCACGGCATCAAGACGTTGGCTACGGGCATGAAGATTACCTGGAAGGAATACTTCAAGGACTTCTTCACCAATAAGTCAACCGAGCAGTACCCTGAGAATCGCAAAACGACCCTGCACGTGGCCAAGCGCCATCGTGGCCGTCTGGTGTTCAAGCGCAACGAGGACGGCAGCTATAAGTGCACGGCCTGCACCCTGTGCGAGAAGTCATGCCCTAACGGCACCATCAAGATTACGTCGCACATGGCAGAAGACCCTGAGACGGGCAAGAAGAAGAAGGTGCTCGACGACTACCTGTACGACCTTGGCGACTGCATGTTCTGCCAACTTTGTACCAACGCCTGCAACTTCGATGCAATTGAGTTTACCAACGATTTCGAGAATGCGGTGTTCGACCGTTCCAAGCTGGTGCTGCATCTCGACAAGGAGGTTTATCAGGGTGGTTCGCTGCCCGGTCTGATTGATGGCGGTGCCCCGCAGGAAATCGGTAAGTTTAATACTAAAACGAAGTAAAGACAGCTATGGGAAATATTGTTATGTTTGCAATACTCGCCGTCGTCATCTTGGCCTCAGGCCTGATGTGTGTGACGACCACGCGAATCATGCGCGCAGCAACATTCATGCTGTTCGTGCTGTTTGGAGTGGCAGGAATCTATTTCCTGCTTGACTATACGTTCCTGGGTGCTGCTCAGATTTCGGTCTATGCCGGTGGCGTGACGATGATTTACGTCTTCGCCATTCAGCTGGTGAGCAAGCGTACCCTTCAGGGACTTGAGGAGAGGCTGAAGGCCAGCAGTCTCTTGCGCGGTGGCTTGGCTGCCGTAGCCGGTCTGGTGGTTGTCAGCTGCATTCTGCTGAAGACAGGTTTCATCACTTTGGCTCCCGCCAATGTTGAGGTTCCTATGCGTGAGATTGGTATGGCGCTGGTAGGTGCAGGCCGTTACGAGTACGTGCTGCCGTTCGAGTTCATCTCGCTGTTCCTGCTGGCATGTATTATTGGAGGTTTGGTAGTAGCAAGAAAGGAGGAGCAGAAATGATACCCGTAGAATGTTATTTCGCACTTAGTGCCCTGCTGTTCTTCATTGGCGTGTTCGGCTTTGTTACCCGTCGTAACCTCATCGCCATGCTCATCTCTGTAGAACTGGTGCTCAACGCTGTTGACATTAACTTTGCTGCCGTCAACCGTCTGCTTTATCCGCAAGGCATGGAGGGCATGTTCATGACGCTCTTCGTTATTGGTGTGGCAGCTGCCGAGTCAGCCGTTGCTATTGCAATTATCATCAATGTCTATCGCAACTTCAAGAGCGACAGCGTTGACAGTATTAAGAACATGAAATGGTAAACAGTTATGGAAGCAATTTATAGTTATTCATTTCTAATTCTTCTGCTGCCTGCGCTCTCATTCGTCATTCTTGCGTTGGCGGGCATGAAGATGTCGCATAAGGTCGCAGGCCTTATCGGCACAACTTCGTTGGGACTGGTCACGCTGCTGTCTTATTGTACGGCGTTCAGCTATTTCACGGCTGACCGTCTGTCTGACGGCGCGTTTGCTACGCTGGTACCCTATAATTTCACTTGGCTGCCCTTAGGCAATCTGCATTTCGACATGGGTATTCTGCTTGACCCCATCTCGGTGATGATGCTCATTGTCATCTCTACGGTCAGCCTGATGGTTCACATCTACTCTTTCGGCTACATGCACGGCGAAAAGGGATTCCAGCGCTACTACGCTTTCCTGAGCCTCTTCACCATGTCGATGCTCGGCCTGGTGGTAGCCACCAACATCTTCCAGATGTACCTGTTCTGGGAGCTCGTAGGTGTGTCTTCTTATCTGCTCATTGGTTTCTACTATCCGCTGAAGCCCGCCATAGCTGCCTCCAAGAAGGCGTTTATTGTGACGCGCTTTGCTGATATGTTCTTCCTTATCGGTATTCTGCTGTTCGGCTACTACACCGACTCGTTCTCTTTCTCGTTTGTCAACGACCTGGTGATGGGCGAGGGTGCAGCTCCGTTCATTCCTGGCAGCGCTGCCAAGGCAATGGCCGCCGGAGCCTTTATCCTGCCAACGGCCCTTGTGCTGATGTTCATTGGCGGTGCCGGTAAGAGTGCCATGTTCCCGTTGCACATCTGGCTGCCCGATGCTATGGAGGGTCCGACGCCTGTGTCTGCCCTTATTCATGCTGCTACGATGGTGGTGGCCGGTGTGTTCCAGATTGCCCGTATGTTCCCCTTGTGGATTCAGTACGCTCCCGATTCGCTCAGCATCGTGGTCTGGGTGGGCGTGTTCACCGCTTTCTATGCTGCTGCCGTGGCTTGTGCCCAGAGCGACATCAAGCGTGTGCTGGCCTTCTCAACCATATCGCAGATTGCC